>JBBAAC010000136.1:0-6636 GCA_041658465.1 bacterium | reverse complement strand
TGCTCAGCGTTACACTTTTCGAGAAAACACCGATTTTACAAGCCCTGGAGGGCGATGACGATGATGCAAATATCACCACTATCGCTAACCAGTTGAATCTATTCAACTAACGTTGGGACAGCTGTGACCTGCGGTGAATTCGTAAAGACCGTGGTATTCCGCTCCGATTATGTCCATTCCGGCGATCCCAATCATCCATATAGTCAGAAGCCTGAGGATTACAATGCGCTGGCTACGTGCAGTGTGACTAACGACAATGCGCCCAGCTCATGCACATTCAGCTGCGCGGTCGAGTCCTCATGGATCGAGAAGATGAATGCTGAGGCGCTAAAGTTTGGTGTAGGCGGTGGAATCTTTGAATTCAGATCCAAAATACCAGGATTCAATGATTGGACTTCGAGTCCATACATCCCTATTAAGACGTCCAATCTGATTGGGGCGATATACGGGGTACTTGATCCGTCCTTGTTCAAGGTAATTGAGGACGACAGCAATGACCCGGATCCCGATCCTGCAGTGACCCCGGAACCTGTCGCTGCCGCCAGCGCAGATGATTCATCGATCGACGAAGAGGAGCTCTCTGGCAGCAGCGGACCTCATGCAGATACAGCCAGCGGGTGCAGCATGGTGCCTGCGGCACACACGAACCTGCTCTCATGGCTCGTAGCGGTAGCCGCACTTATCCCGATCGGAATCAGGCGCAAGAAGTAACTCAGGAGATCGCCGCGTCCTTCGGGGGGCTCGCGATGACACAAAGAATCCAAGGCCCTGCACCCGCAGGGCCTTTTTTTCGGTCGAAAAGGTATTGCGTAAGGCACCACATCAGGTTCAGGTTAATTATCTCGCGTGGAAAAGAATAGTTGAATTGGAAGGCCCGAGAGGACTTAGGGTAATAAAAGGATTTCACGATGAAGCGCTCAAAGGCAAATTGTCAGGTTTCAGATCCTCGAGATTGTCGAAACAGTGGAGGGTCATCTACACCATGGAGCGTGACACATTTGTAATTTATGTAGTCGAGATAAATCCTCATTCTTATTAAGGAGGACAACCGTGAAGAAGATAAAAAAATCGGAATTCGTCGACTCAAAAGATACCATTGCTGCAACGCCCGGCGAGATGCTCGCTGCATTGAGAGAGCTCCAGGGTTTATCCCAGAACGATCTGGCAAAACTCACCGGGATTGCTCAGGCGAATATATCGAATATGGAAAAAGGGCGGCAGCAGATTGGACGGGAACGCGCCATAATCCTTGCCAAAGCACTGCATGTGCATCCTGCAGTAATATTATTCCCGAACTATGATGCGTCATACAAGGCAGCATAATCGCAGGCCCTGCACCCGCAGGGCCTTTTTCTATAGCCGAAAAACCTTGTGACAAAGCGCACTATCAACTAGTAACCCATTCATCGCGCTCCTCATTAAATTGTAATATTGATCTTTAACTTGTAATGGGTACACGCGACCCCCTCCCCTTTGTAAGGGGAGGATGGGAGGGGTAGACCGCTGATGCAATCCAGATCTACCTCCCCTGGCCCCTCCTTACAAAGGAGGGGAAAAAACGTGGGACCAAAGATGTATCCATTACAAGTTAAAGATCAATAACGGAGCGAATGGCGCCGTCGAACAGGGAGACATCCCTTCTCCGTTATTCCGTCTGTAAATGACACCTGGCGCCAGATGAAATGGAAATTAATCGATGACCGGAGCATTCATCACATTTGAAGGCATTGAAGGTTGCGGCAAGACTACGCAGATAAAGCTCCTGGCAGAGCACCTGCGCAAGTCAGGTCGCACGGTCGTGCTCACGCGCGAGCCGGGCGGCACGGCGATCGGCGAACGCATCAGGTCCGTGCTCCTCGATTCCTCGCACGACGGGATGGCGCCGGTCGCGGAGCTCCTGCTCTACGCCGCTGCGCGCTGTCAGCACATAGCGGAGATCATCCGCCCCGCGCTTGACACGGGCAAGGTCGTGCTCTGCGACAGATACGCGGACGCCACGACCGCATACCAGGGCGCGGCGCGCAGGATCGATCCAAAGTCGATAGGAGAGGTCCATCGCATCGCGACGGGCGGGCTCATGCCGGATCTCACGATCCTGCTCGACTGCGCGCCTGCCGATGGCCTGGGCCGAGCGCACGCGCGCATAGCCCGTGGCGAGCAGCAGGCGCACGAGGACCGATTCGAGCGCGAGGCCATGGACTTTCACGAGCGCGTGCGCCAGGGCTATCTTGAAATTGCAAAGTCCGAACCAGACCGCGTCAAGATCGTCGAGGCATCGGGAAGCATCGAGCATGTGAGCACAGAGGTAATCGCCGTCGTGGATGGATTTTTGAAACTTTCGGATATCGTCCCCCTTTGAAAGGGGGACAACAGGGGGTAGATCGCGAGCTACCCTCCCTAACCCTCCCTTACAAAGGGAGGGAATGAGTCATATCATATGTGGTCAAATATCATCGGACATACGAGGCAGATCGAACAGCTCAGGCGCGCGCTGGACGGCGGCCGTCTGCCCAATGCATATCTCTTCACCGGCCCTCGCGGCATAGGCAAGCGCCGCGTGGCAGATACTTTCGCGGCCTCCCTGTTCTGCCTGGCTGCGAGGGAGCGCGACTGGGATCCCTGCGGCGACTGCGTTCCCTGCCATAAGCTCACGGGGCACAACCATCCGGATTTTTTTCTGATAGAACCCATGGAATCCGAGCGCGGCGCCGTGCAGAGCATCAAGATCGACCCCCTGCGTGAGCTTAAGGCGGATCTGCAGTTTCATCCGCTCGAGGCGCCGGCGAAGATAGCGATCATAGACGGCGCGGACCGGCTCGTGGACGCGGCCGCAAACTCGCTGCTCAAGATCCTGGAGGAGCCTCCCGATCGCACGCATTTCATCATGATCACGCCGTTTCCAGAGAGGCTCCTCCCCACGATCCGCTCCCGCTGCCAGCACATGCCGTTCTCGCCCCTGCCGGATTCCATGCTCGCGGAGGCGCTCATCTTGAGAAAGCAGCTCCCGGAGCGCGAGGCGATGCGCATAGCAAGGCTCGCGGGCGGGAGCCTCGGCACCGCGGAGGCGCTGGACCCGGAGTTCGTGGAGGCCGTGCTCGGCCGTTTCCTGGCGCTTACAAGCAGGGCCTCCAGCGCCGATATCTTCGAGACCGCACAGGCATGGAAGGATCTGGACCCTTCGCGCACGCTCCTCATATTCGACCTGCTGGCCAGCTTCTACAGGGACGTGCTCCGCTTCCAGGCGACGCATGAAAAGGACGACGTCATACATCCAGAGGCGGCCGGGCCAGCGGGATCCTGCACCACGGAGCACGCCATCCGCTGCCTCGCTGAGATCGATAGCACAAGGCTTGCCGCCGAGACCTCGGCAAATAAACAGTTGATGTTTGAGCAGCTTCTGTTTACGCTCTCCCGCCAATGAATGACACCGTAAAGCTTGCAGCTGGCGTGCAGTTCCGGCGCGCAGGGAAGATCTACACGTTCGTCACCGGCGATGCTTCCCTGAAAAAAGACGAGGCCGTTATGGTCGAGTCCGAGGGCGGCACTGCGATCGCATTGATCGCAGTGGCCCCGCACGACGTGGCCGAGAACGAGCTGCCGACCAACGCAAAGAAGATCCTGCACAGGGCCTCCACGGAGGAGCTGGCCGCCGACCGCGTGCTGCGCGAGCGCGCGATGGACTGCTTCAGGATCTGCCAGGAAAAGATACGCACGTATAGCCTCCCGATGAAACTGGCCGAGGTGGAGGTCGTCGAGGGGGGCAAGAAGGCGATATTCACATTTTTCTCCGAACAGCGCGTGGACTTCCGCAACCTCGTGAAGGATCTCGCGGGCGCGCTGCACATGCGTATCGAGATGCGCCAGGTCGGCTCCAGAGACGAGGCGAAGATAGCCGGCTGTATAGGGCCGTGCGGGCTCACGACCTGCTGCTCTACGCACCTGCGGCAGTTCCAGTCCATTTCTATTTCCATGGCAAAGCACCAGGGCCTTGCCCCGAATCCGGCGAAGCTCACGGGCATGTGCGGCAAGCTCAAATGCTGCCTTGCATATGAGTGCGCCGCGTACGACGAGTGCCGCGCCGGACTGCCCAAGGTTGGAGCTGCGGTGGAGGCCCCGGACGGCCCAGGCAAGGTCGTCGGCCACAACGTGCTCAAGCGCGAATGCACCGTGCGGCTGTACGGTGGCGGAGAGACGAGGGTCGCGTGCGACAAATGCAGGGTGCTGAATCCCGAGGAGCGCGAGGCCGCCATGACGACTGCGCGTCAGGTGCAGGAAAGCGCGGACGAGCGCTCCCGCCGCAGGGGCCAGGATCGCAGCGGGCGCAAGGAAAGAAGACATGACAAAGCCAAAAGGTGAGAAGTTCTACATCACCACCGCCATAGACTACGTGAACAGCCTGCCACACATCGGCACGGCCTATGAGAAGATCGGCGCGGACGTGCTCGCCCGCTGGCACCGCATATGCGGCGACGACGTACATTTCCAGATGGGCAACGACGAGCATTCGATCAACGTCAAGAAGGCGGCCGACGAGCGGGGGATCTCCCCCAAGGCCTACTGCGACGAGATGCGCGGACATTTCGAGAAGATCTGGCGATCCCTGGATATCTCGTTCGACGGTTTTATCCAGACATCGGATCCGCATCACGAGAAGGGCGTGCAGAAACTCTTCGCCGCTATCATGGAGAAGGGCGACATCTACAAGGCGCGCTACGAGGGCTGGTACTGCGAATCGTGCGAGGCATTTCTGACCGAGAAGGACCTGACCGACGGCCTCTGCCCGAACCACAAGTCAAAGCCCGCATGGCTCGCGGAGGAAAACTATTTCTTCGCGCTGTCAAAATACCGCGACAAGCTGCGCGATTACATCAAGGCGCACCCCGAGTTCATACTCCCCGACGTGCGGCGCAACGAGATCATGAGCCTCCTGGACGAGGGGTTGCAGGACGTCTCCGTATCAAGATCCACGTTCGACTGGGGTGTCAAGCTGCCGAGCGATCCGGCGCACATCGTTTACGTGTGGTTCGATGCCCTGATCAACTACATCACGGCGATCGGGTTCGGCTGGGACGAGGCTCAGTTTCAGAAGTGGTGGCCGGCCGACATTCACGTCATCGGCAAGGACATCACGCGTTTTCACTGCGTGATCTGGCCCGCGATGCTCATGAGTGCCTGCATTCCTCTTCCGCGCACGGTCTTCGGCCACGGCTTCGTCTATCTAAGGGGCGAGAAGATGAGCAAGACCCTGGGCAACGTGGTGACGCCCATGGACGTGATCGCAAAGTTCGGGCCAGACCCGCTCCGCTACTATTTATTGCGCGAAGGCGGCTTCGGACGCGATGCGGACTTTACGTGGGAGCACTTCATCGAGAGATACAACGGCGACCTGGCAAACGGCATAGGCAACCTCGTCTCCCGCACGATGGGCATGGCCACGCGTTACCAGGATGGCGAGATCAGGCCTGCGGAGGAAACCGATAAGGGCTCCGAGATCGCGCTGGCAACCGCAGCGCTTCCAGGCCGACTCGCGGAGGCGCTCGATCACTCGCGCGGGGAGGTGGAATTCCATCAGGCCCTGGCAGGCCTGTGGGGCGCGCTCGCCGCAGCGGACAGACACATAAACGACCACAAGCCGTGGGAGATGGCGAAGCGCGGAGAAAAAGAGGCGATCAACCGCGTGCTGTGGGAAGTCGCCTCATGCCTTCGCGTGGCCGCAATCCTGCTGGGCCCCTTTATGCCGCGCACCGCTGCAAAGATATGGGGATCCATGGGATTCGATGCGCTGGGCGAGCTCTCCGCGCAGAAGTTCGAGCATGCCGCGCTGCCGTGGGGGGCGCTTAACAAATCGATCAAGGTCAAGGCGGGCGAGGGATTATTCCCACGCATAGAACCAGAAACAGAGGCGCAAGAAAAGCCAGTCAAGCCAGCAAAGGAAAAATCCATGACTTCAGAACCGACAGCAGACGCCGGGGGGCGCATAGATATCTCTGAATTCGCGAAGATCGATCTGCGGGTTGCAGTGGTCGTAGCAGCCGAGCGCGTCGAAGGCGCCGACAAGCTGCTCAAACTTCGGATCTCGCTCGGCAGCGAGGAGAGGCAGATCGTTGCCGGCATCGCGAAGCACTACGCACCCGAAGAGCTGGTCGGCAGGAGGGTAGTCGTTGTTGCGAATTTGAAGCCCGCCAAGCTGCGCGGCATCGACTCCGACGGCATGCTGCTCGCCGCATCGGACGAAAGCACAGTTTCGATACTCACACCCCTCAAGGATGTAGCCATAGGCTCCAAGGTTAAATAATCAGCAAGCCGACACCGTGCCGGAATACGCGGCGACCCGCGGCCAGCTCCGTGCCAAGAAGTGCGCAGGGTCCCCCCGTTCATCGCTCAGCAAACCTGCTCCATGCCACAGTACGCGGTGATCTGCGGCTGGCATCTCGCAAACCGACACCGAGTTATTCGCAGCTCATGCGGCTAACGATGGAATTTTAGCCACCGCGGTCCTCATTGCTCGAAGCCTGCCGCAGATCACCGCTCGCTCCGTGCCGTTGATCGTGGCCCATCGATAAACGGGAGAAACACGCTTACTGCGTGCCATTACTCACGTTGTATCAAGGCGCGTGACGAGCGGGGTCCCCAGTC
>JBBAAC010000135.1:0-6669 GCA_041658465.1 bacterium | reverse complement strand
CTCATCAAGGCGCACATGGCGGATAGATACGGAAACCTCGCGTACAGAAAGACTGCGCGCAATTTCAATCCCATCATGGCGACCGCTGCGCGCACCACTATAGTTGAGGCGGAGAAGATTGTGAACGTCGGGGAAATTGATGCTGACTGCGTGATGACGCCCTGCATCTACGTCCATCGCATAATCGAGATACCGAGAAGAGGTGCGCGATGAGTCCTTTGGAGCAGCCGCGGCTTTCCGAGGAGGCGATGGCAGCGCGGGTGGGGCTGGAGCTGGAGGACGGTTTTTACGTGAACCTCGGCATCGGGCTCCCCATGCTCGTCTCGACCCATATTCCGAAAGGACGCATGGTCATCTTTCAGGCGGAGAACGGCATACTCGGCTGCGGGCCGCATGCGGAACCCGGCAATGAGGACCCGGATCTCTCCAATGCCGGCGATGAGGACATCACGGAGCTTCCTGGTGCATCGTTCTTCGACAGCGCCATATCGTTCGACATGATCAGGGGCGGTCACCTGGATGTGACGGTTCTGGGCGGGTTTCAGGTCTCCGAGAAGGGCGACCTCGCGAACTGGAAGCTCCCGCAGAGGAAGGTAGGCAGCTACGGCGGGGCGCTCGACCTGGCCGTGGGTGCAAAGAGGGTGATCGTGCTCATGAAGCACACCACAAAGGACGGCGAGGCGCGCATCGTCAAGGAGTGTAAATATCCGCTCACAGGCAGGCGCTGCGTCTCCATGGTGGTGACCGACATCGCGGTGATCGACGTCACGCCGAAGGGGCTCGTGTTGCGCGAAGCGGCGCCGGGGTGGACGCCCGGGGACGTCCAGGCGGTCACCGAGCCCAGGCTCATCGTGGATAACGTGGGCGAATATCGCCGGATTCAGGAATAAACGGGTTTTCGATCTGCGCGGGGCTCTATATATAATGAAGGGCTGAAATATGGATAGGGCAGAGGCGCTCAAGCTGATCGGCCAGAAGATCAAGACCAAGAACCTCGTCAAGCACATGCTGGCGGCCGAGGCGGTCATGTGCGCGCTCGCCCGCCGCTTTGACGAGGACGAGGAGCTCTGGGGGCTGGCGGGACTTTTGCACGACCTCGACTACGACCTCACGCTCGATGACCCGTCGCGACACGCGCGTGAGACTGCTGAGTGGATACAGGGACAGGTGGACCAGAGCATCATTGATGCGATCATGGGGCATCCCGGCCACATAGCCAGGGATTCGCGCATGGCCAAGGCCCTTTACGCGGTGGATCCCCTCACCGGGCTCATCGTAGCGGCGGCACTCATCCATCCTGCGAGAAAGCTCGCCGCGATCGATGCGGATTTTGTACTCAAGCGTTTCGACGAAAAGCGGTTTGCTGCCGGTGCGGATCGGGAGCAGATAAAGGCGTGCGCGGAATTCGGGCTCGCGCTTGAGGAATTCGTGGGCATAGGCGTCAGCGCTATGCAGGGCATAGCGCGAGAGCTTGGTCTCTAGAGGAGAAATATGGCCGAGTCCAGCAGCCAGGAAAAGACCGAAGAGGCGACGCCAAAGCGATTGCGGGATGCGCATAAAAAGGGGCAGGTGGCGCGCTCCCGCGATCTCAACACGATCGTCATCCTGATAGGCGCGTTCGCCATCATCGCCTTCATGCGCGGCTACATGGGCGATCAGATGCGCTCGCTCATGCAGGGGAGCTTTGACCTCGTTTCGCGGCGCGAGCTCACCACGGAGGCGCTGCTTCTGGACATACAGCGCAACTTCATGACCTACGTGAAGATCGGAGCGCCGTTTCTCCTGGCGATATCGATCATCGCCTTCGCGGTCAGTTTTTTTCAGACTGGCCCCGTGTTCTCCGCAGATCCGGTGAAGCCTCAGCCCAAGAGACTCAACGCGGTCGAGAACTTCAAGAACATGTTCAAGATGACGGCCTTTATCGAGCTTCTCAAGAACATCGCCAAGATCTCGCTCATATTCCTTCTCGCGTATCTCGTGATAGCGGACAGCCTGCGCGAGGTGGTCCTGACCGTCGCCGCGACGCCCGATCAGTCCACGGGTGTAGCGATCATGATGGTGACGTCATTCCTCATGAAGGTGTTCGTGGTCTTCATAGCGATCGCGCTGATCGATTTCGCGGTGCAGCGATGGAACTACAAGAAGCAGCTGCGCATGTCCAAGGATGAGGTCAAGCGAGAGTACAAACAGGACGAGGGAGATCCGCTCATCAAGAGTATGCGAAGGCACCTGCATCAGGAGCTCGCGATGGGCGACGTGAAACAGGCGGTGAAGTCCTCGGACGCGGTGATCACAAACCCGACCGAGCTTGCCGTGGCCGTCAAGTACGATGAAAAGGAGATGCTGGCTCCTCAGGTCCTGGCAAAGGGACAGCGCCTCTTTGCGGAGCAGATCCGCGAGTTCGCAAAAGAGGCCGGCGTGCCCATAGTGCAAAATCCGCCGCTTGCGTGGACGCTCATCGAGATCGACATCGGCGAAGAGATACCTGAAGAACTCTACGCAGCGGTCGCCGAGATACTGGTGATTGTCTACAAGCTAAAGAGGGAGAAAGAGGGCAATCTATAAGGTCGAGGTTAAGAGAGGGCTAATTTTTATCGAGGATCTTACCCTTCATCGGAACAAATTCGGTCGGTGCGAGCGGCCTGGGCCCTATGAGCTTGCCCTCCTTCTTCTCGTACATGACTAGCTCCTGAAACTTTTCGGTGCCTCCCAGCGGCAGTACGATTCTCCCACCCTCCGCAAGCTGCTCCACAAGCGGCTTCGGAAGTTCGGGCGGGCTGCAGGTCATGACTATCGCGTTGAAGGGGGCGTACTCCGGCCAGCCTAAGAATCCGTCGCCCTGCTTCACATGGACGTTTTCATAACCAAGCCGCCTTACGCGCTCCGTGGCATCCTGCGCTATGGGCCCTTCGATCTCGATGGTGTACACATCCCTGGCTATTCTCGACATCAGCGAGGAGAGATAGCCCGAGCCGGTCCCAACCTCGAGCACGCGATCGGTCGGCTTAAGCACGAGGGCCCTGAGCATCACGGCATTCTCGTAAGGGCGGTCGAGTGACTGCCCGAATCCGCTCGGTGCCTCCACGTCGTCGTAGGTGTGGTCCCGAAAGCTCGGGAGCACATACTCTTCCCTGGGCACGGACATGAATGCGTTGAGTATCGCGGGATCGGTGATGCCGCGCTGTTTGAGCTGATATTTCACCATGTCCGCGCGCTGAAGGGCGAACGGCTTGGGCTTCTGGGAGCAGGCTGATGCGGAAGCAGCGGCGATGATTGCAGCAGTTATGATGAGCACTGCGCTGAGTGATGGGCGCTTCATTTCAGAAGTGATATGCCACGTTCCCCATCATCGAGAAGGGGAAGAGGGCTGTGCCGTTGTTCGAACCCCCTGTGGAATCGATAAGGCCTATGGAACGGAAGATGGCGGCCAGCCCGACCGAGAAGCGCTCTGAAATATAGAAGTCTGTCCCGAGCCCTATGTCCGCGCCCACGCCTATGGCGAAAGTCCCGTTTTTGTTCGAGCCCTCCGATACGGCGTATACGCCGAGGCCGATAAGGCCGTACGGATCCCATCGCGAGGGATTTGAGAGGATATAGAATTTCAGATCAAAAGTCGGGATGCCCAGGAATTCTATGCCGTCATCGCCGGACGAGATTCCCTGCCCGTCCTCAGTGGTGACGAGCACGCCGAATTGAGTGGAGAACTGCGGCGACCAGCGGTAGTCGAAATATACGTATCCGCCGATACCCGGGCTGAGCTCCGGATTCGACTCGACAACAAAGATATTCCCCACTGGCCCGATTCCTACGGAAAAATTGCCGCCGGCGTTCTCTGCTGCGGCCTCGAAACATACGAGAGTTGATGCGATGATGGCTGCGAGAGTTATTAGTCTCTTCATCTTTTTGGTCCCCCTGTTACAGTATTGTATCATCCCAGAATGCGCACGCGCCCGCCCTCTATCTTGAGCCGGCCGGCCGCGTAGAGCTGGATCGCTTCCGGGTAGATCCGATGCTCTTCCTTGAGTATGCGGGCCGCCAGCGTCTCCGCAGTATCGTCTTCTCTAACCTCCACCGACGCCTGAGCTATTACAGGGCCGTGATCGGTCTTGGAGTCCACGAAGTGGACCGTGCAGCCCGCCACCTTGACGCCGTAGTCCAGCGCCTGCTTCTGCGCGTGCAGGCCAGGAAAAGAGGGCAGAAGGGCGGGATGAACATTTATTATGCGATCGGGAAATGCTTCGAGCAGCGTCGCGCCTATTATCCTCATGAACCCGGCCAGGCATACGAGCTCAACACCCCTCTCGTTCAATGTATCAACGATCGCCTCCTCGAACTCGGGGCGCGACGAAAAGTTATTTCTCTCGATGGCTATCGCGGGAATGCCGCTCTTCCTTGCCCGCGCGAGGGCGTAGGCCTCCGCCACGTCGCTCACGACGACGCGTACCTGGGCATCGATGAGTCCCTGCAAAGAGGCATCGATGATCGACTGGAGGTTAGTGCCGCTCCCGGAGACCAGGACGCCGATAGGTAGTTTGCGCGATTCGCTCATGGTCATTCGATCACGATAGCGGGCCCGTCCTTGGGGCGGAGCCGCGTGGCACCTATGATCCAGGCCTCGTCTCCGTGCGCCGCGATCGCCGAGACGATCTCAGGCGCCTCCTCTGACGGCACGACGAGGATCATGCCGATGCCGCAATTGAAGACGCGCAGCATCTCGTCCTGGCTTACCTCGCCATGTCGCTGGAAGAAGCGGAACAGCTGGGGCACGGTCCATCCTTGTTTTGATATCGAGGCCTGAACGCCGGCGGGGAGTATGCGCGGGATGTTGTCCCAGAACCCCCCACCGGTGATATGCGCGATTCCCTTGATGTGGAACACCCGCCTCAGCTGACCGACGAGCGGGCTGTAGAGTTTCGTGGGAGTGAGCAGCGCTTCGCCGAGCGGGCGATCGATGCCGTCGTAGCTCTTTTCCAGATCGAGCTTCGCCTCCCGCACTATGTGCCTGACCAGGGAGTATCCGTTGCTGTGAAAGCCCGAAGAGGCCAGACCGATTATGGCGTTGCCCGCCCCGATGTCGGAGCCGTCGATGATCTTTTGCCTGTCGACAATCCCGACTGCAAAGCCGGCGAGGTCGAAGTCGCCCTCCGCATACATGTCGGGCATCTCCGCAGTCTCGCCGCCGATGAGCGCGCACTTGGTCTGCTGGCATGCCTTGGAGATCCCGGCGATGATCTCGGTATGCGCGTCCGGGTCGAGCCTTCCCGTGGCAAAGTAGTCCAGGAAGAAGAGAGGCTCGGCGCCGCTGCATGCGATGTCGTTCACGCACATGGCGACCAGATCTATTCCGATGGTGTTGAGAACTCCGAGGTCGATGGCTATCCTGAGCTTCGTGCCCACGCCGTCGGTGCCTGAGACGAGCACCGGCTCCTTGTACTCCTGGTTGTCCAGGGCAAAGAAGCCGCTGAATCCGCCGATATCTCCGATCACCCCGCGGCGCTGCGTGGCGCGGATGAGCGGCTTGATGTTCTCGATAAAGCGGTTGCCTGCATCGATGTTTACGCCTGCCTTTTTGTATGCGTCATTCATAAGGCTCGCCGAATATCAACGAGATCCTGAAAATGCAAGCAAAGCGATGATGGCGAGATAGGCGAGAAAAGCGAGACAGGCAAAACGGATTTTTTTCTTGCTTGTCTCGCTTGTCTCGCCAGCATTTTAGGAGTTTTTCACCTTGACTTATCGTCATTATATGGCATAACTAGCTATAAACATTAATAAATTTCTACCCACCGTCGACCATCGGATCATGTCAATAACGCGAAGAACAAAACCTGCGGCGCGTAACGAGCGCCCACTGATACTGGTATCCAATGATGACGGCGTGCGCGCCGATGGGCTTCGAAGCCTGGTGCGCGAGCTCTCCGGATTGGGCCGCGTCGTGGTGGTTGCTCCGGATCAGCAGCGCAGCGCAGCCAGCCACTCCATAACGCTTCACAGGCCGCTTCGCGTCGATCGCGTCTCCAGGGATATCTATGCGGTAGACGGCACGCCGACGGACTGCATAATGATAGGTGTCCACGAAATCCTCAAATGCAGGCCTGACTTGATAGTCTCCGGAATCAATCATGGCGCTAATCTCGGCGACGACGTGCATTACTCCGGAACGGTCTCCGCCGCGTTCGAGGGCGGCATCATGGGCATACCTTCGATCGCGGTCTCCCTCGCAGGCAACAGAGGGGTGCATTTTCCTGCCGCGGCCGCGGTTGCGGCGCGCGTCGTCGAAAAGGCCTTGAGGGAGGGCCTGCCGCGCGGTGTAATCCTCAACATCAACGTGCCGAACGTGCGGTTTGAGGAACTCAAGGGACTGCGTTTTACAAAGCAGGGAAAACGCAACTACGGGAGCGCCATCGTGGAGAAGGTCGATCCGCGCGGCAGGAAGTATTACTGGATAGGCGGCGACGAGACCGGCTTCGAGGATATGCCTATGTCGGACTGCAATGCCGTGCGCGAGGGCTATGTGTCGATAACGCCGCTGCGGGTGAACCTTACGGATACGGCTGCGCTATCCAGACTTTCCCGCTGGCGCATCGGTGGGATCGGCAAGGCCATTAAGGACAGGAATCAGGATGAATAAGACAGGGCCTGACCCATATGCGGTGGCTCGCCGCCGCA
>JBBAAC010000134.1:0-6691 GCA_041658465.1 bacterium | reverse complement strand
GGCATCGATTTCTTTGAAGTTGAAGCCATTCTTCATGATCATCTCATCGGCGGATGAAGCGGTATGGATTATCCGGCCACCCCTCTCGCCGATAATCCTCTGCCATTGCGCCCTGATGTCAGGGTCGTCATCAACGATGAGGTAGCGGGTTGCTCTCAAATCAGTGGCAGCAGCGGTACCGGACAAAGCAGTACTGGCAGCAGCAGCAGCCGCGGCGGCCTCGCCCTCCTGCACCACGCAGCTTGGTATCCTTATCGTGAACTTCGTCCCCTTGCCGACCTCGCTTTCAACGTCTATCGTGCCGCCGTGCGCTTCTACGACCTGTTTGCAGTAAGCGAGACCCAAGCCGGTGCCGCCTTTTTTGCCGGAAGTGAAGAAACTATCGAATATTCTTGATAGGTGCTCGGGTTCGATACCCTTGCCGTTATCAGCAACGCAAAGCAGCAGATCATTGCCCTCCGGTTCAGCAGAGATAATATCTATTTCTCCGCCCGAATCAGCAATCGCTTGCATCGAATTATTAACCAAATTCACCAAAACGCGACCTATCTTATCAGCATCAAGATTGGCCCAGATCGTACGTTTGAAGAGGGATCTCAGTGCTATATTACGCTCACGAATAGCATCTCGCAGCTCAGTCATTACCTCATCATCAATGATCCCGCAGATTGAGACCGCCTTTCTATTTATATTGGAGGCCTTCGCATAATCGACCAAATCATTAGCCATGCGCAGCAATTTCTCTACGCTTCGCTCAGCAGCGGCTTTTGATTCCGCGCGCTCAATTTCGTTGAATTCGCCCCATTGCTCACTCATTCCTAAATATGCCTTCAAAGCTGACAAGGGCGAGCGCATGTCATGAGCAATATGCGATGACAACTGCCCGATCGCACTCATTTTTGCGCTCAGCCGCAAATCGTTCTGATAAATTTCTAAATTATTTTCCATAGTCACAAAAGCTTTTGCAAGTTCCCCGATTTCGTCTTTCCGAACAATCAACTCCGATATATCCCTCCCCATACCCTCACCGCAGACACCCTGTACATACCGCTTTAATTTTAATATGGGTTTCGAGATATTGCCCCCCAATAATAACGAGAACATCGTCACAAGAAAGGCTATCGTCACAAGACTATACAAAGACGATTTTGTATATGCCGAGAGACTTCTGAATATCTCATTCTCACTGGCTGACATTGATACATACCAATACTTGTCAACCCTTTGTACGCTCGATTTGATATTCGTCATAGCAAACAACAATTTTTTCCCGTCAGCCTCAACTTCTCTCGTCCAAACACCATTTGACATCTCGCCAAAATCACCCTCCTGGAATATCTTATTAATACTTCCGTACTGTGCGCCGGCATTATAATTGGCAGAAAAAATTCCTTTTATGCCCCGCCCGCCAACAACCCATATACTTGCGATTGCGCTATTCAATCCCGCCGTCTGATAGCGAGCCTGCAAATCATCCATGATCTTTTTTATAGGCTCAGCCGATAAAAAAACATATAGCTTGCCCAGCAGTTTATTTTCATCATTAAATATCGGCGCTACAATTATCATTGCACTATCTACGCCACTCGAATTAGCCAGCACATCTTCAGATTGTAGATCGACTACCTTTATATCACCATAATCGGCCAGGCATTCTTTGTTTGCCAGCGCTTTTACTATCTCCAAATATCCATCGGCACGTCTCTGTGCCCATGAATACGTGTTATTTGCGAACAGATTACCGTCTCCATCGACAACCAACATCGCATCATAATTGCCATACTCCCTCATGTTATCATTCAGATACTCTTCCAAAGGCCTGCGCCTATTGTATTCCAGCGATAGCTTCGGCACTATTTGCTCCGACCAGGATTTTACGTTCACAATGCTGCTCCGAATAAATTCGTCTATCCTTGTGGCCGTGGCGTTCAGATCACCCGCAATACTTAGTATCGTTTTCTTTTTGATGTTGGTTCTTGCGTTCTCATACAGAACGATAGAAATGATAGTAAGTGGAATAATCGTTAATAATAACAATGCGATTAACAGTTTGCGTGATATGGACATAAGTGAAGATTCTCCATCAAGCAGGATTTATCACGCCGAATGCATATGCCTGAAACTGCATCTTCATTGGCCCGCTCTCAAACGTGCAAGCCGATTCAACTAATTCGCAGCCGCCATCTTCACAAGCACCTATTTCTCCTGCACCGTCAGCTATCAAGTCGGCCCACTGTTCTTTGGTGGTATGATAATCGCCACGTTCTGCTCGGGGTTTCAGCAAGATATTTCTGGCTTCAGGGACAAAAAAACTCTTGATTGCAATTTCCTTATACTCGGAAAGCAAATCACCTCCAAGAGTCAGCTCTATCGACTTATTGAATACTCTCCAGACTGAATATATCAAAGCATCGTCGCCCCTCTCAGGTCGATCATGTTCAGCATCAAGTTCGTGAAGAAGTAACATCTTGCATACACCACGTATCACAGAGAGCACTGGCCCTTTTTGTTCATATGGGACATGATGGAGTGAATTGCTCGCGATAGCGGCATGCATCGGGCATCCGAAGAGTTGTAGTAATGAACCAACGGTTATGTTTTCGATTCTATCGAATACCTTGCGAATCTCCACAATTCTGGCATCACGAAGATCCATCAATCGTTCGACGGCCTTTTCCAGCAGCCTCTCGGAGGGATCAAGAATGGCAAGATGTATGCGTCCACCAAAACTATCTTTTCTGATGATTTCGCATAACTGTTTGCCATCGCCCACACCTATATCTAGCACATAATAATCCTTATCATCGAGCCCTTGTCGACTCATAATGTTAGTGGCTTTATTTGCGAACGACTCCCTCATCTGTCTGAAGTGAACCTGCGACGTAACCGCTTCATATACGCGATTGTCTTTGAATATATCTTCATTCGTAATGCCGTCATCACTTTCACGCATTGATTCTGCCAGGTAATGAGACAATATATCTCGATCTTGGTCCCCGAGCCGTTTCAATGCAGATATCGCTTCTTCTCTTTCGCCACGAATGGCAGACTTTATGGCTCCGTAAAATGCGACCCATGTTTTGTTGACAGACAGATCCACCATATAAGACCTCCCTATTTGAACAGTTCGGCAATAGTTAAAAGTCGGAACGGTATCTCAACGCCCAGCTGTTCGGCCCTTTTAGTTTTAATATTTAGATAATAAGCATTGGGCAATTCTATTGGTATCTCGCCGGGGTCGTTGCCATGCAGTATCTGCAGCGCCTTCTTGGCAACTGCAACTCCTTGCCCGTACCCACAATTACCGTACCCAGCAATACCACCCGAGTCTATATGAAGTCCAAAATCCGGTATTCGTGAGTTATCATTTACCCAGTTCATCACTTCAAACAACGTCAATGAACGACCGTTGCTTTTGAGCGTGTCATAGGAAAAAAAGAAGAAGGCTAATTTTTTCTCCTTTTGGTGGCGCCTAATTTTCTTCTTCCAATCCTCAAATGAATTAGATGTAAAGATCTCGCGCACCCTCATTCCGGTATCCTTCAATAACTTCTGACCTTCCTGACCCATAAGCTGTTTCCGTGCATAATCCATCATATGTTCACTCGCATGACTCGCATCAAAAAAGATTATCACATCCGTCGGTCTCCCTAGGACATCTCTGATCAATTTGAGATTTTGGAGAACTGGCTGCCTTTCGATCACGCCGGTCACATTATAGCCTGGTTTCTCCATAGTTCGGGCAATCCCAATTTCTACGGGATCCCCGTTCACCCCACAAAACGCTATCTTGTATTTCGTATTCAACAGCCGCTTGGCTACAAATTTCAACGCATCATCGTCTGATGTTATGATAAGATAAGGATTGTATTCCTTAATTCTTTCGAGAGCTTTATCTGTGGCATCCGATATTTCATTCGAGCGATCCCGATATTTAGTATTCATGTAAATTTCGAGATAATCTATCTTTGTCACCTTATCTTTTAATTCGTATTGAAGAGCCGCATCCATGGTATCAAAGATGCCCTTATTAATGTTTTTGTCCCACACATTATCTCTGTGATAGCTATGCAAAATACATATTTTAATTCGATCTGCAGCGCTATCTGCGCTTGAAAACGAAGATGAGGTAGCGATTGTATTTATCGGCAGCGCTAATAAAACTAGGATAAGATATTTTTTCATATAATTATTATCCCCTCACTTCATCAACCCCAGCTCTTTCAGTTTCATATACAGGGTAGTCCGGCCCATGTTGAGCGCGCGGGCGGTCTTGGATTTGTCGCCTTCGTGCATGGTGAGCACGCGCTCGATGTAGCGGCGCTCCGCCTGCGCTACATAATCCCGCAGCGTGGTCACGTCGTCCTTTGCATACGGGACCGGAGGATGGTCGGCGAGCACGGGCCGCACATCCGCAGCCTGCTTGCATCCGTTGAGCACCCACGGCGGAAACGCCTCCACGTCGATGAGCTCGCTCTGCGTCATAATCACGAGGCTCTGAACCACGTTCGCCAGCTCGCGCACGTTGCCGGGCCACGCGTATTCCATGAGCCTGGCCATCGCCTGATCCGTCACGCGCTTGGGCGTCACCCCGCGCGAAAACTTGTTGAGGAAGTGCTCCACGAGCAGCGGGATGTCCTCCAGCCGTTCGCGCAGCAGCGGCACCATGAGCTGTATGACCCGAAGCCTGTGATAGAGATCCGCGCGGAAGCTGCCGCTCTCGACGAGCGCATCCAGCGACTGGTTGGAGGCGGAGATCACTCGAAAGTCCGCCTTGATCGGCGTGTTGCTCCCCAGCCTGCAGAAATCCCTCTCCTGCAGCACGCGCAACAGCTTCACCTGCAGGTCCAGCTTCATCGTGCTGATCTCGTCCAGAAAGATGTCGCCCCCGTCCGCGAGTTCGAACTTGCCTATGCGCCGCCGATTTGCGCCGGTGTACGCCCCGGCCTCATGGCCGAAGAGTTCCGACTCCAGCAGGTGATCCGGGATCGCGGCGCAGTTCACCGCGATGAACGGGCGCTTGCGGCCCTCGTCGCTCTCTTCATTTATATGGCGCGCCAGCAATTCCTTGCCCACGCCCGTCTCGCCGACGATGAGCACGTTCGCGCGGTGCCCCTTGATATGCTCGGCCTCGGCCATGAGCTGGCGCATCTTCTGGCTGCGCTGCACGATCGTGGGGCGGATTGAGCCGCTGTTCATCTGCGAGCGGAGGAGCGCCTCGCAGCGCTCCTGCAATGTGCGCGCTGCTACCGCCTTCTCCACGACCTCCGCGAGATCGTCGTTGCTCACCGGCTTCGTGAGGTAATCGACCGCGCCGAAACGGATCGCCTCGACCACGGTTTTCACATCCCGCCGTCCGGAGAGCATGGCGACCCCCACCGAAGGGTGCACCTCGTGTATCCGTTTTATCCCCTCGAGCCCATCCTCGCCCTCGAGCCCGACGTCCAGCAGCACGAGATCCATGTCCTGATCCTGAATGAGCCGAAGCCCCTCCACAATCGTCGTCGCTGTGAGCACACCGTAAATCCCTCGCAGCTGCATGCGCATGCCGATGAGAAAATCTCCGTCGTCGTCTATGATCAGGATCCGTCTCAGCGAGTTCATTTTCCCCTCCCCTTACCAATAACAACCTGCTTGTTATTGGTCACCCCGACCAATAGGCAATAGGTTGTTTTTGGCTTCGTATAAGCAATAAATGTGCCATAAACAGACGCACAAATTGTCGTTTGATTTTCGGTGAATAGAAATTGCGGATTTATCAGCGTGCCGAGAGATGAACATCTCACTGTTCGCTAGACCGAACAGTGTACGAAAACTAGAACAGCCAAACCGCCCTCCCCCGTGTGCGGAGTACCGGAAGGCATGCATGAGGATCTCTTAATATAAAAAATGTAGCCAAGGCAAGTTGTTTGTTAAGCGGGCCCTCAGCTTTATCCGCTGCTATGCACACTCCGCATCGAGCTCCAGGCGCCGCGCCCTCTTTGACCTCCATATGAAATAGACCGGAATGCCAAGAAGGATGAGGACCAATCCCTTGCCGGAATTGGCGGGATCGCCCTGGACGATGTAGACGAGGAACGCCAGCGCGATGGCGATGTAGAGGATCGGCACAAATGGATAGCCGGTCACGCGATAGGGCCGCACGAGCTCCGGCCGCTTTCTGCGCAGGATGATGAGGCCTATTACCGCGAGCGCGGTGAAAAGGATCGAGCCGAACGCGACGTAGGTGAGCAGATCGCTGTAGGTCCCTGTGAGGGTGAGGATGCTGGCCCAGATCCCCTGATAGAGCAGCGCCTTCGCGGGCACGTGATACCTGGGGTGGATCTCCGCGGCGCCCTTGAAGAAGAGCCGGTCTCGCGCCATTCCGTAATAGACGCGCGCGCCGCCGAGTATGAGGCCGTTGTTGCAGCCGAAGGTGGAGATGAGTATCGCCGCGGAGATGAAATAGAGCCCCGCAGGCCCGATGATCGCCTGCGCCGCCGCCGCCGCGATGCGGTTGTCTGCGACCGCTGCCGCGTCCTGCACCGGGAAGAGGTAAAAGTAGGCCAGGGTGGCGAGCACATAAATGACGGTCACGATCGTCGTGCCTAGGATCAGCGCGATCGGCAGGTTGCGCTGCGGATTTCGCACCTCCTCCGCCGCAAACGTCCCCGTGGTCCAGCCGTCAAACGCAAAGAGCGCCTTGGAGATA
>JBBAAC010000133.1:0-6850 GCA_041658465.1 bacterium | reverse complement strand
AAGACGTCATCGAACACTTCCGCGGTCTTGCGCCAGATCTGCTGGTCATCGTTGCCTACGGCAAGATCCTGCCGCGCGCGCTCATCGATATCCCGCGCCTCGGCTCCATCAACGTGCACGCATCGCTTCTGCCAAAATATCGCGGCGCCGCGCCTATAAACTGGGCGATAGCAAACGGCGAGAGAGAGACCGGCGTCACGACGATGTATATAAATGAAGGGCTCGACGCAGGGGATATGCTGCTCTCGGCATCCACGCCCATCGGCAGCGAAGAGACCGCTCTAGAGCTGCACGACAGGCTCGCTACGATTGGTGCCGCACTCCTGACCGAGACCGTGAAAAAGATCGAGGCAGGCAAGATCGAGCCTGTCCCGCAGGACCACTCGAAGGCCACATTCGCGCCGATACTCAAAAAGAAGGACGGCCGCATCGACTGGCAGATGCCGGCCTTTGCGATCGCAAACCGCGTGCGCGGATTCAGTCCGTGGCCCGGGACATTCACCAGCCTCAATCAAAAGACAGTCCGCGTGCACAAGGCGCAGGCCGCAGAGATCTCCCATTGCGAGAAGCCGGGCACGGTGATAGAGGCTACGAACGCGTTGACTGTGGCCTGCGGCAGAGGCGCCCTGTGCATCCTCGAGCTTCAGTCCGAAGGGGGCCGCAGGATGCCGGCGACAGACTTCCTGCGAGGGCACAAGATCGCAGTCGGGACAAAATTCGGATGAAGATAAAGATCGCAGCATCCATACTCTCTGCAGATTTCGCGCGCCTGGGCGAAGAGATCGCCGCGGTCGAGGCGGCCGGCGCAGACGTCATCCACGTGGACGTGATGGACGGACACTTCGTGCCAAATATCACGATAGGCCCGCCCGTCGTAAAAAAGATCCGCCATACTACAAAGCTCCCGCTCGACTGCCACCTCATGATCGAAAACCCCGAGCGCTACATAGAGTCGTTTGCAAAGGCCGGGGCGGACTGGATCTCTGTGCACGTGGAGGCGTGCGACCTCTCGCAGCTTTTGCCCGCCATCAAGGCGCTGGGCTGCAAGGCGGGCTGTGTCATCAACCCGCCCACTCCGTTGGAGAAGATACTGCCGTACCTGCCCCTTGCCGATTTCGTGCTGGTGATGACCGTGAACCCGGGCTTCGGCGGCCAGAAAATGATAGAGGAATGCGTAGAAAAGCTCGCCGCGATCCGAAGCATCGCAAAGGAACGCGGAATCCAGATACCCATAGAGGTCGACGGCGGGGTGACCCCGGCCAACGTCTCCAAGGTGGTCGATGCGGGCGCCGAGATCGTGGTGGCCGGCTCCGCCATCTTCGAGGCGGAGGACTATGCTGCCGCTATTGCCGCCCTGTCGAAATCTTCCTAGAACTCATTTAAAACCCTGTTGTCACTTCGTTCTGACGATAGTGGCTATTTGTTACGAGCCTTCGGCTCGTCACGTATTATATTCTTGTACGTTGCTCGGTGCGGATGGCCCTTCTGGACGCAACTTCGGAGGGGGAAACCCCCTCCCCGTGTCTTCGACACGGTTCCCTGCCTGCCGGCAGGCAGGCCCTCCCCAGCGTCCATAAGGGTCATCCTTCCCTCGCAGGGTTTTAAAATGAGTTCTAGCCCATCATTTTTCACGCAACTTCCTCATCCAGGCAGCGATAACAGCTCATAGATTCCAACAAGGAGGACGTTTATGACCGGTAAAGATATTGTGCAGATGATCTTCTGTCTGGGCGGCTTGAATCCATTCTGCCAGATGGGATGCGCGGAAACCACGAGCAATCAGGGTAATACGACGCCTAACGGCCCGCTGTACGCGGAGGGACTCACGCCTGAGTTGCTCGGGATCTCCCAGGAGAATCCGAACCCCGGCGTGACGGAGAACATCCCCACGGACGGCGGGGCGCAGGACGGCGCGACGGCATTGACCGATGATTTCGCGATGACCCCCGAGATGCTCGCCCTCGTCAACAAGGCGCGCTCCGTCAAACGCAAATGCGGCGACAAAGACTATGAACCAGTCAGACCGCTCACGTGGAGCGAGAAGCTTGCAAAAGCAGCCCTTAACCACGCTGGGGACATGGCTGATAAAGACTACTACTCGCACTGCGGCAGCAAGGGAAATAAAATCCCCGCCTCTTCTAAAGAAGAAGAAGAAAAGAAATGCCCCGGACTCACCAGGGCGGAAGATCGCGCAAAGACGGCCGGATATCCAACCAACTTCGTAGGTGAAAATATCTTTATCGGGCCCCACACCATAGAGGATGCAGTGGATGGATGGCTCAAGAGCGCCGGCCACTGCGCAAACATAATGAACCCGGATTACACGGAGATCGGCGTGGGCTATGCAAGGGGATGGAACACAAAGATGAAGTACACCTCCGAGAGCCCCTTTGGGAAGGCCTTCCTCTGGGCGATGTCCCTTGGAAATTCTAAACTCATGGCCGCAAATTAAATCTGAGCAGCGGCAGGCCCACGTGCTGCCGCTGCGTCTCGCCTCCCAGCTACAACTAATAAAACAACACGGGTGCCCCGGGTGCTCGCGTGGACCGATCGAGCGTGCGGTCTTCGCTAATAGTCAGCGCATATCCGAATCGAGCCGCCGGAAGGCGGACTGAAGAAAACCAGTTTTATTAAATGCGATCAGATACGAACGGTCTCAAAAAATCGCTTCATCAAGAGGCTGGGAACTATATCAGACAAAAGCATGCAGAGCATCGAAGATGCCCTCCGCATTCTCCTGTCATTGTAGATGGTGAATCAAATCGCATTATCATCACAACTCTTTTCTCATCCTCTGCTTTGCGCCGTTGCGGTTTCCAACGGGCTTGAAGCCCGCCTTTTTGAACATAGGCTGCGTGCCGGTCCAGGCGAAGGCAGCCGGTATCTCCTTGCCGTAGCTGTAGGACTTTACCGGATAGCCCTCCACGATCTTCGCGCCGCGCTTCTTGAGCGCCTTGAGCGCACCATCGAGCAAGGCGCTCCCAACGCCCTGCCCGCGATACCCGGCCTTGACGAAAAAACAAGGTATAGACCAGACCTCGTCCGCGTCGTCACATTTGAGGCTCGGCGCGCGATCGAGCTTGAGATAATCTGAGCGCCTGTCAAAGGAGCACCAACCGACAGGCCTCCCCCCGTGATACGCAAGTATTCCGTGCGCCTTGCCCGAGCTCACGAGCTTCTTCATCCGTTTCTTCGCCTCTGCGCCCTTGACCGTTGCCCACTTCTCGCCTTTGTCTATTCGCCATGACATGCACCAGCAACCGCCGCACGCGCCGTTCTCACCGAAGAGCTCCTCAAAATCGCCCCACAGAGACGGCTCAAGTTCCTTTGTGACTATCTCCATGGCTTCCTCCTGAAACAGGTACAAACCAATAACAACCTGCTTCCTAGTGGTCATTGATGACCAATAACAAGCAGGTTGTTTCTGGTTACTGGACAATGTCGAATTTCATGCAGCCCTGCTGCGTTTTACTGCAGATACCGTATTCCTTGCATTGATTTCAATACCGATTTCCCAGGCATGACTCTTGCTTTATTCATCACTGGACCCACGGCGGCTTAATACCTTTGAGGCACGCACTGCAACATTTCTTATGAATTATCTTTGTGATTCAAAAAGTTACAATCTTGAGGTTCCAAATTGGAACCTCAAGATTACAACGCGCCGAAATATAAGGAGATATTAAATGACGGAGATAGCGTCACTCGAAAGGACGATCGAAAACAAGATCTATAGTATCAGGGGCCAGAGGGTAATACTGGATTGCGATCTTGCAACCTTATATGGCGTCACGACAAAAAATCTAATCAAAGCGGTGAAAAGAAACTTCGATCGTTTTCCCGAGGATTTTGTTTTTCAACTTTCAAAACAGGAAACTAGTGATTTGCAATCATTAGAGGCATGGGGCGGCAGGCGGTATCTCCCCTACGCATTCACCGAGCATGGTTCGATCATGGCTGCAAACATCTTACGCTCAGAACGAGCAGTCAAAGCGAGCATTTACGTCGTTCGCGCGTTCGTAAAACTGAGACAGCTTCTTGCGTCGCACAAAGAACTCGCTGCAAAGATAGATGCTCTCGAGCGCGCATTCGCAACCCATGACAAGGCAATCGTCTCGCTGTTCGAGGCAATCAGGAAACTGATGTCTCCGCTGCCTGCAAAGACAAAGAAGATCGGATTTATTCAGGAAGATTAGACAGCCCCTTTGCCGCGCAAATAATGTCAGCGAGTTTTACCCAAGGAAACGCCCGCGTGTTTTCAGACAGCTAATTTATTGTAGAGCCAGGCAAAGATGACGCCGCAGAACCAGCGGACAGATTTCCACCCTACGGAAGCAATCTCAAGAATGAATCAGCGCTGATGAGAAGCCATGACGTAAATTTGGTCAAGACCATTTTAACGTCATGATTAATATGGTCGGATCATATCGGAGGGACTGTATCTGTTTTGTTTTGTCCTGTCCCTATTTGCGGAAGGAAGGGCGGTCTTTACACATTTTTCGACAATATGATACCGGGGCATTGGTCGGGGAAACGCGCGCATTTTGATGGAAAACTCTTTATTGCCTCATACAGGTCTTTCGGCGCCTTCTGCTCGTAAATATCCCGGAGCGCCCCGATCGGCTTGAAACCGCACTTTTCATAAAAAACTCTGTTATGCGGCACACATTCCACGAGGATTATGTTAGTCGTCGCTTTTCCGATCAAGGCCTCCAATATCTTTGTCCCCACTCCTCTGCTCTGACTTGCAAAATCCACGCACATCGAGCGAATTTCGCTCGTATCGTCGATCGGCAGGACAAGGATCTGCCCGTTGCCTATGATTCGGCCGTCTTCTTCCGCAACTACAAAGCCCGCAATGTTCTCCCCGATGTACTCCCTGGTCCGCTGCGAGAAACACTCGACCCTTTGTCGAGTTGCTTCAATCAAGGAGTAAATGCCTTCAACGTCGTTCAGAGTTGCAGTACGGATTGTTGTCATCGCTTCCGCCCCAAATCATTTAATCGTCAGTCGCATCGGCACAAATGGCGTCATTCTAACCAACGGTCGATTCTTCTTCCGTTTCCCTGCTGCGCACTCGCATTTCAAGAGTCAAACCCATCACCCGCAACATTTTCTCCATCATGATCGGACTTGGAACCGATTCTCCGTGTTCATAGCGAGCGTATGCATTTTTCGAACTGGCCTTTAGCAATCTTGCCATATCGCTCAAGCTGAGGCCCGCTCTTGCGCGCTGTCGTTTGAGCAATAATGCTATAAGATTTTTTTCACTCTGTTCGTCCCTTCCTCGCAGCAAGAAAGTATTATTCCTATGTCTTGCAATATCCGCCTTAAAACCATGACGATTCGTCGCAGTCATTAAGAGGTCTACGAGCATATCATAGGCATCATCCTTCGTGTGGCCCTGCGTCATAAGATCGAGGTCAGGAACTTCGATTATCCAGAATTTACCCTCTTTATAAACACGTCCCTTGAACATAATATCGCCTCCTTCACTTACCAGGATTTTCATGGGCTCTTTTCAGAATTTTTTTCGCGAGCCCCTCTCCTATTTCGTTGTGTCGCGGAACGAACTCCTCATTTTCCCCGTTAGTCCACACATCGTGATTCCCGCCTGAACGCAAGAATTCCCAGCCCATCTCTCTCAACCTTCTCTCCAAGTCTTTCCTCTTCACAAAGACAGTGTACACTTATTTGTGTATACTGTCAATGGTCTGCGTCAATGCTGGTGTTCGATGTGGTGGTAATTATCCAAGAGTCAAAGTCATCGGCACAAAAGGAATTCCCTCGAAATCCTGGCGCGGATTCGCTTCCAGAGACGAGATGCGGAGTTCGTGATTATCCCATGCGCTGGAAGTCCAGGGCTATACACGGCTCGTCGCCGATCACCCACGCATCGTGTCCTGGTTGCACCTCAAAGGCCTCTCCCGGACCGACCGTGACTTCCTGGCCGCTGGCTCCCCGGACGACCATCCTGCCCGACAGGACATAGCCGATATGGGCCGCCGAGCCCTTGCCGGTCTGTGGGCCCGCGTGCAGGGACCACCTCCAGCCGGGAAGGTATTCGCCCCGGCCGATTGCCATTGATCCCAGGACCACCACCGACCGCCTGCTCCCATCGAGAAAGGTCCGAGTGTCACCAGCGCTATCGAGTCTCTTCGCTATGATATCTGCCATGGTTATTACCCGCCCTCTCCTGTGCCTTACATTGGCTGACTATTTTCGCTTTTTCATCCTGACGAATTCCATGCAGCCCTGCTGCGTTTTACTGCAGTTGTCATAGCGGCGCCATTGATTTTTATGCCCTTTCCCCTGGCACGGCACTTGCTCATTCAGTCGGAATATGAAGGAACACTCTCCCCAGACTTCAATAATTCCGGCAGGCGTAGAGGATTTCATCCTGGAAGTCCGCGGACAGAGGGTCATCCTCGATGCAGACCTTGCCAGATTATATGGTGTAACCACTAAAGCACTGAATCAGGCTGTAAAGCGGAACGCACAACGTTTTCCACACGATTTCATTCTTGAAATACGACCCGATGAGATTAAAGAACTGGTCACAAATTGTGACCGGTTCAAAAACCTGAAATATTCCACGCGATAAGGAAACTCATGTCCCCGCTGCCTGCGAAGACAAAGAAGATCGGATTTATTCAGGAAGACTAGACAGGCAAAGATGACGAATTTTATACAGCCCTGCTGCGTTTTGCTGCAGTTCTCGTATTCCTTGCATTGATTTCCATACCGATTTCCCAAGCATGACTCTTGCTTTACTCTCATCACAGGACCCACGGCGGCTTAATACCTTTGGGTCTCGTGCTGCCAACATTACTTATGAATTATCTTTGTG
>JBBAAC010000132.1:0-6881 GCA_041658465.1 bacterium | reverse complement strand
TCCCTGGGCAGGCGCTCGAGCGATTCCGGCGAAAGCAGCTCGTGCGCGAGCGGGGAGGCGCGGGCTCCATCGAGAGTCGGGTGCTCGGGCAAAAGCCCCATGGAATGCGCCTCCGAGAGGAACCACTCGATGAAGGTGTCGTCCGGCCGCGAGGCAACGACAATATCGCGCGCGGAAAGATTCTCACTCGAAATCATGAGAGCCACGTGCCGCGCCTCCTGCGCCGGCGATGCGGCCTTCAGCACCGAGACCTCGTGCCTCCTTGCCGGCGGCGCGGCGAGAGCCTCCTCGTCGTCGATCGCGGAGAGCCATGCATCCCGAGCGCGCGCGAGCCACGAGGCAAACGGTTTCTCTTCATCCGACGCAGCTGCGGGGCAGGTGACTAAAATCTCTGCGCCCTTCAGTCCGGCGCCGAGCGCGCGGACCATGGCGATCTGCGCGGGCGAGGGCATCGCGAACTCGTCCAACACCACCGCCTTCATTTCGGCCAGCGCCTTGCACCCATCCAGTGCGCTCTTGATCGCCAGGATCGTGAGGTCTCCCTCGTCGAGGATCCCAAGGCGGGAGAGTTCCTTCTCGTACGCTTCGTACACCTTTATGAGATCGCGCTCGCGGAGGCATGGCTCGCCGATGCCGGAGATTATCGAGCAAAGCTCGTCCGGCCTTATGAGGTTCTGCTTGAGAGAGATGATCGTCCTCGCGAAGCCCCTGGCCGTGGCGTACGTGCGCGCGGTCCTGCCGAAGTAGGGCAGCGGGATCTTTGCGAGGATCCCCAGGACGATGAGGGTTGAGTGCTGCCTCTTTGCGACGGGCAGGGTGGGGGCCGAGAGGGTCCTTATGAAACCAGCCCAGTCCTGGATCGAATCTCCGCGGATCGCGTGGCAGCGACCCTTGAACCGGGATGAAAAGCGGCGCCTGAGTTCCGCTGCGGTCGCGCGGTCCGGGACGACGACGGTGCCGGTGCGCCCCGGGTCGCACTGGCCCAGAATCTCGAGCACCTTCGAGGTCTTTCCCGAATTTATAGGGCCTGTGATCAATTTTACGGGCATCGGAGGCGCAGGATTGCAGGAGGAAAGAAGGGGGTCAAGCTACAAACTTCTCGGATGATCCAAAAAAACAGGGCGTTGCGAAATGCAACGCCCCGTCTTGTGACTCGCGAAGATCAAACCTTTAGATATCGTTATCCCATCGCTGCTGGAGGACAAAGCCCTTGTCCTTCTTCGGGGCCGGTGCCGGCGCCACAGCGGCCGGCGGGGCCTTTGGCGCGGGCTCGGCGGTGAATTCGACCTTGAGCTTGAGCGAATAGAGCTTTGTGCCGTTGGCACGTGTCTGGACGAGGTCGTGATGCTCCTGGATTGTCGAGAATGTGCTGCGATCGTAAGAGAGATCCATCCCCTTAGTGTTCGCCTCGATGTTCGCCAGCACGGTATCCCACATCTCCTGGCGCACCTTCTTGCGGATATCGTCGCGGCTCATGCCCGGATACTTCGCGGTGTCGATCATCCAGCTGATGTCGAGGATGAGGTGACCGTCCTTCACTATATCGCCCGTGATAGCCACGGTATTGGTCTCCCCCTTTGCAACCTTGCCCTTTGCCGCCATGGCCGGGAAGGCAAACGCCAGCAACAGGACGACCGCCAGGACCACTCTGCTTGTCTTCATGTTTCCCCCTTTTTTGGAAGTATGCGTTTTCATATGTCGGCGGAAGAGGAGAGTCAATCGGAGAATACGCCTCAGCGCGCCTTCGTATGTTTGCGAGACCGCGTGCGCGTAGCGCTCACACCTTGAAACTTCGAAATCACTTTTCCGTTCGAACAGGTCGTCTCCGTCTTTATCTTCATCGTTGCGTCCATCTTTATCTCCTCGTTGAATTATTTCGGATACCGCGCGATCTCGGAAAACTTTTTTGTCTGCTTCTTCTTGTCCATGAATATCACGACCGCGCCTTCATCCTTCACCTCCCCGATCTTTGCGGTGCGCCAGATATCCTTCTCCGCCTTTGCGATGACCTTGTCGCCCTGCCTGAAGCACGGCGGCGTGTCCGAGGGGAGGGGCGCGAGTTCATTCGAGCCCACGCTCCCCTTGCCGCCGTCCGGGAACGTGACCTCGATCCTGCCGCCCTTGACTGAATCCACCTTCGCGACCTGCCAGTTTGGGCCAGCGAGCGCCGCGATTACCTTCATGCCGGGCTTGAATGCCGGCTTTGCCTGCTCCGCGCATTTTTCGGCTGCAAGGCAGAGCGAGGGCAGGGCAGTAATCATGAGTACCGCGCAGATCAGACGATTCTTCATGTCGCCTCCCTATCAGTCCGTTTAAGGGGTACATGAGTACATCATTGCTTAATGTCGGCCAAGTGGTTTCTGTATACGGATCGTCAGAGCTCTTCCAATCCGGGCCTGAACTGAAGCGCCTCCGCGATATGAGAGCTCGCTATCTCCCCTGAACCCGCCAGGTCGGCGATCGTGCGCGCTACCTTTATCACGCGGTGCACGGCGCGGGCGGAAAGCGACATCTTGGAGGCCGCAGTTTTGAGAAAACCGCGCGCATCCGACGGGAGCGCGCACAGGCGCGAGACCGCGCGGCCGGAGAGCTGCGCGTTGCACGATATTGTTCCTTTGTATCGCGCATGCTGACGGTCCCGCGCGGCGAGCACGCGCTCGCGCACCGCCTGAGAGCGCTCCTCCTGCATCGAATCGAGAAGCGCGTCGTGTGGCGGGGGTCCCAGCTCCACATGCAGGTCGAGCCTGTCGAGAAGCGGGCCGGAGAGCTTGGAGCGGTAGAGGCGCATTTCTCGAACATTGCAGATGCACGGCCTCGTGGGATGGCCGCGCCATCCGCATCTGCACGGGTTGAACGCCGCCACGAGCATGAAGCGGGCGGGGTACGCCACTGAGACGCCGGCGCGCACGATCCTCACCCAGCCTGATTCGAGCGGCTGCCTCAATACCTCGAGCACGTCCTTTCTGAACTCCGCCATCTCGTCGAGGAATAGCACGCCGTTGTGAGCGAGCGATATCTCGCCGAGCCTCGGCATCCCCGCGGTGCCTCCGCCTACGAGGCCGGCGTAAGATGCGGAGTGATGCGGCGCGCGAAACGGCCTCTCGTCCGGGAGACCAGTACAGTCCCTGATCAGGCCGTGCCAGCTGCGGATCTTGAGCACTTCAAGCGCCTCGGGTTCCGAGAGCGGCGGCAGGATGGTGGGCAATCGCTCCGCGAGCATTGTTTTGCCCGTGCCGGGCGGGCCCATGAGCGCAAGGTTGTGTCCGCCGGAAGCTGCGATTTCCAGGCCCCGCTTTGCAAAGGGCTGGCCGCGGACGTCGGAGAGGTCCAGCTCCTCGCAGGCTGCGCTAATGCGGGGGCGCGATGGCGGCGGTTTTTTTGCCTCGCCGCCGTTTATGAATTCGACCGCGTCCGCCAGCGACTCTACTGCCACCACTTTATCTATGCCCGCGAGCATTGCCTCCCACGCGTTCTCCGCGGGCAGCACGATTCCGTCCAGGCCGCGCTCCCTCGCCGCCAGCGCCATGAGGAGTGCGCCATTTATCGGCATCACCTTTCCCGTGAGGGAGAGTTCGCCCGCGAGCAAGAGTCTCACTCGCGACGACGGCCTGCACACGCCTACGGCGGTGAGCAGCCCCACCGCGATCGCCAGGTCATAGTGCGCCCCGGCTTTTTTGAGATCAGCCGGCGACAGGTTGACGATGGTCTTTCGGTTCGGGAGCGAATATCCGGAGTTGCGGATCGCACTCCCCACGCGCTCGCGCGCCTCCTTCACCGCGGTCTCGAGCAGGCCCACCATGCTCCAGCCGGGCAGACCCGACATCTGCACATCTACCTCGACCTTTACGATCGTTGCATCGATGCCTGAGAGCGCGGCCGAAAACACGTGCGAGAGCATAGGATCACATATAGCAATTTGCGTGCCCGAATCGACTCACGGAATATCAGCTACTTGAGCCGATGCCCTGCTGCGTTTTGCATATCCTCTGCAGCAAAACGCTGCACCTCTTCGGGTCCCTGCCTAGCGGCAGGCATGCTGTCGTCAGAGACTGGAACTCATTTCAAAACCCTATCGCTCGGTACGGATGGTCCTTATGGACGCAACTTCGGAGGGGGAAACCCCCTCCCCGTGACTTCGTCACGGTTCCCCTCCCCAGCGTCCATAAGGATCATCCTTCCCTCGCCGGGTTTTGAAATGAGTTCCAGTCTCCGGGGACAGCTCCTGCCCCCCGCGAAGGTTGCGCATCGCTGCTTGCTTTTTGGCGGAGGTTCGGCAAAGGTGAGCGCCCATCTGGGCATCGAGGGAGGGAACATGGCAGAGAAGGTGCTTATTCTGGGTGCCGGTGTAGCTGGGCTCACTTCGGCCATTTACGCGGCCCGCGCGAACCTGAATCCGCTCGTTGTGGAGGGCAGGGAGCCGGGGGGGCAGCTCACCATCACATCTGACGTCGAGAATTTTCCAGGTTTTGCCGAGCCCATCGCGGGGCCGGATCTCATGGCGATCATGCGGCGCCAGGCAGAGCGCGTCGGCGCCCGTTTTATTTCCGGAGAGGCGATCGCGGCGGATCTCAAGAGGTGTCCGCTCGTCGTCGACCTCGGTGCGCAGAAGCTGGAGGCGGCCGCGCTCATTATAGCCACGGGCGCATCCGCAAAGTGGCTGGGCCTTGAGTCGGAGAAAAGGCTCTACGGCAAGGGCGTCTCGGCCTGCGCAACGTGCGACGGTTTTTTCTATCGCGGAAAGGAAGTGGTGGTGGTGGGTGGCGGCGACACGGCGCTCGAGGAGGCCCTCTTTCTCACCAACTTCTGCAGCAAGGTCACGATCGTTCACCGCCGCGAGGAGCTCCGCGCATGCAAGATGCTGCAAGAGCGCGCAAAGCGGAACAAAAAGATAGCGTTCGAATGGAATTCCATGGTGGACGAGGTGCTCGACAGCAATAAGGACATAGTGACTGGCGTGTGTCTCAAGGATGTGAAAAGCGGCGCGCTGCGCGAGCTCGCGTGCGACGGTATCTTCATAGCCATCGGCCACACGCCGAATACCGGCATTTTCCGCGGTCAGCTCGAGATGGACGACCAGGGATATATCCGAACCCTCAAGGCCAGCATGTCCACCACGGTCGAGGGCGTCTTCGCAGCCGGCGATTGTCAGGATCACGTCTACCGCCAGGCGATCACTGCAGCTGGATCCGGCTGCATGGCTGCGATTGACGTGGAGCGCTATCTCAGCAGCCAGCGTTTCTGTGTCCCGGAGGCGTGAATTGAATTCAAGAGGGCCGATTTCGGTTTCATCTCTCGCAATATTTATCTCTTTCGTCGCGATCCTGGTCTTCGCCTGGCCGGCGTCGTCCCTTGCCCGCGACTACGAGAGCTTCGGGCCCATATCAGCGCGCATTCAGAATCCGGTATACATCCAGAACCTCTGGCTTACCGCCCGTCGCGCCGAGGTGCTGCCGGAGGGCACGATCGAGGCGCGAATCGATTCCGCGTACTCGAACCTCTTTGAGAAGGGCTCAAACGCTACGGCCGCGTTCAACATGGACATGGAGCTGTGGAGGCTTGCGATCTGCGCGGAGTACGGGCTCACGCGCGACCTCCAGATCGGGATCGAGATACCGCTGATAGAGACGTGGGGAGGATTTCTCGACGGATTCATACAGAAATTCCATAGCGCCTTCGGCTTTCCCAACGCGGGCCGCGAGATGGTGCCGCACAACGAGTTCCACTATCGGTTTGATGCGAACGGCGCAAACCGCTTTGACTATGCTTCCACCACCCCATTCGGGCTCGGGGACATCACGCTGCGCGTGAAGAACCAGCTGGCGGGCGAGGACTCCGACTGGCCTGCCTTGTCGTGGTTCGCGGATCTCAAGCTGCCGACCGGCCAAAAGGGCCGCGGCCTCGGCAGCGGCGCTCCCGACTTCGGCGTGGGCCTGGCGCTCGACACATCCTGGAAGAGGCTGCACGGGTATGTGAATGCCGCATACTATGTGAACGGCGGAAGCGCAGCACTTGACGGCTTCATGAACACGCAGTCTTTTGAATTCATGGTGGCGGGCGAGCTGACGCTTTTGCCCACGTGGAGCCTCATCGTCCAGCTGCAGGGAGGCACGCCGCTCCTCAAGGGCACCGGCCTCGATGAGTGGGACGGCGTGCCGATGGACCTCGTGGTCGGATTTCGCGGGGAAGAGCGCGATCTCGTGGGCGAGTGGGGTGATCTCATCTGGCAGTTCGGCTTTGCGGAGGACGTGACGAGCAAGGGTCCTTCAGTGGACTTCACGGTCTATATGTCGATCGGTTTCCGCTTCGACCTTTTTGACCGCAAGCGCCCCGCCGGCGACTGGCTAGCTGCTCGTCATGAAGCCACGCAGGGTCCCGACGGCATCGCCTCACGAGCCGACACCGAATAAAGCAACCTCATAAGGCTAACGTTCTTTTTCCAGCCACCGCGGTCCCCATCGTTCGACGATACCGTCGGGACCCCGCTAGCTACATGCCCTCGCTGCCGCATCACTGCCTTGCGAGGTTCATAGAAACCAATAACAACCTGCTTGTTATTGGTCATTCACGACCAGAAACAACCTGCTTATTATTGGTCGTCATTCTTTAATTCCTGACCGACGATCATTCATCTTGAGCGTTCTGGGTGGGGGTGGCTGGAAAACCCTCGAAAGATTCGAGATATTTCCTCTAATTCATTGATATATCAGTATTATTTTTAATACTGCCCTACGCAACTCTACCCCTCTTGTCTGCCGATAATAGAATGAGTGGGGGAGAGACATGCGGCTTAAGGCATAGGGCACTACGCGCTTTTCCCTTAAGCCGTAAGCCTTACGCCGTAAGCCTTACGTTGTCTTCTTTGGGGGAATTTTCGTGCAATC
>JBBAAC010000131.1:0-6941 GCA_041658465.1 bacterium | reverse complement strand
AACTCAACTTGAGCCCGCGCCCGCCGACCGTGAGCCTGGCCGTGAGGCCTTCGTCGCGCAGGACCTCGCCGCTCACGCTCATCGTGTCCTCACCGAAAGAGAGCATGCACTGGCCGATCGAGAACGCGGCAGGCTTTGAAAGGATCGTCGCGGTCAGCTTGAACGGAAGCCCGGCCTCCTTTGAGAACATGCCGCCGGAGGTAACGCGCGCGCTGGCCGCATCTATCTGCACGCCGATCTCGCCTGCATCGCGCGTGCCCTTGAATGAGAGGTCCGCGGCGACGATCCCCTGCCACGCGAGCCCGAGCGGAAGTTTTTCGCCTATGAACGGCATGAACGGCTGAAACGCCGCGGGGTTCAGATCCGGAGTAGCCGCATGCATGTCAAACGATGAAGGCGTGACGCCGAAGTTCATCCCGAAATCCGCGGCAAACTGCGCGCCGTTGATATAGAGCTTGAGCCCCCTGGCTGAGAGATCCCTTCGCGCGATATCGATATCGACGCGCCCGCCCGCGCTCACGTTCGGTTTATTCGCGCCGCCGATCGCTCCGGTAATCTTCACTTCGGCCGAGATGCCGCTCTCCGCGTTCAGATTCTTTGCGGCCATGGAGAGATTTTCGATGGTTATCGGCGCCGTCGCACCCTCAGGGCTTATGGATACGCGGCCTCGGACTATCTGTATGGATCTTATGATAAGCTTCGATGGCTCCCTGGATAGGGGCGACGGCTGATCCGCGCGGGCCGTGCGCAGGATGAACTCCCTTATCAGCTCCGATGCCGGCGGACCTTGCGGCGCAGGAGCAGGAGCAGGAGCAGGAGCAGGAGCGGGAGCAGGAGCGGGAGTTGGAGTTACGGCAGGCGCGGGCGCAGGCGCTGCAGTCGGGGCAGGCTGAATAGCTGGCTTTGGCTCTTCCGCCTTCATCTCTATCGAGGGCGCAGGAATCGCTGAAATCGATTCGAACTTTGGCTCAGGGCCCTGCGGTGCCGCGCCCGTGGAAGGAGCGGCCTCGCTTGGAATAGACCCGGGTGCCGGCAGGCCGGGCATTGCGCCCAAGGCAGCGCCTTCCGGCGCGGTCTCCAGACCCAGCATCATGCCGAGGTTGGTGACCCCGCCGGACGCCCTTATATCCAGGGCCACGTCGCGCGCGTCGATCTCGGTTTCGATGCGGCCACGGAGCAGCGCAGAAAACGAAAGCGTGCCGTTGATGGTCTTCGCCTTGATTAGCGGCATCCCCTGGAACGGCTGCCTGGTGGATATGAGCGACAGGTCGCGGATCGTGTATCCGGGATACGGAAAGATCTTGAAGTGGAAGTCGTCCATCTCCACCCGCGCATCCAGATCGCGCACAATGGACGCTTCGACGATGCGTTGATAAGTGGCTGCGGGTATCAGCACCGGCCCTACAGCGGCAAGGATCACGATCAGGACGATCGTAATGCCGGAGATCAGAATCGTGGTGCGCAAGATGTCCCTCCCCCATGATCGGCATCGATGTTCGTAACATATATACAGGATCGAATCAATTTCGCGTTTGACCGCCATACCCTTCAAAGGTGTGGGATTGTGTTGTAATGGGCAGAGGTAGTTGGTAAACTCTGCGCAATTATAACTCCTTAGGAGCCTGTCTTCGTCATCGACGAAAACTTTTCAGCCATGAACCAGGGCTTTCTGGCAGTCGTCATCCTGCTCGTTCTCGCAGCGGTCACGGGGATCGCCATAATAGGGATCTCGGCGCTGATTGGTAGGCGCGCATCGCCGGAAGAGAGGGCAATTCCATACGAATGCGGGCTCGATCCGGCCTGCAGGCCCGCGGGCCGATTTCCGGTGAAGTTTTTCCTGGTCGCGGTGCTCTTCCTCGTCTTCGACGTGGAGATCGTTTTCCTCATCCCCTGGGCCGCCGCGTTCCGCGGGGCCCTGTCGAGCGGGGCGGGCCAGGTGCTCGCGGTGGAGCTGGCCCTGTTCGTGGGATTTCTTGCGCTGGCATTCGCCTTTGCATGGGCGAGGGGCGCACTGGAGTGGGAGAAGTGAACTTCGTGACGTCGCGAGTAGAGGACGTGCTCAACTGGTCCAGGCGCTACAGCCTCTGGCCCATGCCCTACGGCACCGCGTGCTGCGCGATCGAATTCATGGGGCTGACCTCGGGCAGGTTCGATATCTCGAGGTTCGGCGCAGAGCTTCTGCGCTTCTCGCCCAGGCAGGCTGACCTTCTGCTCGTCATGGGCACGATATCGTTCAAGCAGGCCCCTATACTGAAGAGGATATACGCGCAGATGCCGGAGCCCAAGTGGGTCGTGGCCGTCGGCGCATGCGCAACGTCGGGCGGATTTTACAACAACTACCACACGCTGCAGGGTATCGACGAGCTCATCCCGGTGGACGTCTATGTCCCGGGCTGCCCGCCGAGGCCCGAGCAACTCATGGATGCGCTGATCAAGATTCAGGAAGGGATCCTTAAAAGGGTTCGAAGCTGAAAGCTCAAAGCCGAAAGCTCAAAGCAAGGGAGGCGTCATGAAGAAGATATGTTCGGCAATATTGATCGTCCTCATTTTGGGAGCATGGTGCGGCGTTGCCCTCGCAGATGCGCTGGATCAAGGGCGCGAGATGGCGCGCTCGGGACAGCTGAACGCCGCGGCCGAGTTCTTCAATCGCTACGTTCAGGGGCATCCGGACGACAAGAAACTGACGCCCGAGGCGCTTGCGTGGAACGGAAGGATACTCGACGCGATGGCGGATTTTCTGACCGGCGAGGCAGAAAAGAAATGCTACTGGGGGCGCGAGAAGGCGCGCTCGCCGGAGTGCATGCAGCGCGAGGCGGATACGCTGAACGCAAAATACGGAACAGGGGCGTTCCAGTACGAGCATGCGGTGCTCTTCATCTACTACACGGGCTCGCACTACCGGCAGATCATCTCGCAGTTCGCGAAGAGCGGTTTTGCCCCTGAGGCGGAGTTCTACCTGCTTCTGCATAACCTCTCCGGACACCCGGACGTGGTGCTGCCCAAGATCAAGGCGTTCCTCTCTAAATATCCGAAGGGCGACTGGCACAGGAGGGGGCTGCTTCTGTGGGCGCGAGCGAACGAGGATATCTGGTTCATCCATCGCAAGTGGAGCTGGGTCATCTATAACGACCAGGTCGCGCCCGAGGAGCTCATGATAAGGGCGGAGCCTTACAGGCAAGAGGCGCTCAAGACCTATCAACAGCTGATGAAGGATAAGGACACCTTTGAGGGCAATGCGGCCGCGCGCGAGTATGCGGCGCTCTCGGCGAGCCAGGACGACAACGTGGTCTACAGCATAGTGAACGATTCGAGCCCGGGCACGCTGGCCGCCTGGGGTGTGAGCGCGCCGCCGCAGATGCCTGCGCAGACACGCGAGCAGCGAAAAGGGACATCTTCAAATCCGTAATTCGTGCCTACGATTTACGATCCAGTGACGAAATGAGCATTGAGTACATAAAATTGCTTGAGGAACGGCTCGGTGCCGACCTCGTCGAAACGAATTCGTTTCGCGGGTTCGAGACCGCGCTCGTGCGCAAGGATGCGTGGTCGCGCGCGATACGCATACTCAAGCAAGAGGGCCGGCTCTCGATGCTCACCGACCTCTGCGGCGCGGATTACCCGGATCGCGCGGAGCGATTCGAAGTAGTGGCGCACCTCTATTCCGTAGAGGCGAAGAAGCGCATCAGGCTCAAGTCTCGCTGCACTCTGGGCGATGCCTCCATCCCCACCTGCACGGACGTCTTCGCCGCTGCGGACTGGTACGAGAGGGAGGCGTTCGACCTCTTCGGCATCCGGTTCGAGGGGCATCCGAATCTCAAGCGGCTCCTATGCCATCAGCAGTTTGAGGGACATGCGCTTCGCAAGGATTTTCCCAAAGAGCGGCGCGGCGCAATTCCTGCGCCGGATACGCTCATGGATGAAATGGAAGGTGTTAACGAACGCACGAACGTACTAACGCACGAACGTACGATTCACGATTCACGGATGTTCCTCAACATCGGCCCCTCCCACCCTGCCATGCACGGCTGCTTCCGCGTGCTGGTGAAGCTGGACGGCGAGCGCATATCGCACTCCGTGCCGGAGATAGGCTACATGCACCGCGGCTTCGAGAAGGAGGCGGAGGCGCACACGTGGCACCAGGTGATACCCTACACGGACCGCCTCAACTACGTCTCGCCGATGATGAACAACGTCGGCTACTGCATGGCAGTGGAGCAGCTCTTCGAGATAGACATACCGGAGCGCGCGAAGTGGATCAGGATGCTCGTATGCGAGGTCTCGCGCATCTGGGATCACCTCGTGGCAGTAGGCGCGAACCTGGTCGACGTCGGCGCGCTCACGAACTTCTGGTATCTCTTCAACGCGCGCGAGGAATTCACGGACTGGATCGAGGCGCTCTGCGGCGCCAGGCTCACCACCACATACGCGCGGATCGGCGGGCTCATGCGCGACATCCCGGCCGGGAGCGAAAAGCAACTTGCGGCGTGCCTCAAGTCGCTCCGAAAGGCGCTCAAGGATGTGCGCGCGCTTACGCAGAAAAACCGCATACTCATAGACCGGACGCAGGGGGTCGGCGCGATATCAGAGGACGAGGCGATCGATCGAGGATTCACCGGGCCGTGCCTGCGCGCGACCGGCTGCGGCTACGACGTGCGGCGCGCGCACCCCTACTACTTCTACGACGCCATCGACTGGGACGTGCCGGTCGGCACCTGCGGCGACACCTACGACCGGATATTCGTGCGCATGGAGGAGATGGAGCAGTCCGCGCGCATCATAGAGCAGGTCATGGCGCGCATACCGGGCGGGCCGATCATGACCGGTCGCAGGGACATCGCCCTGCCGCAGCCTCATGAGGTGTACGGATCCATCGAGGGCATGATGCAGCAGTTCAAGCTCGTGATGCACGGGATGCGGCCTCCCGCAGGCGAGGTCTATTCGTACACGGAGGCGGCCAACGGCGAGCTCGGTTTTTACATAGTCTCGGACGGCGGCGAGAGGCCGTACCGCATCAAGGTGCGGCCGCCGTGTTTTCCGCTCTATCAGGCGTTCCCGAGGCTCATCCAGGGGCACATGATCGCGGATGCGGTCGCCATTATGGGGAGCCTGAATATCATAGCAGGAGAGCTGGACCGATAGCACCACTTGAAATTATGTTTACATTTACTCCAGATCGAAAAAAACGCGTTGCCGAGATCCTCTCCGCATACCCGGAGAAGCGGGCGACGCTTCTGCCGCTTCTTTGGCTCGTCAAAGAGCAGGAAGGCGTAGTTACGCCCGAGGCGATCGCCCATGTCGCTGAAATTGCGGGCGTGGCGGAGGCAGAGGCGCACGAGGTCAAAAGCTTCTACGCGATGTTCAAAGGCGCTGGGACAGATGCTGAAGAGTTGCCATCGAACAGCCTGGTCTTCGGTCGCGCTGTAGCGCCGTCGTATTGTCGCGCGGCCTGCCCTCGCCCCCTGATAACGCGGCACTTCGACGTGCCTCGCATGGCGGAGCTGGCGGTGGCCAGGCAGCACGGCGCCTACGTCTCCCTCGCGAAACTTTCGCGCCTGAGGCCCGAGGATCTCATCGCGCTGGTCATGGACTCGGGGCTGCGCGGCCGAGGCGGCGCGGGCTTTCCTACCGGCCGCAAATGGCATCACCTGAAGCGGCGGCCCGGCAAGCAGGTCTACCTGGTGGTAAACGCCGACGAGAGCGAGCCGGGCACATTCAAGGACCGCGCGATCATCGAGCGCGACCCGCACCTGCTCCTGGAGGGCATCGCCATCGCGGCCGCGGCCATCACTGCGGACAAGGTCTTTGTCTATTTCAGCGGGGATGACGAAATACCCATGAGCATCTTTGCTCAGGCGCTTCGCGAGGCGCGCGAGGGCGGCCTGATAAAGTTCGACTGCACGATATGTCGCAACGCGGGCGCGTATATCTGCGGGGAGGAGAGCGCGCTGCTCAACTCGATCGAGGGACGTCGAGGCGAGGCGCGCGCAAAGCCGCCATTCCCCACCGAAGCCGGCCTCTTCGGATACCCCACGGCAGTGCAGAACGTGGAGACGCTGGCCGTGCTTCCGTTCATCCTGCGCGAGGGGGCGGTGGCCTTCAGGGGGATCGGTACCGCAGATAGCCCGGGGACAAGGCTCATAAGCCTCTCCGGCCACGTGGAGCGGCCGGGCGTCTACGAGGTGGAGATGGGCATGCCGATCGCCGAGTTCATCACCGAATGCGCAGGCGGCATCGCGGGCGGGGGCAGGCTCAAGGCCTTATTCCCCGGCGGCGTCTCCGTTCCGGTCCTCACCGCGCCAGAGGCGCTCGCCAGCCGCATAGATTTCGAATCGATCGAGGATGCGGGCTCGCATCTCGGCACGGGCGGGATGATAGCGATCGACGATTCCACGTGCATGGTCAGCGTGCTCATGGATATCGCCCGTTTTTTTGCGCAGGAATCGTGCGGCGAGTGCACGCCGTGCCGCGAGGGCTGCGGCTGGATTCATAAAATCGCGCGCCGCATCGAACGCGGAGAGGGCAGCCGCGAAGATATAAACGTGATGATCGACGCGGCCGACGGCATGAGCGGGCGCACGATTTGCGCGCTCGCCGACGGGCTTGCAGCGGCAGTGCTCTCAATCGCCACGAAGTTCAGAAAGGAATTCGAGGAACACGTGAGGTCTGGGAGATGTCCTTCCGCCCCCTCCCCTTTGTAAGGGGAGGGTCGGGGTGGGGTAGATCTACCTCCCCCAGCCCCTGCCTGCCGGCTGGCGGGCAGGCTTACAAAGGAGGGAAAAGGGTAATCATGATGCGTCTAACCATCGATGATCGCGAACTTGAGGTCGCGGACGGCACCACGGTGCTCGCGGCTGCGGATCGGCTGGGGCTGCGCATCCCTCGCTTCTGCCATCATCCGCGGCTCAGTTCACCAGGCAACTGCAGGATGTGCGTGGTGGAGG
>JBBAAC010000130.1:0-6944 GCA_041658465.1 bacterium | reverse complement strand
GGAGCAGGAAGTCCGGGTTGGTGAGCAGCTGCAGGCCCTCATACAGGCAACCAAGACACTCTTCCGGCAGCATTATGGATGGAATGAGCAGCAGATTGCGAGCCTGCAGGCAAAGATGGATATCGAACTCCTGAAGGGGCTCATGCTCGGCAAGTTGGAACGCCTGCAGATCAAGAGCCTGCGCGCCTATGAGAGCAGCGATCCGATTCATCTCATGCTTGCAGGCAATGAGCCGAAAAATTCCGGTTCCTGTCAGCGCTACGATGGCGAGCCCAGCCTCATGATCGGTCTCTCAGGTTATCTGTTGAACGCTTCAGAGAAGGTCGTCAGGATAAAAAATCAGGACAACATCGTTGTCGGCAGATCGATACTTCGGGTCGTGGAAGCGGACGGCAGGCCGGCGCTTTTCTTAGAGCGGGCATATTATCGAAACGCTCAGAGCGACGCCGCGATCGACGCCGCGATTATCGAGCTGTCGATGGAGAAGGCGCGGCAGATGGGCATGCCACTCATCACGCGATGGAGGGAGACAGAGAACAAGGCGACGATGAAAATCGTCACGCGCGCAGGGCTCTCCCCCTACACCTACAGCGATGGGATCGTCGGGAACAATGGCGTAGGCGGAGTACTGAGGGGCGCTGCTGTAGCGCAAGATCTGAAGGTAAGCGTCCTCCATCCCGACAGCATCTCACGAAAGGCCGATATCACATCCGGAGCCCGACGGTCATCAGAGCACTCCGCAGAACTCTTCATGCCTGCAGCATCTTGAGGGGAATGCCTCAAAATTTCATAAATTCATCCGCAGGCTCAAAGCAGCCAGACGCAGGACGATCAGCGACGAACGCGAGCGCGAGCGCGTCGTCGCCTAGCGCCCCTGCCGCAAGTCATTTTGGCAGCCCATCGCGGCTGCCCTTTTCATTTTCCTTCCCCATTGACACCACCCTGCCCCGGACTTAAGACCTTTTAACAATACAGCTGGTGGACCATTACTATTCAGGATGGGGAGGTAACCACCTTGCGTGACAATCAGGCGTGGTTTTGAGCGGAGCGTATGAGGAAGTGAAATCTTTTGTGGCTTTCACCCATTTGGAGCCTGACGAAGGAAGACATCCAAATGGGATGAAAACACAAAAGATTTCACGACGAGTAGCGCAGCGAATGGCGCCGTCACGCAAGGTGGTTACCTCCCCATCCTGAATAATTACGGCAGACTATGATCAAACTCACACTCCTCAGGCACGGCGAGAGCACCTGGAACCAGGAGAACCGGTTCACCGGCTGGACCGACGTGGACCTCTCTCCCAAGGGCGTGGAGGAGGCCAGGCGCGGCGCCGCGCTCATCAAGGACGCCGGGCTCACGTTCGACTGCGCGTTCACCTCCGTGCTCAAGCGCGCGATCCGCACGCTCTGGATCGTGCAGGACGAGATGGACCTCATGTGGATCCCGGTTGAGATCTCGTGGCGCTTAAACGAGCGGCACTACGGCGCGCTGCAGGGGCTCAATAAATCCGAGATGGCGGCAAAGTTCGGCGATGATCAGGTGCAGATCTGGAGGCGCAGCTATGACGTGCGGCCGCCGGCGCTCAAAGAAGACGACGAGCGCAACCCGGGCCGCGACCCGCGCTACCACGATCTGACCAAGGATGAGCTTCCGCTCACCGAATGCCTGAAGGACACGGTCGCGCGCTTTCTCCCATATTGGCACGGCTCCATCGTCCCGGCACTGCGATCCGGCAAGAAGGTGATCATCGCCGCGCACGGCAACAGCCTGCGCGCGCTCGTGAAGCACCTCGATAATATCTCGGACGAAAAGATCAGCGCGCTCAATATCCCTACTGGAATACCTCTCATCTACGAACTCGACGACGACTTGAAACCTATGAAGAGCTACTACCTCGGCGACCCCGAAGCGGCGCGCAAGGCCGCGGAGGCTGTGGCGGCCCAGGGCAAGGCAGGTCGCTGACCCCTCGCCGGCCAGCCATATCTTACACTTTCATGTTTGAATTCTTATCGAGATGTACTATAAACCCGCCCAATTCAACCGATGCACAACATCACAGGAGGTGGATCATGGAGGGGAAGTTGGCAAATCCTGCACCGCTGGGTCTTCTGGGTTTCGGCATGACGACCGTGTTGCTCAATCTGCATAACGCAGGCATCATCGAGCTCTCCACGATGATCCTGGCCATGGGCATCTTTTACGGCGGCATAGCGCAGATCATCGCAGGCATCATGGAATTCAAGAAGGGCAATACCTTCGGCACCACCGCGTTCATCTCGTACGGCTTCTTCTGGCTCACGCTGGTCTATCTGCTCTGGTACCGCGCGGGCGGCGTCGTGAGCTCTGCGCCATCCGAGAGATCCATGGCCGCCTACCTCTTCATGTGGGGGCTCTTCACGTTCTTCATGTGGATAGGCACCTTCGGCAAGAACCGTGCTCTCCAGACGGTGTTCTTCTCGCTCTTTATCCTCTTCTGGCTCCTGGCGCTGCGTGACATCACCGGCAACGCTGCCATCGGCACGCTCGCCGGCTGGGAAGGGCTCTTCTGCGGCCTCTCTGCGGTCTACCTCGGCCTCGCCGAAGTGGTCAACGAGGCGCACGGCCGGACGGTGATGCCGATCGGCGCACGCGCGGAACCGCTGAGCGCTTAAACAGGGCTTTGCGCTGGCAAAAGACAATAAAGGGCAGCCTTCGCGGCTGCCTTTTTTTGTCTATCCCTTACTCATTGACAGCCCTCCGCCAATTCCATAGATATTCTGCCCTCTTACGATTTCGAGGAAGGACCTTACATGCCTACAGAGCTAGCAAAGGCCTATGAGCCCAAGGCCGTGGAATCCAAGTGGTACGCGGCCTGGGAAAAGCACGGGCTCTTCCACGTGCCGGACGCGCCCAAAAACCGCGCTTACTGCATCGTAATCCCGCCGCCCAACGTCACCGGCGCTTTGCACATGGGCCACGCGCTCAATAACACGCTGCAGGACATACTCATCCGCTGGAAGCGCATGGAGGGGTTCGCTGCGCTGTGGCAGCCGGGCACCGACCATGCCGGCATCGCCACGCAGAACGTGGTGGAGCGCGAGATACTCAAGAAGGAAGGCAAGCGCCGCCAGGAGATCGGCCGCGAGGCTCTCATAGAGCGCATATGGAAGTGGCGCGAAGAGTATGGCGACCGGATACTTCTGCAGCTGCGCGCGCTCGGCTCCAGTTGCGACTGGGAGCGCACGCGCTTCACGCTCGATGAGGGATTGTCGCGTGCGGTGCGCGAGTGTTTTGTCCGCCTCTACGACGAGGGGCTCATCTACCGCGGCAAGTATATCGTGAACTGGTGTCCGCGCTGCCACACGGCGCTGGCGGACGACGAGGTGGATCACAAGGACGAAAAGGGAAGCCTGTGGCACATCCGCTACCCGTTTGCGGACGGCACGGGCTTTGTCACGGTCGCCACCACGCGGCCCGAGACGCTGCTCGGCGACACGGCAGTGGCCGTGAACCCGAAGGACGAGCGTTACGCGCACCTCGAGGGCAAGATGGTGCAGCTTCCGGAGACGAACCGGCAGATACCGATCGTTGCCGATGACTTCGTTGATTCCACATTCGGCACTGGTTGCGTTAAGGTCACACCCGCGCACGACCCGAACGATTTTATGATCGGCGAGCGCCACAACCTCCCGCGCATCAACGTGATGAACGAGGACGCCACGATGAGCGCCGAGGCCGGCGCCGAGTACGCCGGGCTCAAGCGCGATGCGTGCCGCGAGAAGATCGTGGAGGCGCTCAAGAACGCGGGCCTGCTCGAGAAGATCGAAGACCATCAGCACGCGGTCGGGCACTGTTACCGCTGCCACACGACCATCGAGCCGTGGCTGTCAGACCAGTGGTTCGTACGCATGCGCCCGCTCGCAGAGGCCGCGATCCGCGCGACCGAAGAGGGAAAGGTCAAATTCCACCCCGAGCGCTGGACGCAGTTCTACCTGCAGTGGCTGGAGAACGCGCGCGACTGGTGCATCTCGCGGCAGATATGGTGGGGACATCGGATACCTGTTTGGTACTGCAAAAATCCGGGACCAGGGACCCGGAACCTGGAACCTGGAAAAGATTTTCCCGGTTCCCGGTCCCCGGTTCCCGGTCCGGATTCAGGTTCCGGGTCCCAGGTCCCTGGTCCCAGGTCCGGAAGCTTGTGTCCGCCGATAGTAGCGCGCGAAACTCCGACCAAGTGTCCCAACTGCGGCGGTCAGGATATCAGGCAGGACGACGACGTGCTCGACACGTGGTTCTCGTCCGCGCTCTGGCCCTTCTCGACGCTCGGCTGGCCGGAGAAGACCGAGACCCTGGCGCACTACTACCCCACGAGCACGCTCGTAACGGATCGCGGCATCATCTACTTCTGGGTCGCGCGCATGGTGATGATGGGGCTCAAGATGATGAATGCCGTGCCCTTCTCCGACGTCTACATCCACGGCACGATCCTGGACGAGCAGGGCCGCAAGATGTCAAAGTCGCTCGGCAACGGAATCGACCCGCTGGACATCATCGACAAATACGGCGCGGACGCCATGCGCTTCTCGCTCGTGGTGCTTTCCACCGAGGGACAGGACCTCAAGCTCTCGGAATCCAAGTTCGACATGGGCCGCAACTTCTGCAACAAGCTCTGGAACGCCGCGCGCTTTGCCATGATGAACCTGGAGGACGCGCCTGCGACGGCGCCGTCTGACGATGACCTGAACCTCGCCGACAGATGGATCCTCAACAGGCTTGCGATCACGACCAGCGACGTGCGCGCGGCGCTTTCCGACTTCAAGTTCAGCGTAGCGGCGCAATCGCTCTACCAGTTCGTGTGGAACGAGTTCTGCGACTGGTACGTGGAGGCTGCGAAGCTGCACCTCAACGACCGAGAGAACGCCAGGTCGCGCGCGGCCACGCAGCACACCCTCAAGACGGCGCTCTCTTCGATCCTCAAACTCCTGCACCCGTTCCTCCCGTTTATAACGGAGGAGATCTGGGGCACGCTGATGCCGGGCCACGGCATGCTGATCGTCGGACAATACCCGAATGGGGGCGCCGCTCCGTTTGAAAAAGACGCGCGCGTCTTCGAGATCACCGTGAAGGAACCGGTCGAGGCGATCCGGAATATACGCGGCGAGAGCAACTTAGCGCCCACAAAACGGATACCTCAAGCGGTTTCGGGATTTAACGATCCTGAGACCGTGCTCTCGGCCGTCATGTCTGGTAATTATGTCGAGCACCTCGCGAGGGTTGATTCGTTTGAAGCAAAACTCAAGTCGGAACTCGGCGATCTCAAGGAGGTCGCCACGAACGTGACTGCAAACCAGGTCACCGTGATACCCCTCGCCGGCCTCATCGACGTGGCTGCTGAAAGAGCCCGGCTCGAAAAGGAGATCGCCAGGGCCGCGGGCGAGATCGAAGCCACGGCAAGAAAGCTCGGAAACGAGTCGTTTATCGTGCGCGCGCCTGCTGATATTGTAGAGAAGGAGCGGCAGCGAATGCGCGAGTCAGAGGAAAAGATAGAGAAGCTTAAGGCAGCGCTGATTGCGCTGGGTTGATTACATCCCTCCCCTTTGCGACCGAGGCCGGGGACCCACTGAAAGTGGGTGGCCGAGGAAGTACCCGAAGGCGAGAGCCGGAGGGTGAAAGGGGAGGGTAAGGGTGGGGTAGTGGTCCTCCCCCTTTGTAAGGGGGAGTCAGAGGGGGTAGATCAAGATCTACCTCCCCTTACCCCTCCTTACAAAGGAGGGGAATACAAAGATAATGAACAACCTTGATCTGCTTATAAAGCTGGCCATCGAGGAGGACATCGGCTCAGGCGACATCACCTCGCAGGCCACGATCCCCGAGGCCCTGCTCGCAAAGGCGCAGATCCGCGCTAAGCAGGACCTGGTCGTTTCCGGGCTCGATGTCGCGCGCCGCGTATTCGCAGAGATCGATCCGTCGATCTCGTGGAAGACCGTGCTCAGGGAAGGGGAACGCTGCGGCAAGGACGAGGTCATCGCAGTGCTTGAGGGAAAGGCGCGCGCCCTGCTCGCCGGCGAGCGCACGGCGCTCAACTTCCTGCAGCGCCTTTCCGGGATCGCCACGCTCACGCGCACTTTTGTGGACGCGATCGCAGGGACAAAGGCCAGGGTCCTCGATACGCGCAAGACCACTCCCGGTTTTCGCATACTGGAAAAGGACGCGGTGCACGCAGGCGGCGGTACAAATCACCGCATGGGCCTCTTCGATCACTTCCTCATCAAGAACAATCACATCACCGCGGCCGGATCGGTAAGCGCGGCGCTCGAGCGCGCGAAGGCGGCCAGGAAGCCCGGTCAGAAGATCGAGATCGAGGCGCGCGCCATGGACGAAGTGAAGGATGCGCTGGAATGCGGCGCCGACATAATCATGCTCGACAATATGTCCGTGGATCAGGTGCGCGATGCAAAGGCGCTGGTTGCAGGGCGCGCGTTGCTTGAGGTGTCAGGAAATGTGACGCTGGCTAATGTCCATGCTTATGCAGAGACTGGAGTTGACTTCATATCAGTAGGCGCAATCACGCACTCCCCGCCTGCAGCGGACATTAATATGTTGATTGAAATTGGCTCTTGAAAGCCGCTTTATTGTTTATTGTACTTCCGGCTCGATGAACCCCAATGCAACGCCGATGCGACGGGCTTTAGCTGCCCTATCGCGATAGAACTGAACATATTTTGCACCACCATCGACCCGTGCCAGCGCATCTGCAACGGCGCTATTCAGCCATACGGCCACTTCATAACCAGCATCCTCCCCTTCCACCCTTATGAAGGGTGCCGCTTTCCCAAGGTTGTCATTATTTTTCTGTCGAACGATCAGTTCGGCAATATATTCCCAAGCATCAGCAGGCTCTTTACCGATGTCCGCCATGACGAGTTCTCTGGGTTCTGATGTATTGATTCCATAGCGCCTTTGA
>JBBAAC010000129.1:0-7059 GCA_041658465.1 bacterium | reverse complement strand
TCCACGAAGAGGATGTTGAGCCGACCGGACCTGCGCTCTGCGCGCGCCTCTTTTATTACCTCGCGCAGCTCAGCCACGCCGGAGAGGACAGCGGAGAGGTGATGAAACTTTGCCTTTGTGCGGCCCGCGATTATGCGCGCGAGAGTGGTCTTGCCCGTGCCCGGCGGGCCCCAGAATATAATCGAGGGCACGGTGTCGGCCTCGATGAGCGCCGAGAGCGGCTTGCCCGGACCTAGGAGGTGCGCCTGCCCCGCGACTTCCTCGAGCGAGCGCGGCCGCATCCGCTCGGCAAGCGGTGCCTTGGCCCTCTGTGCGGAATCGAAGAGATCCTCTTCCATGGCGGCATAGAGACCACGACAGCAGTTCACAAGACAAGGATAAAGATAGGGCCCGGCATTCGCTTGGGAGTCGCTTATTTTACCCCGATTGTTCCGCTCACGAAGATGGGCATAAAGTCAGGGATCGTATCGCCTCTCTCAAATCCCAACTCGGAAATTCCGGATATGTCGGTGTCGTGCCCTTCGTGGGGCAGTATGCCGCTTTCCACCGCGCACGTATCCCGAGGAAGGCTTGCTGAATCGGCAGCTTCGTTCAAGGGCGCTGATGGAATCGTCGTGAACGCGGCCCTGACGCTGGGAGATATGCCGGGGGTGCGCTCGGTGGTCGGTGCGCCTGACGTCCTTCCGCCATCGAACGGCTTTACGGCCGGCGGCACCAGGATAACGTCCCTTATCCCTCCGAGGCCTTCATCGAACGCCAGCTCCCCGTCGAATCCGGTCTTGTGCGCTATCTCTTCGAGCCTTCTCTTCAGATCTGGCGAGCGCGGCCGTCCAAACGTTACCGTAGCGGTGTGCCTGCCCTCGTCGAGGGAGAACTTGATTCCGAGCCGTTGCTTGCCATCGTCCGAAGCGAGCCTTTCTCTGATGGTGCTGGAAAAAATCGTATGTACGAGCGCGCGCGTCGCATGCGGGGCGAACGATGTGAACGGGACGTCAGAGCGGATTTCGACATCCAGGCCACTCTTGCCGATGGTCGCGCTGTCGCTGTACGCGGAATGGATGTGCCTCCCGAGATCGAAGAGGGAACCGAGCCCTTCGATTCCGAGCGCGAACTGCATCGCGGAGTACGTGACGGCCAGGGCGTTGTCGTGGTCGTTCTCTATCCGCGATGGCAAGGGCGCGACCGTGATCTCCACGATTCCCCTCATAACCCTGTTGAGCGCGCGGACCTGATCCGCGATGAGACTGCCGTCCACGGTCTCGGAAAGCGGATGGGACATGAAGGCGCGGTGGGCCGCTCCCGCCCTGAGCTCAAGCGGATAAAGTAATTCCTGGATTCCCTTGAGGGTGATGTCATCGACGAGCGTCCCTTGGTAGGCGTTGTCGTGCTGCATCGCCCTTGCCACCATGACCTGTATGCCCCTGATGGTCCCCGCTGTATGCCTGAGAGCGGTCTCCATCAGCATGAAGAATGTGTCCACGAGGTCTTCCTCGCGCTTGATTCCCGCTACCGCCTCTACATATTGATCTACGAGCGCGAGCCTCCCTACGACTTGGTCGTTTCTGTCCGTGATCACGCAGGAAAACGGACCGGACTTGCGGATGCGGAGGTCGCCGACAGGAAGGCTGGCAACAGTGATGGGCGCGAGCTTTCCGTCGATAAGTATGCGATTGATTTCCGCGAGGAGCGGAAGACCTTGTTTACGAGTCGGCGTGGTGACTATGGCTGCCACGGGCAGATTCTCCGTCCCGCGGGGAGTGCGAAAGACCGCTGGGATGGAGGTAGGTAGGCACTGTACTACTCTCCCTTTTTGTGTCGCGAGGACCTCGGTGTAAGGGCGGTGCGGCACGAGAGTCGTCGTGTTGCTCTTGCCTCTCACCAGCATACGATAACCCGCGTAAACGGCAGCTGGATCCGCTTCCCCGGTTATCAAGGTGCGGAGAAATTGCGCGCTCGTTGCTGGTGATGTGCTGAACTCGTTAGCCAGCCTTTCAAATGAATGACCGAGTTCCCTCAGCTCTTCACTGGCATCTTGCGCGTTGCCGCTGTCTCGTTCGATCTGTTCTACGATGCTCGACAGATAATATCGGTTGAGAGCGGTTATGATTTCAGGTTTCAGACCAGGATTGCCCATCTTGTTTCCTTTCGGGTTGGCGTTTTCTGATTGCGTAAGGACTTTTTCTTATCGACCGGTATTTTGGAAAGTTGCGCCCTATATAGTAGATTGAGTATGTTTTCAACTTTATTATCTATCCACTTGATTTATATAGAGTATTCCAAAAAGCCGCATAAAGGGCGCTCGTCAAAAAAAACAACTTTTCCCTTTGATATACGCAAGCTTTGGGTCTATAAGAATTACAGATAACCGCAGATAAGTTTTTGATCCCTCTATCTTTTTCTTGCATTGCGAAAAGTGAGGGGGGGTAAATGGCGGACATAAATGTAGCGGCCGTAAATTTATTTGCCGTCCCACCTGGCGACGATTCCGAGCGCATCAGCGCGGTTCCAGACAGCGGTGTACTCGCAAGGCCCGTTGCAGCAGATCGATATTCTTCCGGCGAGTCATACGTTTTACCCGACAACCCGCTTCCCACTAACGTCGTGAGCAGTCTCTTCGGAGATCCGCTTGCCGCGCGCCGCCTCGATAACCAGGAACGCGAGTACGTGCGGGAGCAGTATGCTGCTTATTTAGAGGAGATAGCGCGCTACAGGGCAGGCGGCAGGTTCGAGAATTTGCGCAATTCAGTTCTCATGCTCCGCGACGCTGCAGATGGGGCTTCGAACATCGAGGTCCGCGATCGCGAAGCGCTCAGATTTGTTCAGTTTGCGCAGTACGCCTTCTACCGCAAGTCGTACGAGCTCAGCGACGAAGCCCTCGCTCAGTTGATTGCGCCCGGCAATCAGGGCCTCTCCGATGAGCATTTCCTGGAGGTCAGCGAGGCACAGGCGCATAGCGCCGTGCAGCTCAAGCATCTCGCAGCCGTGGTCAGCGCCGCGAACGATACGTATCGTGACGCAGAGCCTCAGTCCTCCGAGGTCAGCGTTTCTCATGAATATCCGGACGAGTTCGACTTGACCGAGATCCCGGCGAATACAGGCGAGGAGGCGTTCGCCGCCAACGCAGCCGTGGAAAGCGGTGTGCTTCTCGTCTCTAACGCCGTAGGGTTTGCCCGCTGACGCAGCGCGATTTAGTCCCACCACTATATCTTGCCACCAGAAATCGGTTGAAGCGCATCTTGGCGGCGTGCTAGAGCATTCGCCTGCATGCTGCTTTCTCTTCACATCAAGGATTTCGCGATCATAGACGAGCTCGAGCTCTTGCTCGGCCCCGGCCTCAACGTGATGACCGGCGAGACCGGCGCGGGCAAGACGATCATCGTCGAGGCGCTGAAGCTCGTAATGGGCGGCCGTGCATCCACGGATATCATCCGCGCAGGGAGCGATCGCGCGGGCGTCACGGCGGTCTTCGACGCCGCATCCCTTCCGCTGCGGGCCAGGAAGATACTGGATGACGCGGGCATTTCGCATGGCGAGGAGCTCATCGTTCACCGCGCGGTGGGGGCTGCGGGCAAGGGCCGCATCTCGATTAACGGAGTGCCCGCTACCGCTGCGACGCTGAAGTCGGTCGCAGAGCACGTTGTGGACATCTCCAGCCAGCACGAGTACCAGCTCCTGCTCGACGAATCATCTCATCCATTCATGCTCGATTCGTTCGGCGGGCTGGAGCCGCAGGCGGCCGCGTTCCGCGACGCGCATCAGAGGTGGAGCGAATCCGCGCGCGAGCTTGCAGAGCTGGAGGTAAACGAACGCGTCGCGAAGGAGAAGTTCGATTTTCTGAAGTTCCAGCTGGATGAGCTGAATGCAGCGGACCCCAAGCCGAACGAGGACATTGAGATCGAGGCTGAGAGATCGCGCGTGAAGCACGCGGTGTTCCTGCAGGAGAAGTCTGCCGGGGCCGAATCGTTGCTCGCCGGAGAAGACGGCGCTACTTCCGCGATCAGCCGCGCCGCGCAGCTGATCGCGCAGTGCGCGCCGTACGAGCCGAAAGCAGAGGCCTGGAACGAGGCGCTGGATCGCGCCAGGATAGAGGTGGAGGATGTGGCCTGCGAGCTCGCTCGTTACGCGGAAGGCGTGAGGTCCGACCCGGCCCGCCTCGAGGAGCTCGACGAGCGGCTGCACAGGATTCGGGCGCTCGTGCGCAAACACGGCGGCAGCATAGAGGCGTGCCTCAGCCGCAGGGAAGGGCTCAAGCAAGAGGTGGAGAAGTTGAAAAATTACGACGGCCTTCTCGAGTCGAAGAAGGAGATTTTGGCAATGCTCGCTTTGGAGCGGCGAACGGCGGCCGAGAAACTGAGTGCCGCGAGGCAAAGGGCCGCAAAGGAGATGAGCGAGGGGGTTGCAGGGGAGCTCTCGGAGCTCGGCATGCAGAAGACTCAATTCGTAATTATCGCCAAGATGAGGCCGGAAGCGGAGTGGGACGAGTCTGGTCCGGATCTCGTGGAGTTTTTATTCTCGCCCAATCCCGGCGAGCCCGTGCGCCCGCTGGCTCGAATCGCATCAGGCGGCGAACTCTCCCGCGTGATGCTGGCGATCAAGGGCGCGCTCGCTGCAGGCGGCGGAATGACGGGCACATCGGTATTCGACGAGGTGGATTCGGGCATAGGCGGCGCTGTGGCCGCTGCCGTTGGAAAGAAGCTCAAGCTCCTCGCGGGCGAGCGGCAGGTGGTTTGCATCACGCACCTGCCGCAGGTCGCTGTATACGCAGACCGGCACCTGTGCATAAGGAAGCGTGCAAAGGCGGGCCGCACGGTCACATCACTAGAGGAGCTCTCTTCCGATGCGCGCGTCTCGGAGATCGCACGCATGCTCGGCGGCGAGAAGATCACTACCGCCGCCACGAAGCATGCGGAGGAGATGCTTGTTGCAGCGCGGGTTAATAATCGAGGCATGAAGCATGAAGCATGAAGCATGAAGCATGAAGCATGAAGCATGAAGCATGAAGCATGAAGCATGAAGCATGAAGCATGAAGCATGAAGCATGAAGCATGTGGTGATCTAGGATGTTTTTCTCCTGCGTCATGCCTCCTGCATCATGCTTCGAAAGGGTAATTCACATGGAGCTCGATTCCGCAATGCGCGAAGCGGTTGTTCGGCTCGAGGCCCAGGACCTCGATGCATTTGAGATCGTGGGCCTCACCCAGCGCTCCCTCGCCATTGAGGTGAAGCAGCAGATGGTGGAGCGCACGCTGCGTACGGACAGCCACGGCATAGCCATACGCGTGATGAAGGGAGGCCGCCAGGGATGCGCGGCGACGACGGAGATCAACGCCAAGTCCGTACATCAGGCTGTCCAGGGCGCGCTCGCGGCGATGAAGAAGGTGTCGCCGTCGGAGGATGCGCTGCTGCCGCCGCCGCAGGAGGGGGCTTCATCACTCGATGAGGATCCCGGCAGGCCTTTTGACGAAATCCCCGAGATCGAGAAGAAGGGGCTCGCCCTTACGCTCGAGAGCGCTGCCCTTGCTGCGGACAACAGGGTAACGCGCGTGCAGCATCCCCGCTATGAGGAGCGCGTGACGGACTACGCCGTAGTGAACTCTCACGGTGTCTCCGCGCGCGCCAGTCGCGGGCTCTGCTCGTGCGAGCTCAAGGTGATAGCGGATGGCGGCGCGGGCGCGGAGAGCGCTTATGAATTCGATTTCTCGGCCTCCTTTTCCCGCCTCGATCCAGCGCTGGTGGCCCAGCGCGCGGCCAGAAGGGTGATCGCAAAGCTCGGCGCACGCAAGATGGCAGGCGGCAGGATGCCCGTCATATTCGACCCCCAGGCAGCGTCCGCCATGGTGAGGCTGCTTGCGCCGTCGTTCTTTGCGGACAACATCCAGCGGGGCAAGTCCATGCTCAAGGAGAAGCTGGGCCAGCGCTGTTTCAATCCTCTGGTAACCATTGTGGATGACGGCCTGTTGCCGAACGGGCTCGGCTCCTTTCCATTTGATGCCGAAGGAATCCAGAAACGCCGCACGATCATGGTTCGGGACGGCGCTGTAGAATCCTGGCTTTACGACGGCGCCAGGGCTGCAAAAGACAAGGTTTTCTCGACAGGCAACAGCGTGCGCGATGGGCTGGGACGCCTTCCGGCCATCGGCGTGGGCAATTGTTTTCTCAAGGCCGGCGTAGCGAGCAGGGAGTCCCTCATCCGTGAGATGGGCAAGGGCTTTTACGTAATGGACCTGCTCGGCGTGCATACCGCAAACCCGATAAGCGGCGCCTTCTCGCTCGGCTCCGAGGGGTTCGTGGTCGATGACGGCGCCCTAGGGGATCCTGTCCGCGGGGTCACCATTGCAGGCAACGTGCATGACCTCTTCAAACAGATCGTCGCCGTGGGTAGCGACCTGCGCCTCTTCGGCTCCTTCGGCGCGCCGTCGATCCTCGTTGGGGAGCTCATGATAAGCAGCTAGGCCAGGCTTCAATTTTCGCTTTTCAAGGTGAGAAAAGGAATTATAATGAAATTCTTACGTTACACTTGAATCTGACAGTTGTGGGGTGCGGATGCGTATCAGATCCTTCGGTCATTCGGATGTGGGGAAGCGCAGGGAAAAGAACGAGGACAGCCTCCTGATCAGCGATGACCTGGGCCTCTACGCCGTGGCTGATGGCATGGGCGGTCACCAGGGCGGCGACTTTGCCAGCAAGCTCGCCACACAGACCATCGGCGAGGTCATAAAGGGCCTCGATACGGACCCTGAGATGACGCTCCAGGAGGGCGAGAATATAAAACAGGGCGAGTTCCAGGCATACCTGAGATACGCCATTCGACTCTCCAGCCGCAGAATCTTTGACAAGGCCCATGAAGACCCCGCCCTCCGAGGCATGGGTACCACGACGGTGGCGCTGCTCTTCAGGAACAACAAGGTTTACATAGCCAATGTAGGCGATTCACGGGCCTACCGGATAAGGGGTAGCGAGATCTTCCAGATAACAAAGGACCACTCCCTCGTGGGAGAGCAGATAAGGGCCGGAATCCTTACGGAGGAAGAGGCCAGGGGCCACAGGCTCAAGAACATA
>JBBAAC010000128.1:0-7121 GCA_041658465.1 bacterium | reverse complement strand
GGGATAGAGATTCGGCGGCGCATAAGGGAGCACATCCGCTGCATTTCCAATAAGACCTGCCTCAAGCGCGTTAGGCAGACCAAAAAGGTCCTGGGTCTCGTCCGGGTTCGCGATCTCTTTTCTGACATCCGCCATCACGAGCCGATGAGATCTCTGATTGCCGGTTTCGAGCTTGAGATCGAAGCCGAGTGTCAAGATAAAGTTCCCTGATTGCAGCACCAGGTCATCCATACCAAGGCCGTTGAGCGGCTGGACCGGAGTCTGGATGCGCGGCTTAGGGTGATCGAGCATCTGCGAGTCAGCGTTGATCGGTGCGGAGTCGGCGCTAAATATAAAGCCAGGTGTTGCCGCGACGTCGCCGATGAATACATCCTGTGACGGCTGAGGGGTCGGAAAGTTGATCTGCCCCGTGTCGTCCGTGAAGTTCACCGCGTTTGGCGGCGTCTTGGGGTGCGAGAAGAACTTGAGGTGCGTGGCCTGGCTTGTTTGTTTTTCCTGAGGCGTGCCAGGGTTGTCCCCGCCTATGAGTATCGGTTTTGAGAACTCCTGAGCCGATGCTGCGGCTGCGATGAGTATCGCGGCGAAAAACGCTGCGATTGCAAAATATCCGGTGCGCTTCATAGAAACCTCGCTTTCCCCCCAAAGATGAAATTTATGCAACACAGGTGCCATCGGCGTTTGCCGGCGGCACAACTAAAATCAGTTGATTTTATAAGGGTTATCCGCTGTTGCGGACGGGTGATACGCTTCTCAGTTTGAGACTTGAGCATAGTGAGTGTCAATTATCCGACATTTGTTGACGAATACTAGCATTATGATGTGGGCGGTTACAAGCATGGAATTAAAGAAAAAAGCTGTCCAGAAGCCATCCTCCTCTTGTAGAGGGAGTTTCCGAACACATTCCCTCCCTTTGTAAGGGAGGGCTAGGGAGGGTAGATCCTGGGGAAAACTGCGATCTACCTCCCCTTGCCCCTCCCCGCCTGTCGTCCGGGGGGCAAGCTTCGCTCCCTTCGGTCGCCCGCAATGACACTCCAAGGTAAGCAATAGGTTATTAGATGTAGTAGTTGCGACTTGATCCGACAATGGCGCTAACTGGTTACGATGCGAGCGTACGATTCGAGAAAAAAGTGAGATGAGAACGGATTGAGAAAACTGAGAAGTAGAGAGAAGAGAGAAAAACGGTGCCTATCGCAAGCCCCCGATCTGCACATAGGCCAGCCTGAGCCTCGATTTGAGCGAATCAACTTCCCGAACTCGGATCAGCCCGAACGCACAAGAAAGATCCAGTGCTGCCGCAACCTCGGCAATTGACCCCAACGAGATCTCGAAAAACCGTCGCCGCGCAGCAACCGAACGCCTCTTGCCGTTGCCCTCCGCAAGATTAAGAACCGCTGAGGCCATCGCCCTTGAGAGCTGATCTGCAAGGTAACCGTGTCCCCTCGGCCACCTGGCCACCCTCCTTGCAACCTCCTTTGCCATTGAAACCAACTGCCTGTAGCACTCCAGTTTCTCGTGATTCATGACTTCCTCCTCTTGGTTCGATTTTCGTTTCTCCCTCCCGCCCGGGTGAGAGGGAGAAACGAAAATCGAACCAAGGAGGTTTTATGTTGCACGAGAAACTGGAGTGCTACCGCAGGTCAGTGAAGTTGGCAGAGGAGCTAAGCAAGGAAGGTGCCAGGTGGCCGAGGGGACTTGGGTATCTAATGGATCAGCAGCGGCGGGCGATGGCGTCCGTAGTTCTCAATATAGCGGAGGGCAACGCCAGGAGGAGCCAAACGGAGCGGCGGCGGTTCTTCGAGATCGCGCGTGCTTCAGTAGCCGAAGTTGCGGCCTGTGTGGATCTCATGTGTGCGTTCGGGCTGATTTTACAGGAGAGGAATATTTCGCTCAAATCGAGGCTCTCTGAGGTGAGCAGGATGCTCTGGGGGCTCATGCGATGAGCTCCCTTTTCGCTGTGATTCGATTCATAGCGCTTTATCATCGCCTTATTTCGCAGCCACTCGCCTCAGATCGCCTCTTCATCGCAGTACATCAATGCAGCGTAGCTGGTATATCGGAACGCAGATGCTGAAATTTAAGATCAAAAAATTGGGCGGCCCGGTTCAGTGCCGGGCCGCCCATAATCCCCTCATCTCGCCTTGATCGTCACTTTTTTCTGCGCAGCCGCCATACGATGTAGCCAGACATTGGCGCAGCGAATACCAGCATCATGGCGATCGCGGAGGCGGTAGACGGCTCGGCGCCGCTGATCACGCAGCCGCAGCCGCCGCCCATGCCGAACTGCGACGGCGGTCCGCCGAGGACCACGAACTTTTGCAGGCTGGCCATCTGTCCGCTATCCGCCAGCTGCACCTTGGCGGACTTGACGGTCGCAGCCTTTGCCGTCTGCGCTGCGGCCGCAGTCTCGCTTGTCGTGTAAACCTGCTGCACCAGCGTGAACTGGTAGTTGAGGTTCGGCTCCCAGGTCAATCCGGTGAAGATCGACGAGTTCACCACGTCCCCTGCCGCCATCTTGGCCTTTACCTCTTCGATGATCTTATCGATGGAGAGCTGACGCTGCTCGATCGGCTTGAGCTCCTCGTAGCCCTCGATTTTGTAGCCCTCGATCGCAGTGTACGGCGCGCCGGCCGGCAGAAGCCTTAGCTTGGCTACGTGGACCGCAATGCCGGTGCCCGAGGGCAGCTCGATCGCCTTGGCCACCCGCTGCGCGGCGGGCTCGCCGGGCAGCGAGATCGTGTAGGTCTGGCCCGGCGTCACAGAGAAGACCCTGTGCTCGAGCGTGTTGTTGAGCACGAGATTGCCCGCGTCGTAGCTCACCACGGCATCGGACATAGGCACTACGCCCGCGGGGATACTCTCGGAGAGCTGAACCATCATCCCCTTTACGATCTGTGCATCCGCCGTGCCCATCACCGGCAGGATCTGCAGCGGGGTCGAGATCTTCTCGAAGTTCATGAACTTCTGCAGGTCCTGATTCATAAGCTTTGAGCCGGTGTCCTGAATGAGCGCGTATGGCAGCAGGTTGTCCGGCGCGTCAGGCAGCGGGGCGCCCTTGAGCTGCTTCAAGATCTCGGCGCTTGCGGTGTTCCCGAGCTCCGGGATCGTTGCGCCGCCCACGCGGCAGACCGCAACCGCCCACTGCTCGGGCTCCGCAAGGACGTCGAACTTGAGACCGGGGACCGCCGTCCGCACCTTGTCGTTCGTTTCCTTGTAGCTCGTGGCTACATCATTGCTCGAGAACGTGAGCGCGTATACCTCGCAGCTGTCTTCAGGAATCTCGAGCGCGTTGGAGACGTAGGTCTCCACGCCCGGGATCTTCGTTTCGACCGTCGGTATGTCCACGCACTCGCACTTTGTGTTGTCGCAGAACTGATTTGCCTTGCAATCCGCGCCGGTTTTGCATTGCGGGGTTTGTTTTCCAGCGCAGAGGTTCTGCTGGGGCACGCAGTGGCAATTCAAATCACACGTCTCGCCGATGGGACACGGATTCAGTTTTGAACATGTAGGATATTGCACGTTGCTCAAATCCTGGCATGCCAGCTGCTCGAAGTTGCACTCACAGTTCGTGCATCCTTTCAGGATCTGATTTGGCAGGAGCAGCTGCAGACAGAATTTTTCTAGAGTAGCCTGATATTGCGGATTGCCTGGGAGTATATTTCCCATATCGCACTGCTCGGAGCCCTGCACAATGCCGTTGCCGCATATATCCGCCTTGCACTTGCAATCGACGCACCAGATGTACTGGCCCATGCACCATACCTTCGGTTGCGCCTTATCATCGCACTCATACGGCCATACGGGTTGAGGCGGTGCCATCATGTTGCACAGGGATTCGCACTTGCAGCCTGCGTTGCAGTTATTGCCGAGGCTGTGCTGCGAGCAGAATTGGTCTGTGGAGCATATGGAGTTCGCCGGATCCCCTGCGTTGAAGCTCTCTGCACAACCAGACAAAGTGCATTTGCACGTGAGTTGGTCACACTGATAACCCGCTTTGCACGACCCCACAATCTGCGGGTCGCACTCTTCATTTACCGGGTCCCAGATGCCGTTCGGATTACATTGCGGCGCTGTACCTGTACACTTACAATTCACGCAGGGCGGCTTCAGCGGATCTTTGCAATCCGCGTCCACGTTGCACTCCGATCCCGGGGCACATTGTTGCGGCAGATTGCATTTGCATGCCTGGCAAATTTGTCCAGCGGGGCATCCCTTGTTCGGAGGATTGTTAGAGCACGTGGGTGGCAGCGGATTCGGGTTGTTCATGTCGCAAGGGCATAGGCCGCAGTCTATCTGCCCGCCGCAGTTGTCACTGACTGTGCCACAATCTCCGACAGCGCACTTCGTCTTGAGAACGCAAGGCAGCTTGCAGATGCCGCAGTTGAGCACTTTACCGCAGCCGTCTGAGATGTCGCCACAGGTTGCATTGGCTTGTAAGCACGTCGTGGGAATGCAAGTCGGAGGAGGCGGCAACGGGCACTTGCATGCATCAGTGCATTTCAGAGTCTGGCTCAGGATGCCACTGCATTGTACCCCGCCGAATGCGCTCTTGGTATCATACGGCACCGTAAAGTCGCATGCCTCGCCTATAACAGTGTCCCACTTCTTGTCGCCGCAGCCCTCGCACTTGCATCCCTTTGAGCAGCCGGGGGTTTTCAAGGCCGGGTAAGTGCTCTTGCAATTGTCGACAACGGGCTTGGCAGGATCGGCCTTATTCCAGTCGCACTCCTCGCTGGCCTCGACCACCCCGTCTCCGCATTCAGGCTTGTGTACGCATTTGCACTGCTTGGCAGGATCAGGATTGGTCATGTCACACGTCGGTTGGTAGTTCTGGGTTTTGGTGCAACCCGAGACGTCGCACTCTTCAGTGCCTTCTTTGATCCCGTCGCCGCAAAATACAAAAGGAGTACATCCGCCTATCGTGGCAAGGCAGGTACACATGCAGCTACTCGGATCACAGTAATGGCCTGGAACCTTATTGCATAGGTCGCAATTAGGATCGTTCTGGTCGCAACTCGGATCGCACTGCTCGCCAAAGTCTCGCTTCCCGTTGCCGCACGGATTCAGCGCGGGGATATCTCCGATCCCGATCGGCCCCTTGCCGGGCTTGTAGACAAGGTTTGTATTTGCCGTAGTTAAGCCGGTATCGATTTTGCCGGTATCGACTTCGGTGGCCGGTTCTGCTGCCCCCGCAATGGAGCACGGGATGATAATGCAGAGCGCTACGGCCAGGATGAAGGCAGACAGGCGTTTCATATGTACCTCGCATGGATGTCATGACATAAGGGTTTCATGGCTTCTCTATACAATGAGCAAGTACGGTGCCACAGGCGGCCCAGCGCCGCGCGCCAATAGTTTGTTGATATATATGATGATATTTTGGAGGTGTCCACATGACTGACCTCTCAAATTGAGATAAACGCTTAAGAGCGTCAATAAACCGACATTATTCGGATGTCACGCAGAAAGCCCGAATGCCTCGTGCAGCACGCGCACCGCGAGCTCCGCGTGCTTGATGTCGATCACGATCATGTGCCGAGTACTTTCTTGAGCATTTCGACAATGTTTTCAGCCTCTGCCAATGCCCTTATTGCATCTTTTTCGCCGGGAAGCCCTTCTGGAAGAGCGCCCACGAATGCATCCGGATATCTTGTGGCGATGTAAAAGCGATTGAGATAGACGCATCCCTCGTAAAAATTATTCCATTCATTGCCTGACACGGCCATAGTTTCATACAATTCAAGCAGGTCATGGGTCTTCTGGGCTTTGATCTCATGGGCCTTGAGATAACCCTTGATTGCTTTCTCAGCAGCCTGATGCGCATGAAAGCAGACCTGATTCCATATCCCGTCTTTCAAGAGGGAGCGGGCGGATAACAGATCGTTGTCGGCAAAATAAAACCATTGATCGGACCGGTTTTTAAGCTGCTGCGTCATATAAGATTTTTCCTTTGCCCATGACTTCGTCTCGTATAAATGACTCCACAACGAACAACTCGTCAAACTCCTCAGGTGTGTAAACGATAAAATCCATCGCTACGCGCGGCCTGCAGAGGTCGATCACCTCGCCTATTCTGTCCACAAATTTTTTGTCGGTCATTTTGATGATTACCAGATCCACATCGCTCGCGTCATTGATCTCATCCCTCGCCAATGAGCCAAAGAGAATGATCCGTTGGGCGCCGTAGGATTTGATGAGCACGCGCACAACGCGGTTCAATTCTTCTCTCATTTTTTGTTCGCGCGTCATAAGTATCAATAATTGTATGGATTTCCTGGAAAAAAGCAACTCGCTTTGCTGGGTGAGCCGGAAAAAAGGATCAAGTTGACTCCCTGCCTGCCGCGGGTCACCGCTTGCTCTGTGCCGATGACGACCGGCGCAGTGGCACGAAGTAGCGGGGTTCTCCCGTTTATCGTGAAGCAATGGGGACCGCGGTGGCAGGTGCTTCACCGTTAGCCTTATAATCTGATCCAGACTCGGTGTCGGCTTGCTGAGCGATGAACGGGGGGACCCCGCGCACTTCATGGCACGGAGCCCGCAGACAGCCCGAATGCCTCGTGCAGCACGCGCACCGCTAGCTCCGCGTACTTAATGTCGATCACGATCGAGACCTTTATCTCCGAGGTGCCGATCATCTGGATTGCGATGCCTTCCCTTGCCAGGGCCTCGAACATGCGGTGCGCCACACCTGCATGCGAGCGCATGCCCAGGCCAACGGCCGAGATCTTTGCGATGTCGCCTGCCGCCTCCACGCGCCCTGCCGCCACCTCGCGCGCTGCATTCTCGGCGAGCGTCATGGCGCGGCGCAGGTCTTCTTTGGGGACTGTGAACGTGAGGTCTGTGTAGCCGTCTTCGGAGACGTTCTGGATGATGAGGTCCACGTTGATGCCGGCCTTTGCGATGGGAGCGAAGATGGCGGCCGTGACCCCCACTTTGTCCGGCACGCGGCGAATAGCGACCTTTGCCTCGCCGGTGTTGCAGGTGATGCCGGAGACTATCGCGCCTTCCATCTGTTCCTCCTCAGGCACGACCCATGTGCCCTCCCCGGCAGAGAACGAGGAGCGCACCACGAGCGGCACGCGGAACCGGGCTGCTATCTCGACGCAGCGTGCATGCAGCACCTT
>JBBAAC010000127.1:0-7129 GCA_041658465.1 bacterium | reverse complement strand
CGTGAATCCCGCCGAGGTGAGAGGGCTTGCGGAGGAGCTGCTGCGCGATCTGCCGCGCGGGAAATCCAAACCGCTGCGGCCCAAGTGCGATCCCAGGCCCACGAAGCCGCGCGAGAAGGTCGTCACCAAGCGCGAGAAGCAGCAGGCGCATATCGTGCTCGGTTTCCAGGGCGCTACGCTCAAGGATCGCGACCGCTACGCGATGATCGTGCTCAACAACATACTCGCGGGCCAAGGCGGCCGCCTCTTCATCAATCTGCGCGACAAGATGGGCCTGGCGTACGCGGTGAGCTCGGTGCATCAGGAGGGGATCGAGCCGGGATATTTTGCCGTCTACATCGGGACAGAGCCGGGAAAGATCAACACGGCCGTGAAGGGGATACTCAAGGAGCTAACGGATATCCGCGGCTCGCGCGTCTCAAAGGACGAGCTCGAACGCTCGCGGCAGTATCTCGTGGGGACATATGAGCTGGAGTCGCAGAGAAACGGCGCCATGGCCAGCATCCACACGTTCAACGAACTCTACGGGCTCGGAACCGAAGAGGCGCAGGCATATCCCAGGCGCATAATGGCCGTGACTGCGGACGACGTGCTGCGCGCCGCGCAGAGATTCATTCACCCGGATGCGTACACGATGTCGGTGGTGAAACCGGCATAAAAAACTCATGGCATCTCGTTCTCTCTTCCCTGACCCTGAAACTCATACGATCTAATTGCTCCAATCCATGTATGCTATCGAGTGATTCGACCGGACCGTCGTTCTAGACCCAGGCCATCATTGGCGTGAACAGCATCGATGCGCTCATAGGGAGATCTGCTACGAACTCCAGATCATAAGGCGTCGAAAGAAGGCCAAATCCGCCTGCAGTCGGGTCATAGGTCGTAAAACTCCCCATCGTGGCCGGCTCCGCATCGAATGCCGCTTGGTTCGGAAGCGAATCGCGCGGAATCTCTTGAGCGTCGGAAACGAAAGTATCAGGAGTTTCTGGCGGCGATCTCTTAACGCCGCCCACGCCCGCACTTGCCTCTTTGCCTGCCAGCAGCTTGAGATACTCATTCATATCTACGAAATCTGCATTCGCATACTTCGCCTTGAGATCGACCCATAACTTGTCGGACTCAAGGGAACCCCTCCGCATGAGCCTGGTGATAAGCGTTTGCTGTCTCCTGTAGAATTCCGCATCATGTGTCCATTCCGCAGGGCGCTCGAGCTGATGGTGCGTCATCTCATGAGTAACTATTTCAATCATCCATGTCATGAGGACGGAAAATTCCTCTAATGGAAACTGTTCGCTGCCCAGAATGGCAGAGAGCGCCTCAACATATTTCTCGGAACAAAAGAGGCCGAATGTGATGTTCGGAGTCCGGTTGATCGAATTGGTAAAGGCTCCAGTCGAAATATCCTCGGGTCTGCTTGAGTATCGCACACGCGCATTTTGAAACCCAAGCATCGTCAGCAGCCTGTCTGCAATCTCAAGAAACGCGTCGTAGGCAGCCGCCTGCGGACGAAACGCCTCTTGCCTTGACCAGGTCCGAGCGAGGCTAGACACCCCTGCGTATTTAGGCATTGTTGCATCAACAGAGACCTCATCTGCAAGCCTGGCAAGTTGCGTCACGGCATCCTTCTTCTTTTTTTCATCGGCCTGTCTTTTATTGATGAGCGACGCGACAGACATGGGCAGCCCTTTTGTATCGATCTCCTCGCCGCGCTCCAGGCGACGCACTAGATCGTACAATGAAATTCTCTCCCCCTTGATTTCGATACAGGGCAGCAATGTCACAAGCTGTGTGAATGCCCGTTCATCCTGATAGCGCTCGATATCTGCGATGGGCTCTCCTGTTTTGAGCCTCCGAGCATCGGCCTGGATTTCGGCAGGGATCGAGAGTGAGTCGAAATTGTAGTTTGAATCGAAATATACCGAGGGCAGGCCGTCGAGACCCATTTCCCCGGTCGCAAAGCGTTTGAGATATACCTCCAATAGCATTGCGGACAGCGCGCCGCGCACGCGTCTCTCTACCGCAGACGGATCCACGAATTCATTGCGCGAGCGCACGAGGGTTGTCCTGGTCGGCAGATCGATCACCATCCCGTGCTTATTGCATATCTCTCGAAGCGGGGCGGGCAGCGCATTTATCATGTCCAAAGGCAGATCCTTCACATACAGGCTCCCGACCGTGTACGCATTCTCCCGCGCCTCATAGACGCGGACAGGGCCAAGACCCGGGACGTCACGCTCTGCAAGCGGGACAAGCCCCTTGTTCACGGGCGCGCCGTTGTATGTGATCTGAATCTCCTTTGGATCGACAAACCTGCCGTACATCTGGAGGCTCGCCCGCACCATCGCGGCGTCGAACGATGCGTTGGCCTCGCGCGATATGCGCTCGATCACAGTGCCCTTGAACGGTTCGTCGCTCTGCGCATACGATGCCTTTATATCTACGACAACGTCCCCTTCATAGACCGGACGGAGCGATACGATAACGGTCCTGCCATCGCCCTTTCCGGTGCGTATCCTGATCTCCTCTGCGCCAGGATAGATCGTGAAAAAACCGATGCCGAATTTTCCCAGATCCGTCTCTCCCTTTGTGCTCTCTCCATAGATGAGGAGGTGATTGAGCACCTTGGACAAATCCATGCCCGCTGGATCCGTGATCCGAAGCACGTGATGGCCGGCCTCCTCGAAACTCTCCACCGAGACAGAGGCATTGCCGCCCCTCTCGCGCCGGATCGCGTCGAGGCTGTTCTGCAAGAGCTCGCGCAGATAAAGATGCTGCCTCGCATCTCCCAGATGATACATGGCATGGGAGAGACGCGCCTTTGACTGTGCAATGTCCGCGTGCGCCGTCTGCGCACCAATGAGCAGAGAGGCATGGGCCGCTTCCCCAACAAAGGAACGCCATTCGGAACGATGCGACTGCACTGCCGCATCCAGTCGAACGAGAGAAAATTCCGTTTCGTGATCGATCCTTTGTATCTTGCTCGCGCCGGGCGCAAGCAGCTCAGCATCGTCCATGAGGAGATAATATACGCTTGCGCGCGCCTTTGGCTCAAGGGCGAGGACCTTGTCCCATTCATGGTTGCGCACTACACGCCATAGATCATCCTGTTTGAGAAGGTCGTCACGAAAACGTTTGAGCCCGTCGCTCCCCAGCAGTTCCGCGACAACGGCGAGTTTTCCCACCTGCCCGGCCGTGCACGATGGACCGATCCCAAGGGAGACGCCTATATCAAATAGCATGGCCAGGGTCTCTGGAGACAGGCTGCTTGCCAGCCCTGACAGACGCTCCATGAGCGCTGAGCTGCCGTTCAGATCGGTAGTTATGTGGGGCACGAGCCGGAGCGCAAGATCGAACGCGTCAGGGGAGTAGCTTAGCGCCTGCAGGGCCACGGATTGAAACCCTGGCGCCATCTTCGCATCCACGAGTGCTCGCAGGTTTCTTCGAGCGCCCTCTGAAGCCAGGGACCGGACATCCAGCACCCTGCGCGGCGTTTTTTGACCTGACGCCCCCTGCTGTCCTGAGTAAATCAGCGTCCTCTCATTGTGGTATATTCCATACTGGAGAGAATCTTTATTATCGACTATGCGAATCGGCATGCCATCAATGCGGAAGTAATGATCGATGGCCCTGGTGGGATTCACACGGCCGCTTGCTATTGCACTGAGACTGTGTTGACTCCAATCATCATCTACATAATCACTTATGGCCCTGATCACCCTGCCAAAACCGATGCGGCCGTCACTCTCCTGAATATATGGCTCGGCAGTTTCAGAAACACGGCAGTCTTTGAATGCGCCTTTGATCAGGGGCTTTCCATCTGCCCCAAAGATTCGACAGAGATCGTCATTGCCCCTTACAATATAGACCCGATCGATCCCCTCGCCATGTATTTTGATGTCCTTTCCTTCGAAAATCACGCGCCCATCTGCGGCCACTGCCCTCTGATGTAGCTGCTTGTCATTGTAACTCTTCGCGACGACCACGCGGTCTGCGCCGCTCCCATAGACCTGACCAATGACATTCCCTTCTTTATCCATTTCCAACTTCATCATCCGTTCTTCGCGGTCCGCGAGGATTTCTCCATCCTTGTCAAAGAGGTGAAGATTGCCGGACAAATCCCGGGCCTTGAAGAATTTTTGAGATAGGTCGCCGTTCCAGCACATGTCTTTGTATTGCTCGACCCGGCCGTCTGCAAAGTGAGCCTCCCATATACCTCTATTGACAAGAAACGACACGCCCCCAGGAACTTCAGGTAGGCATCGTATCCATCCTTGCGCCGAGCGTGAATCTCCTTCCGCTTCCCTGCGTACGAAGATCACTCTGTCCTTGTCTTGCCCAACAGACGTCACCACTGTGAACATGCCTTGCAGAATCGTTTGTCCCTTTGCATCCAGCAGCTTTGATAGGCCGTCTGAATCGGTTACAATAATGCCCCTGTCGTCGCCATCTCCGCTGACGAATATTTCATCTCCTTTTGAGATCACGCGACCGCGGGCATCCGTGGCTAACCCAGAAAAGCCATCATTTATGACATAGATTCGCTCATCGCCATTGCCATGAGATTTTAACCCAGTGACGCCGCTCTTTACTTCGCCGCCAATGAGCGTAGTGCCGTCAGCAGCAGTCGCCCGCCACATTTTTCCCTTAGCCATGAGAAAGGGCTTGCTATCTGTATCGTCCAGAGACGATGTGGCGATATTCCACCCGCGTTGCATGAGCCTCTCGAGTCCGCGATAGGGCATGATCACGTCATCGACCTGCGAGAGAAGATCGATTGCATCGGGCACATTAGCAAGCACGCCATACAGATCAGAGCGCTGGCCCATGAGGGCCGGGTGCCTGCTGATAAGCGCATCTATGCGGGGGTCGCGGCCAGGCAGATGCGGCATCGCAGCGGATCCCACCGCTTGCGCGGCCTTTGGTGCGGTCACGGCCCCTGCGCCCAGCTGCCAATTCCATGTCCCATTGATCTCACCTGGAGGGAGGCTGGCCAGCGCCGTGAGCAGCGCAGGGTCAGCCTTGTGCGCCTCGTACATCCGCCGGTCCAGGAGGACGACGCGGCGCTCCTTGTCGTGGACAATTGCGCTCGGCGCATCATCAGGCATATCCACGATGGCCATGCGAGCAGCGCCGCTCCATTCAGCGGGCTTTGGAAAGCGCTCTGCCCAGTTGCTGCCGAGATAGAGATCATCGACATGCAGCGCGTCCTTGTCTGCGATCGCATCGTAGGGCTTGTCAGTAGGAACGAATTTTCGGCCACCTGTATAGCGCGCCCATGCTGCCCGCGCATGATCGATGAGATTGGAGTCCTTTGTGATGAGCTCGTTTCTGCCCTGCAGCTCACGTATGAGAGGCGCCATGCCGTTCAGATAGCCGAGCCGCTCCTCTGGATCTGCAATCTGTTCTGCAAATGCGATGAATGCCTTGACCTGTTCAACAACTCCGGCATCTACCCTGATGCGATTTCTGCTCTCAGGCAGCTTCGTGGAGAGCGGGAGGTCAAAGACCATGGTGCGAGGCACTGAACTGCCTTTCACTGAGAACGATTCTATTCTAACGCCTCCAACCGTAAGCACGACCTTGCCCTCGCGTCCCGACTCAGCGGAGATGTAGAGCCTTCCATTGCCCACGGAATGGATCCGCGCTGGATCGAGATTATTGATCCTCTCGCCATTGGCGTTGATGGGGTGAGACAGCACGTAGCTCAGATTTTCACCCATCTCCGCGGCCATCACATCGCGCCTGATTTGCGCATCCCTCACCTCTATGCGCGTGCCGCTCTCTTTGCGATCCGACGGCCCCACGCGGACGCCCAGCTCGCCATTGAGGCGCAGGAATTCCAGACGCACGCCCGCCTCGCCGTTGACCTTGGTGTCCACGACGACCCGCGAATTCTCGTCATGCAGGTGCGCGAGCGCGGTGAAGAATCCGATGCCAAAGCGGCCGATCGTCTTCTCACCGTCTTTGCCCGAGAGATTCGGTATGAGGAGTTTCTCGAATACGTCGGGCGCGCTCATACCCTTGCCAAAATCTTCCACCACATAACGGCCGTCTTCAATCATTACCTCGACGGGCGCTGCGCCCGCGCGCGACGCGTCGACGCTGTTCGAGACGAGTTCCGTGATCGATCGATTGGGATTGGAGTTCTGGTGTCCGATTTCATGCTCGAGTTGTGCGGGCTTTACGTCAAAGCGACGCACCAGCACGTCATCGACCATCGCGGGATCTATGCCTCTCCGAGCGAACTCTCCGTACTGGCCGCGGATGTCCGCAAGGCCTTCGCGCTTTGCTGTCTCAAAAAACGCCACGACGTCGGAGAGCGGGAGCCAGCCCGCAGCCAGCCTCGATGCGCGGAGCCCGTTCAAATGGGATGGCGGATGCCCCGCGAGCAAGGGATTATAGGCATGGGTGGGCGCAGCCGCCAGAGGGGGTTGTAATGCCTGTTCAGGGCCAATATAGGCGTCCGAGGCCCTGTTTTCATCAGTCGGCGCATTGGATGGAGCGGCGGATGGAGCGAGGCCGGTGCCAGACGCAGCCGGCAGATCTCCACCCACCCCCTTGTCCCTAACCCCGAGACCCATATACATGATTATCGGCTGAAAAATGAAAAAGTTACGCGGTTTTTTTTGATCTCAGAGACCCGCTGTCCGGCAGCGAATGAATGAGCCCGAGCGCCCTCTGAATCCAAGAGGCGCAGGCCTATCCCAGGCGCATAATGGCCGTGACCGCGGACGACGTGCTGCGCGCCGCGCAGAGATTCATCCACCCGGATGCATACACGATGGCGGTGGTGAAGCCGGCGTAAGTAAAGAAAGAGAAGAGAAACAGTAAACTGACAACTGATTGAGAGAAGTCGAGAGAAGAGAAATAGATCGGGACCTATCGCAAGGCCCCGATCTTCACATAGGCCAACCTGAGCCTCGATTTGAGCGAATCAACTTCCCGAACTCGGATCAGCCCGAACGCACAAGAAAGATCTAGCGCCGCCGCAACCTCGGCAATTGACCCCAACGATATCTCGAAAAACCGCCGCCGCTCTGCAGTAGAACGCCTCTTGCCGTTGCCCTCCGCAAGATTAAGAACCGCTGAGGCCATCGCCCTATTGTCATCCTGAGGCCCAACACTTCTA
>JBBAAC010000126.1:0-7135 GCA_041658465.1 bacterium | reverse complement strand
TAGGTGTTGTGCGCCTCCTCGACCTCGCGCGTCTCCGTGAGCGGCAAGGTGAAGTTCGTGGCATCATCGACGGCCCAGATATTCTGGTCCGAGTACGGCAGATTCCATGCGTTTGATCCGTCGAGGGCGCGCTTCGAGTGATACAGGATGGGGCGGAGAGCGGCGGTGAATCGCCAGACATAATCGTTCTGGAGCCTGTCGCCCGGGCCGCCGGTGCTGTCCTTTGCGACGATGCCGGCCCGTATCGTCGCCTGGTACGACTCCCGGCTGTGCAAGGGCAGCGCCGGCGTGAAGATGAGCGCCCTGGTTCCCTCCTCGTACGTCACCTCCCCTGAAACGGCGATCCCGCTGGCGGAGACCAGCAGGAAGGTCGCGGGCGTGAGCGTCGTCTGATGATCGATGGCCCGATTGAACCGCACCTGGATCGCCGCCGTGACCGCCACGCCCGACTCGCCATCGTAGGGGGCATATGCGCTGACGGCCAGGTCGCCGGCGCCGCCCATACCGCAACCCGCCATGGTTGCGGCAAGAACTGTCAGAGAGATCATGATCGATTTGATCTTCATACGAGGGCGTCTCCATCCATCAATGAAGGCAGGCTACCGCCGGGGCGGCTTCAGAGAAGAGCCGCGAAATCGAGCTGTTGCACGATCTCCCGTCGATCGCCCATCGTCACGAAAGGGAAAAAAGGCCCACCGAGGATCGGCGCTGCCGAAAAAAAACGGCTCGCGAATTACGGTGGACCGAGACTGAGCGGAAATCTCTGACGCACGCCCCCTGCACAACAGTCGGAAGAGACGCTGACGAATCTCATGGATGACGAAGACGGGGTTGCGTGAAACGACAGCACGAAAACGGCGGGAGCGATTGAGGGGTGTCTGCGACGCGTTGATGTGGCCGGCAACATTTCTCTCTACCCCCCAAAGTTAGAAAGACTAACATCGCCTGAAATTGCTAGTCTTTTTGACTTGAGGGTGCAAGCCTTTTTAAACCACCTCTGCGCCCACACGCAGGAGAGTTTGTGGACCTTCTGCGTCTGTACGTTGTTCGAGCAATGGGGATCGTCCCGACGCGCAGTGGCACGCAGCAAGCGGGTATTCCGTCCTCTCGCCGAACGATCGGGACCGCATCGGCAGGAGCTCCACCGTTAGTCAAATGAGCCGAAACCAAATCCGTGTCGACTCGTTCGCCGAGAGGACGGAGTACCCGCTGCTTCATGGCACGTAGCACAACTAAAAAGCTTTACTTTATAGCCAGATACAATAAAATGGGGACTCAAGTCTACACCCGTGCATGGGGTCTTGATTCCCGTGCGGAGGACGAGAAGAGCCATGCCGATATACGAATACAACTGCAAATCCTGCGGCAACCAATTCGAGTGCATGCAGAGGATCACCGAACCGCCGATCGCGCCTTGTCCCAAGTGCGGCAGCACGGCGGATCGCATCATCTCGATGACGAGCTTCGCCCTCAAAGGGGGCGGCTGGTACAAGGACGGATATGTTTCCGGAGGCGGTTCAACGAAATCAAAAACGAAAGATATCGCCGTAAAGGAAACAAAGAAGAATGCGAAAAGCAGTGACTAGTGACTGGTGATTAGCGTGAGTTCAGGGTCTACCCCACCCTGACCCTCCCCTTACAAAGGGGAGGGAATATTCCCCTCCTTTGTAAGGAGGGGATAGGGGAGGTAGATCTTGAATGCAACCACCAGTCACTGATCACCAGTCACCAGTCACGGATTTCAAATGATCGAAAAGATCGACAGGCCCGAAGCGCCCCCTTCCTATCGCATAGGCCAGGCGAAGGAGACGAAGGAGGATCAGCATCAGCAGCAGAACCCGCGCGAAGATATGGAGCAGGAGTACAAGAGGCGGCTCGAAGGCAAGGAATGGAGCAAGTTCGGGCAGCGCGCGCGCACGATAAAGCCTCTTCGCGTGGCGCGCGAGCGGGTACTCCGCTGCCTCTTCAAGGCAGCGAACCTCCACAGCGGGATTGGCCTATTGCAGGTGGATGTGCACTGGAAGGACGGCCGCGTTACGCGCGATGCCCTCATGCTCATTACCAGGCTCGAGGATTTCATAAAGCTGAAGAAGCTGCAGCCCGGGCACGAGGTCCCCGATGAGCTCTGGGCCAAGGGCCCGATCGTCGAGATGGGCATCGTCCAGATGCACGCCGAGGCCGCTTCCTTCCCCGGGCGAGAGTTCGAAGGCAGCGAGGCGCAGACCCCGCGCGCCCCCAAACAGTCGCTGCTCATTCGCATGGGAGTATTGAGTGCCGAGACCCGCCGCATCAACTGGGGGCTCACGCTGATGTATGTGTTTATCGCCACGCTCCTGATCTTCGCGGCGGTAGTTTTGATACGGTAAACCGTGCGTTGGTACGAAGGTGTTACGAGCGCACGAACGCACTATCGCACGAACGCACGACGGAGAAGATATGACCGATTTTGAGCCAAAGCAGTTCGGCAAGTACCTCCTCCTCGAGAAACTCGCCATGGGCGGCATGGCCGAGATCTACAAGGCCAAGACCTACGGAGTGGACGGGTTCGAGAAAGAGCTGGCGATCAAGCGCATCCTGCCGCACTGCTCGGCTGACAAAGACTTCATCACGATGCTGATCGACGAGGCAAAGCTCTCGGTCATGCTCTCTCACGCGAACATCGTGCAGGTCTACGACCTCGGCAAGGTCGGCGACGACTACTACATCTCGATGGAGTTCATCCACGGCGTCAACCTGCGCGACGTGATGTACCGCTGCCGCGAGGCGGGCCTGCCGATCCCGACCGACATCGCGGTCTACATAGTCTCCGAGATCTGCAAGGGACTCGACTACGCCCATCGCAAGACAGACCAGAACAATCAGCCTCTCAATATCGTGCACCGCGACATAAGCCCGCAGAACATCCTGCTCTCCTACGAGGGCGAGGTGAAGATAGTGGACTTCGGCATCGCCAAGGCCGCGATGAACATCTCGCACACGATGGCCGGGATCCTCAAGGGCAAGATCGCGTACATGTCGCCCGAGCAGGCGATGGGAAAGGCGATCGACCGGCGCACGGATATCTTTTCGACCGGCATACTGCTCTACGAGATGCTCACCGGTCAGAAGCTCTTCACCGGCGAATCGCAGTTCGAGGTCTTAAAGAAAATCCGCACCACGCGCGTCGCGATAGACCAGCTCCCCAATTCCATACCGGACCAGCTCAAACCGATCGCCGTCAAGGCGCTCACCTATAATGTCGACGAGCGCTTCCAGCATGCGGGCGACCTGCAGATAGAGCTGACAAAATACCTCTACTCGAAACACGTGGATTTCTCGCCGCGGAAGCTCGCCGGATTTATCAAGGATCTGTTTCTGGCCGAGATCCGCGGCGAGCAGGCTGAGCACGCGAGGGAGACGGCTTCGGAGGGTCTAACCTCGTCCATGGACGTGCGCGAGGGCATGAAGCAGTACTACATCGTGCACCGCGAAGGGGCTGAGGAGCCGGTTAGCGAGGAGACATCCCGCTCGACCGGCGAAAAGGAGGCATTACTCGAGACCGCAGTGACGCCGCTGGCTCGACCGCCCGCCAGACCGCCGGCCAGAGAAGCCCCTCCGCGCGGGATGCCGGAGGAAGAGAGCCGCACTCTCAAGAAGAGGCGTCACCCGGTGCTCAAGGCTGCCGCGGCGCTCGTCATCATCGCGGCTGGCGCATATCTCGCATTGAAATACGTCCCGGCCGCGCGATTCTGGGAGCAGAAGGCACCGCCTACCGCTGCTGAAGAGATATTTGGCAGCCTCAACATCACATCAGACCCGGAGGGCGCCAGGATATTCCTGGACGGCACGGATACGGGCACGGTCACGCCCACTGTCATAGACAAGCTCCCGAGCGGCAGGATCTACACCGTGAGGGCTGAGAAAGACGACTACGGCCCCGCGGAGAGGTCGATCCAGATCTCGGGGCCGCAGCGCCTCGACGTAGCGCTCGCACTCTCGCCGCCGATGGGCACGCTGAATATCATCACTGAGCCTCCCGGCGCGGCGATCATGGTCGACGGCAAGCTCACCGGACTCAACTCGCCCGCCACGATCGAGAAGCTCAAGCTGGGCAGCGATCTGCGCATCACGCTCTCGAAACCCGACTACGAAGACTTCGAGCAGGTGGTAAATCTCACCTCGCCGAAACCGCAGAAGATATCTACAAAGCTCACGCCGATAATTCCGCAGCTGGGAAAACTCGTCATCAACTCCACGCCCGCCGGCGCGAAGGTGATCGTCGACGGCAAGGACACGGGCAGGACGACGCCTGCAATGATCGCAAACCTCGGGCCGAAGAAATACGCGGTGGCCTTGAGGATGGAGGGCTATGACGACTGGACTGGAAACTTCGACGTAAACACGAACATGTCGGTGCCGGTGGAGGCGCAGCTCAAGAAGAGCGGAGCTGCTGAAGTGCCGCAGGCACAGGTGCCGCCTGTCGAGGCGGCCAAGGGCCCGGAGCAGCCGCCCACGACCTCGGTGCCGGCGACTCCAGGCGAGGTCCCCACCGAGGCGCAGAAACCGCCCGCGGAACTGCCGAAGCCTCCAGTGGAGGAAGCAAAGACGGCCTCCCTCAAGATATCATCCACGCCTCCCGGCGCCCGCATAACTCTCGACGGCGCGCAAACGGGCAGGAACACGCCGGCGACTATAGACAAGCTCAAGGTCGGCGGCTCTTACAAGATCAAACTCGATATGGATGGTTATCAGAGCGCCTCGCGCAGGTCCACGCTCGCCAAGGAATCGAACGCGATAGCGATGGCGCTCACAAAGGTCGAGGCGCCGACCGAACAGGCGATCATCCCTCCCGCCAAGGGCCCGCCGCAACCGCCTGCGGAGATAACTCCGCCGCCCAAGGTGGAATCCGGCAAGCCCGGCATGATAAAGGTCTCGTCAAATCCATCCGGCGCGGACGTATTCATAAACTCGGAATTAAAGGGCAAGACGCCGCTCACCGCGAGCGTCCCCCCCGGGACGGCGCAGGTCGTGGTCAACCTTGAAGGCCGCGCCCGCGTGAGCAGGTCTGTTACGGTGAAGCCCGGCGAGACGGTGAACCTCTCGAACATCGAACTCGGCGACCTCTACGGCGACATCTCGCTCTCGAGCGATCCGCCGGCGGCGCAGGTCATAATCGACGGCCAGGCAATACCGGCGCGCACGCCTGTCACGGTGCGCAAGGTGCGCAGGGACAGGCCGCACACGGTGACCATACAGTTGCCGGGATACAAACCGTGGAGCACGACATTTACGCTGGATCAGAGCAGTAAGTCGTTCCATGCGACGCTGCAGCCACAGTGATCAAAACTCCCTCCCCTTTGTAAGGGGAGGGTCGGGGTGGGGTAGATCAGATCTACCTCCCCTCCCCCTCCTTACAAAGGAGGGGGAGATAAGGAGAACAGAATGGTCGACAAGGATTTTGAAGGAAAAACCGAGCTGCTCAAGCTGCCGGGCGGCGACGAAACAGCCGACGTGATCTCGCTGCGCAAATGTCAGCTCGTCGTGAACGACGGCCCCGGTCGCGGCAAGAAGATCACGCTCGACAAAAACCTGATAAAGGTGGGAAAGCGCGATACGAACGACCTGGTGCTTCCAGACGGCACGGTGTCGCGCAATCACCTTGAGATCGAATACACGGCGGACAGCTTCCTGCTGCGCGACCTGGGCTCTACGAACGGAACGTTCCTCAACGGCTCGCGCGTAAAGGAGGCGTATCTCTCGCCGGGCGATCTCATCAAGGCGGGAAACACGACTCTCGAATTTCTCGCGTTCGATCAGAAGGTTCAGATAGAGCCGTCCGCTCGCACTGAATATGGACTGATGGTCGGAAGGAGCCGCAAGATGCGGCAGATATTCTCGATACTGGAGAAGATCTCTCCCACCCACGCCACGGTCATCATCGAGGGCGAGACCGGTACGGGAAAAGATCTCGTCGCGCGCGCGATCCATGAAAACAGCCAGCGAAAGGGAAAACCGTTCATAGTCTTCGACTGCTCCGCGGTGGCGCCGAACCTCATCGAATCAGAGCTCTTCGGGCACGAGAAGGGATCTTTCACGGGCGCCGTCAAGTCGCGAGCCGGCGTCTTCGAGGCCGCCATGGGCGGCACGGTCTTTTTGGACGAGATCGGGGAGCTTACCTCAGAGCTTCAGCCGAAGCTGCTGCGCGCGCTGGAGCAACGCGAGGTCAAGCGCGTGGGATCCAACACCCCGGTCAAGATCGATGCGCGCGTCATCTGCGCCACCAACAAGAACCTGCGCCGCGAAGTTGACGAAGCGCGCTTCCGCGAGGACCTCTACTACCGCCTCTCGGTCGTGAAGGTGCTGCTCCCTCCCCTGCGCGATCGCGCCGAGGATATACCTCTCATCATCGAGCGCTTCCTCACCATCGGCAAATACAACCAGCACCCCGACGGCACGCTGAAGGTCCGCCGGGTGGACGACGACGCGCTCAAGTTCCTTGCACGCTATCAGTGGCCTGGCAACGTGCGCGAGCTCTCGAACGTCCTCGAGCGCGCAGTCTCTTTTGTCGAGGGCGACACGATCACGAAGTCCCACCTCGAGTTCATCTTCGCCGAGATGTCGCACAGCGGCGAGGAGGGCACCGAGCGCATGTCGATCGACACGGAGCTTCCTTTCAAGGACGCCAAGCAGCGCATCGTGGAGGGCTTCGAGAAGGAGTATCTCATTGAGCTGATGAAGCGTTACAATCACAATCTCAGCAAGGCCGCGCGCGAGGCAAAGATCGACCGCAAGCACCTGCGCAATCTGCTCAAGAAGTACGAGATACCGTCGAAGGAAGATTGAGGTTCCCTGCCTGCCGGCAGGCAGGCCTCCGAATTCAAATTTTCAGCGTTCTGGCGGGGATGCGTGTATCGAGGTACGCCCGCGTTGCCTCGCTGAATGAGTGTCGGCTTCGGGGCCTGTCTACGGCTCCTGTTCGATCGTGGTGGAGGGTTTTCTTGCTGCGCCTTCCCTCCGCCTACTCGTCGCGAAAAACGCGCTACTTTCAAAGACGTGAGTTCGGTATCTTCCTTCGTCAGCTCCGAACTCACGAAAGCAGTCGCGTTTTTCACTCCCTGCCTGCCGGCAGGCAGGCTCATACGGCTCCGGTCAGACC
>JBBAAC010000125.1:0-7212 GCA_041658465.1 bacterium | reverse complement strand
ACACCCGCGGGAATGACACTATCGTTTGGACCAGAGTTTTTTCACGGACGGCCAATACTTGTATAGGACTATGTAGCAGGGCGAGGCCACGAAGATCGAGGAATAGGTGCCGATTATCACGCCGATGATCATCGTGAACGCGAAGTCGTGCAGCGTGCCTCCGCCCTTGAAGAAGAGGACCACCACCACGAAGAATACGGTTAGCGACGTTATTATCGTTCTCGAGAGGGTGGAGTTGATGCTCTCGTTGACCACGTCCTTGATAGTATCAAGGTTGATCCGGGACCTGTTCTCGCGGATTCGGTCGAAGACCACTATGGTGTCGTTGATCGAATAACCGATGAGGGTGAGGATCGCGGCCAGGATGGTCAGGTTCACTTCCTTGCCGAGCAGGGCGAAGATTCCCATCGTTATCGTAGTGTCGTGCACCAGCGAGAGCACGGCTCCAGGACCGTACAGGAAATCAAATCTATAGCCGATGTAAATGAGCATCATGGCCCATGAGAATATGATCGCGAGCCAGGCCTTTTTGCGCATCTCCTTGCCGACGCGGGGGCCCACGCTCTCTTCCTGCTCCAGCAATATCTTGCCGGCGCCGAAGCTCTTCTCAAGCGCGGCGGTGATCTGTTCGCCTATCTTGGCGTGTTCTTCCGGCAGGGCCACTTTTATGCTCATGCGGTTTTCAGCCGGCTCGCCAAAGCGCACTACGCTCGCGTCCACAAACTCCGTGCCCTCCAGGGCTTTTCTCACCTGGCCTTCGTGCGTCGGGTCTGCAAATTTGTATGTGAGCTTTGCGCCGCCCTTGAAGTCGATGCCATAGTTAAGGCCCTTCGTGGCCATGATATAGATGGCTATGAAGAAGAGCAGGAACGAGACGCCCACGAATAATGCCTGGTATTTGATGAATGGGATGTGTGTAGTCTTCATGTTACACGCTCACCTTTGTGATCCTGCGCTTGATGATGAGATAGTCGTAAACCATGCGGGTGCAGATGCATGCAGTATACATGCTGACCGTGAGACCCACGATAAGCGTGACTGCAAAACCGCGTATGGGCCCCGTCCCGAACTGGTAAAGCACGACTCCCGCGATAAGCGTCGTAACGTTCGAGTCTATGATCGTGCGCATGGCGTTGCCGTAGCCCGCGTCGATCGCCGCCTTGGCGGTCTTCCCGTGTTTCAATTCCTCGCGGATACGCTCGTATATGAGCACGTTCGCGTCCACGGCCATGCCGAGCGTGAGCGCCATGCCCGCGATGCCCGGCAGGGTCAGCGTGGCTTGGAAGAGGGCCAAGGCCGAGAGAATAAATAGGAGGTTGAGCAACACCGCGGCGTTCGCGATGAAGCCCGACCACTTATAGTAGATCAGCATGAAGAGGCAGACCACCAGCGCGCCGATGATCGTGGCCACGACTCCCTGGTGGATCGAATCAGCTCCGAGCGACGGGCCCACCACGGACTTGGTAGCCTCGGTGAGCTGCGCCGGGAGCGCGCCTTCCTGGAGCACCAGCGAAAGGTCCTCTGCCTCCTTGAGCTGGTCGGCGTACCTGCCGTAGCCCAACGTGATCTGGGCCTGGCCGCCCATGATCGGCTCGCGGATGACCGGCGCCTTGGTGACCGTGCCGTCGAGCAGGATCGCCATGCGCTTGCCCGTGTTCTTTGTCGTGGTCTCGCCGAAGAGAGTGGTGCCCTGGGAGTCGAAGCCGAGCGAAACATACGGCTCGTTGTTGTGCACGTTGACCTGCGCGTTCTTTAGCATCTCGCCGGTCACTTCGGCCTTGCGGTGGAGCAGGTACGGCAACGCGCCGGTCTGCTTGTGCGTGATCGGGTCGTACTGGATCTCGAAAGCGACCTCGTCGTCGGCCGGGAGCTTCCCCTTCAGGAGCTCGTTGATACGAGCCACGGTCTTGAGCGAGTAATCTTCCGGCAGGTTCTCATTTTTACGTACCTCTGTGACCATCTCCTTGAGCTTCGCATCCGGTATGGAGTCGTCCACGATCTTGAACTCCAGCTGGCCGGCCTGCTTGATGATGCCGATGGCGCGTTCAGGGTCCTTGATGCCGGGGAGCTCTATGGCTATCCGGTTGGAACCGAGGCGCTGTATAGTCGGTTCAGCGACGCCGTAGCGGTCGATGCGGTTGCGCACCTTCTCGAGGGCCTGTTTGACGATCAGGTCCTCGAGGTGGCTCTTGTATTTATCCTGCATCCCGAACGCGAGCTGCGCCCCGGAATCGGCCGGCACGGGCCGCTTCACCAGTGCGTCGCTGTAGAAGTCGCTTATGTGCTCCATCGCCTTTTCGGTGCCGGCGCTGTCGAGCCCCGAGATCAGTATGGTGTGCGTGGAGATATCCTGCCTCACACCCTCGACCTTGATGTTCTCGTTTTTGAGCCAGCGCTCGATGTCGGAGGAGAACATGTCGACCTTGTTCGAGATCGCCTTGTCGGTCTCCACCTCGAACTCGGTGTATATGCCGCCCCTGAGATCGAGACCCAGGTTGATCCCCTTCTCGGGCAATACCGAGAAGTACCAGGGGAGTGGTGTCCTGCTCCCCTGCGCCGCCTCCCGCCTTGCCGCTACGTCTAACAGCGACGGCAGGATGAGATAGACGGAGACTATGGTGAGAACCAGTAGAAGTGCGCCCTTCCATTTCCATGCAGTTGGCATCATGCAATTATCCTCATTTGATACTCCTCCCCTTTGTAAGGGGAGGCTGGGTGGGGTAGATCATGATCTACCTCCCCTTTCCCCCCCTTATAAAGGAGGGGAATTAAGTGTTTGCCTCGACGCCGGAGATGGCATCGCGGCTGAACCGGATGCGGACGTTATCAGTGACTTCGAGCGTTATCACGGTGTCGGCCACTGCGTGCACCGTGCCCAATATCCCGCCGCGAGTCAGGACGCGGTCGCCCTTTTTGAGGGCCGAGAGCATTTCGCGATGCTTCTTCTGCTGCCTCTGCTGCGGCCGGATCATCAGGAAATAGAATATGGCGAAGATTACAAGGAGCGGCACCAGAGTGGAGATCAGCCCGCTTTGGGAGTTGCCTCCCTGACCGCCCGGAGGGGCAGCCATTGTAAGCAGTCCCGCGAGACACAGATTCATAATCATACTTTCTCCTTTCTCATTGAGAGGAAATTATCTTTAAATTTCGAGTAGCTATCTTCTTCAATAGCGTGGGCCGCCCGATCTATCAGATCGAGGTAGAGTTGTAAATTGTGAAGTGTAGCCAGCCTTGCGGCCAGAATCTCCTTTGCCTTGAAGAGGTGGTGCAGGTAGGCGCGGCTGTAATTGCGGCACGTATAGCAGCTGCAGCGCGGGTCCGGTGGATTCGGATCGTTCGCGAACCGCGCATTCTCTATGTTGAGGTCGCCGGAGGAGGTGAAGAGCTCGCCGTTGCGCGCGTGGCGGGTGGGCATAACGCAATCGAACATGTCCACGCCGCGATCTATGCATTCCACCAGATCCTCCAGCGTTCCGACTCCCATTAGGTAACGGGGTTTGTCTTTCGGAAGGTGCTCCGTACATGCCTCGACCATGTCGTACATCAGCGGGATGGGTTCGCCCACGGAGAGCCCGCCGATGGCAAAACCGTCGAAGTGGGGGGCTTCCCCTCCTTTGTAAGGAGGGGAGAGGGGAGGTAGATCTCTGTCTACCCCTCCTATCCTCCCCTTACAAAGGGGAGGGATTGAGAGAAGTCGCTCAATATATTCCCGCCTGAGATGCGGATACATCCCGCCCTGAACGATGCCGAAGAGCGCATTCTGCGAGCGGCGAGCATTCAGGCAGCGGCCGGCCCACTTCAGTGAGAGCTCCATGGATTCACGGGCACGGGATTCGTCGGCCGGGTATGCCAGGCACTCGTCCAGCACCATCATGATGTCCGAGCCCAGCGCCTCCTGTATCTCGATCGCGAGTTCCGGCGTAAGCCTGTGCCGGGCGCCCCCGTCGATATGGCTCTGAAACTCCACGCCCTCCTCGGTGAACTTCCGCCGCAGGTCCGCGAGCGAGAATATCTGATACCCCCCGCTGTCGGTGAGGATCGGCCGATCCCAATGCATGAAGCGGTGCAGGCCGCCCATCTCGCGGACCAGCTCGTGTCCGGGCCGCAGGTAGAGGTGGTAGGTGTTCGCGAGGATTATATGCGCGCCGATAGAGAGGAGCTCTTCCGGGGTCATTGCCTTTACAGTGCCCTGCGTGCCTACCGGCATGAAGGCAGGGGTGGGTATCTCTCCGTGCGAGGTCTTTATCCTGCCCGTGCGGCCGCGCGTGCCGCGGCCTGTTTTCTTGAGTTCAAACTTGAACATCAGATCTCCCAGAAAGCTCAAAGCTCAAAGCTCAAAGCTCAAAGCTCAAAGCTCAAAGCTCAAAGCTCAAAGGAACCCCTGCTGCTGTTTCTTTCAGCTTTGAGCTTTCACCTTTGAGCTGCACTACACGACATACTTTGGCGGCTGTTCGAGTTTTGCCAGGAGGTCGTTCACTTCCTTCTTCATTTCGATAAGCCTTCCCTCGCGAGCGAGCAGGCTCTCCTGCAGGATCTTGAACCGCTCGATCTGGCGCTCGAGATCGACCCTCATGTTCTTCTCTTGCGTGACGTCTATGTCCATGCAGAAGATCTCGATGCTGCCGTCGTCATCCACTGTCGGGGACATTGTGGAGAGTATTACAAGCTCGCGGCCGCCTTGCACCTTGATTTTCCACTCGCGCATTGCCGAGGGCCGCCTGGTGCGGACTATCTGCGCGAGCTCGTGCTTGAACTCTGCGCGCTGCTCTGGCTCGAGCAGGAGCAGGGCGATGTCTTTGCCCACCGCACTCCCTCGCGGGATGCCGTACATCTGTTCGGACGCCCGGTTCCAGAGGTGAACCATGCCTTGCGCATCGTAGCTCTGCATAGCGATCAGCGGCGCGTGCTCGAATATTGCATCAAAGAGCCGCCTTGCGCCTGCGAGGTCGCGCTCCGTCTTTCTGCGCACCTCGAGCTCTCTTCGGGCATGAAGAAATGCGACGAGCGACAAAACGAGCAGCGCGGTGACTATGAGGTCAGTGGCTGTGGCCAGGAAATCGACGAAGAGCATGTGACTTATCATGGGTCCTGCATCGGCATCGACGCAAACTGCCCCATCGATAGTGCCATCCGCCTTCTTGAGCGGCGCGCATCCCGAGAGCCATACTCCCCACATGTCTTTTACAAATTCATTGCCGGCCGAGGCACGTCCCAAAGTTGCTTCGACCATCTCAGGCGGAGGAGGCTGGTCGTAGAGGAAGCCCACAGGGTCGCGCTTCTCCAGTGAGCCGGAGATGATGCCGTCGTTATTGAGATCTGCGGGTGGCGATATGATGAAGTGGACCGTGTCGTCTACGATCCGCAGGGTGTACGCGGATTTGATGTCGGGCTTGAGGAGCTGTTCCTCCTCAAGGATTGAGGTGAGCTCCTTGTAGGGAGCGGAGCCCATATCCGTTTCTGTCTGGATCGTCGCATGCGCATCCGCGTTCAACCTGTTGGAGAGCTCTGTGGCAAGGTATTTCAATTCCTCGCCCATCAGGCCTATGAAAAAACGATGGCTTCTGTGAATGAAATAGACGGTGATGGTTGTGACCGTGACAGCGGCGATTATTGCGATTGCGATCGTGCGCCGGTCGATGAAGTGGCGCAGCTTCAGGTGGTTCTGTGGCATACCCCCTCCGTGGATCAGAATGCGCAGGCGAGCGCCAGGGCCGTGCCCGGCACCCACTGCATGGATCCGCCCTTTGGCGCGATGATATCGACGCGGCCCTCCCATTTCAATTTCATGCCGTCGGCGATGTTGTAGCCAAACCCGATACCCGCCTCGTGGATCTGCTGCTTTGCACCTGTGAGGTTGTGCACGCCGTTACCTGCATCGAGCTGATTGACATAGGTGTATTTGAGCACGCCATACCAGTCTTCAGCCATCTCCCAGCGCAGGTTCATAAATCCGGCGAGGTAGTTTGTGTTGACGCCTCCGGCAATGGCGTTGTCGTGATGAAAGACCCCCTCGAGTGCCAGCTGAAAGTTATTTGTCAGCCATGCAGCGAAGGTTGCATCTGCACCGTAGGTGAGGGGGCGATTTTCCCCTGACTCAGGACCGATAAATGGCGTGAGCACGATGTAACTGTCTTTGGGCTCCTCTCCCCAGTAAAAAACAAAGGATGCGAGGCCGGCGGGAATGTCACCTATCCTTACGTTCGTGTCGTTGATGACTCCGTTGCCTGCGGCAAGATATATAGAGAGATAATCCGTGACATCAAATGAGAGCTGCGCACCTGTGACGAAAAAGGGATAAAGGTTTGCGCGCGTAACCAAGCTCCATGAGATCGTGTCGAGGTTGTAGGGTTCGTATGCTTCAAACCCCGCCTGAGTGCCGAAACGACCGATTGTGAATTCGAGCGCGTGCTCTTTCCACAACATGACAGTGAGGTATGCCTGTTCGATATCCGTGCCCGGCACCCACGATCCGGACAGGGGCCTGCCAAAGTACAGATCAGCACGCAGTGTTGCCCGCTCACCGAACGTTTTTGTGATATCAAGCTCGGCCACCTCCATGAAGGCCTCTACATCGTCCTGACCGGGCGCCGGCGCCGCGCCGGTGCCCACGTTTGATATCACGGAGCCCAGCACGCCTGCGTATGAGCCGTCATTCGCGAACTCGGTGATCGGGTCGTTTGAGAAGCGCTGCCAACCGAAGCCGGCATTGAGAAAGCCGGCCATCTCAAACCCGCCGAGCACACCGCCTGGCTTTTTCTCTTCTGATTTGGCCACAGAAGCGGTGAAGATCGTGATGAGCGCAACTGCTACTGCGAGATATGGTTTCATAACAGCGATGTATGCCGCGTTTTGCAAGCGACGACAAGTGTAAATGAACGAGCTGCGAATTCATATATTCGGCGCTCTGGTCGGGAGGTGTCTCTCGAGGTACGCCGTAGTCGCCTCGCCCATGCTTGTCGGCTTCGGTCCCCATTGCTCGAAGCCTGCCTGCCGGTAGGCAGGCCGCGGGTCACCGTTTGCTCCGTGCCGAAGACGATTTGCGGGTGTGACACGCAGTAAGCGTGCCTCAAAGCAGATTGTATCATGGCGCGTGACGAGCGGGGTCCCCAGTCCAGCTTCGAGCAATGGGGACCGCGGTGGCAGGTGATTCGTCGTTAGCCTTATAATCTGACTTAGACTCGGTGTCGGCTTGCGAGATGATGGACTGGGGAC
>JBBAAC010000124.1:0-7248 GCA_041658465.1 bacterium | reverse complement strand
CACTGGAAGAGAGTGCAGAAGCTATCATCCCGCCGGGGGCCGCTATCTCCGGCTTGACCCCTGTGGCTTCCGGCGTCGCGGTCGGTCCTGAGCTGGAAAAGTTGAGTATCGAGCCGAGCTCTTGGCCGCTGAATGTCCAGGTGAGCGCGCTGGCGGTCCAGCGATTGCGCGTAGTGTAGCCTGCAACCGCGATGACATCCCTGGCTGTAGCCGGGATGGCTATGCTTTTCGTCCGGTCGCCCGGAACATATTCCCAGTCCCCGTTGCCGCTGCCGGACACGGAGGTGAACTGCACGGACCTGGAAGGCTTGTCCGGGAAGAGCCAGGCGTCGAATACGCCCGTGCCCGACACCACGAGGTCGAAGCTGTAATTTTCCGGATTCGTAAGCGCTTGATCGAGGACGATGCGGATGCCGACGTGTTGTTTACCGTTGAGCGCCGAGGCGGTCTCGGTCGCGTTGATCATGTACTTGACCTGACCGTTTATAAAGGAGCCGGACACCGTCTCCGCAGGGCCCGCCATATCAGAGCTCTCGCGCGTCGCCGCGCCGAGCGCTCCCGATCTAGCGACAAGTCCCACCGAAAGATTGCTGCCGGCCGTGCCCCAGAGATCTATATAATAGATGCGGTCTCGCGTGACGCTTCGGATAACGAAGTTGGAGGCGACGGTGGAATCTTTGACTTCTGCGCCCGCGTGTATGCCGGTGTAAGTAGGGTCGGACGAATACTCGTTGCCCGCAGCGGCGACAAGCGCCCTGCCGGCATGCCCCCTGGTCAGACCTCCGAGGCACTCCTCGAAGAGCGATGTCCCGTCATGCGCGCCGATATGGGTTCCGAGGCTTAAGTTTACCACGGCCGGCATGCCGAGCGCCTCCGCCTTGGCAAATACGTAATACGCCGCATCGCAGATCTTTGTCGAAAATATCGCGTCCGCATAGCCGGACTGCAGATCGAGGCTGGAGTCATATTTCACGACTATGATGTTTGCGTCCGGCGCCACCCCCCCATATGTATCGTCCCTGCCGGCCGCTATGCCGGCGACGTGGGTGCCGTGACCGTCGACGTCTATCATGGCGCAGGATCCGCTGGCGATGGACTGGGCGCTGCACTCCGTGCCGTATGAGTCGCCTATCTCGGTCGGCGCTGGCCCGCCCTGCCGAGTCTGATCCCAAATGTTCAGTATGCGGCTCTTGCCGTCGGTGTTCTGGAAGTCGTCGTGGCGGTAATCGATTCCGGTGTCGATGATGCCGATGACTACCCCGCTGCCCGTGTAGGAAGAGGGGAGGCCTGTGCCGGCATGGACTTCGGGGACGCCCAGCTCGGCCATGGCCACGTCGTTATCCTTTGATACGGGCTTGGCAGCCTCTATAAACGATACCTCGTTGGCAGCGGCGATGCGGAAAATTGCATCCGCAGGGATGCTGGCGGTCAATATCCCGCTGACCTCGGCGCGGACGCTGCCGCCTGCCGCGTGAACGGCCGCGCGCGTCTTATCTGCGTCGCTGGTCTTTATGAATACGTCCGCAGCCGGCTTCCTCTCAGCGGTTGGCGGAATGACGCTTATGGAGAGGGCCTTTGCCGTCTCCTGCGCGCTATCGAGATCCAGATAAGGATCGATCTTTGTCTGCGCGTAGGCTTCGGCGGCAGCAAAGGTGAGGCAAACCAATGCGACTATTGGAATTGTTTTTTTGATCACTCTAACCCTCGGCTCTATTAAACTTATCGGCAGCGGACGCAAATTGTTGCGTCATATTTGACCCTACACAACAACAAAATGAACTCCTCGGCAAACGCAGTGTTTTCAAGGGTTTTGTGGCTACATAAACGGCTTATGGCCGGGAAACCAGCGTCGAAATTGGATAAGCCGTCCAGGTATATGCCACCTCCTCCCATAATCGCCTGAGCGCGCCGCAATATCATTGATATTGTCGGGCGGCCGATTGAGCCCGGCGCGCCTCAACTTTTCGTTGCAACGCATCTTTATGCGGTGCTAGTGTCGGCCAAACTTTTGGAGCGCCTCGCTTTTGCGGGGCGCGAAAGGGGGGTACATGAAGAGGTTTTTCGCAATAGTCGCCGCTATCGTTGTCACAGCGGCGTTGGCAGGCTGCAACAAGCCGGCCACGACGTCCGCCACGGCGCCCGGCACTGATTCGGGCATCGCTGCGGTAGTAAACGGCACGCCGATCACCATGAAGGAGCTGGATGACGCGTCCAAGAGCCAGCTGGCAAAGATGGACACCGAGATCTACCAGATCAAGAAGCGCGCTCTCGACAGCCTGGTCGAGGATAAGCTCATCGAGGCGGCGGCCAAGAAAAAGGGCGTCTCAAAGGAAAAGTTCCTGGCCGAGGAGATCGACTCCAAGGTGACGCAGCCTACTGAAGAGGAGATCAAGGCCCTCTACGATGCGCGCAAGGGAGCGATCAACAAGAGCTTTGACGAGGTGAAGGGCCAGATCGCCGAGTACTTAAAGCAGAACCGCAAGGCGCAGGCAAAGGCCGACCTCATGGCGAAGCTCCGCCAGGAGTCGACCGTGGAGATCAGGCTCAACCCGCCGCGCGTTGCTATCGACATCAAGGGCGCTCCCGCGATGGGCGACGAGGGTGCAAAGATTACGCTGGTGGAATTCTCCGATTATCAGTGCCCGTTCTGCAAGCGCGTCCGCCCGACCGTCTGGAGGCTCCTCGACGAATACAAGGGCAAGATCCGCTACGTGTTCATGGACTTCCCGCTCACGTTCCATCGCGATGCAAAGAAGGCCTCTGAGGCCGCACGCTGCGCAGGGGACCAGGGCAAATACTTTGAGTACAATCGCAAGATCTTCGACAACCAGGAGAAGATCAGCGTCGAAGACCTGAAGGGTTATGCAAAGCAGCTGCAGATCGATACGAATAAGTTCAACAAGTGCCTGGATTCCGGAGAGCATATCAAGGACGTGGACGAGTCGACTCAGAGGGGGTCGGCGGTTGGCGTATCCGGCACGCCTGCCTATTTCATAAACGGCATCATGCTCTCCGGCGCCATGCCGTACGAATCGTTCAAGGAGATCATAGACTCCGAGCTGAAGAGATAAAAGAAGCTCAAAGTTCAAAGCTGAAAGCTGAAAGCTCAAAGTAAACCGTTTTACTTTGGGCTTTCTCTTTTACAGGGTGAGGACTGAATAGATCATGCTCGACATAAAATTCATCCGCGAAAATCTGAATGCAATCCGAGAGAACTGCGCAAACCGAAACGCGCGAGTGGATCTCGGTCGATTCCTGGCGCTCGAGGAAGAGCGGCGCCTGAAGATAACCGCGCTCGAAGAGATCCGCCGCCTGCAGAACGAGACCGCGGAGAAGATGCGCGGCAAGCAGGGTCAGCCCGAGCGCGAGATGCTCATCTCCCTCGGCAAGGAGCTCAAACTGAGGGCGCAGGAGGCGGAGGAATCCGCCAGGTCTGCGGAGACAGCTCTTGCAGAGCTCGCGCGCCAGATACCGAACATGACGCACCCCGAGTCCCCTGTTTGCCTGGACGAGTCCGGCAACAAGGAGATCAGGCGATGGGGAGAGCCCGCCAAGTTCGACTTCAAGGCGCTGGATCACGTTGTGCTCGGTGAGAGGCTTTCGCTCATCGACTTCGACTCCGGCGCAAAGGTCGCGGGGCAGAAGTTCTATTATCTCAAGAACGAGGCGGTGCTCCTGGAGCAGGCGCTCATCCTCTACGCGCTTCATTCGCTGCGCAAGGAGGGCTTCTCGCCGATCATGACTCCCGACCTCGCGCGCGAGCAGATCCTCAGCGGCATAGGTTTCAACCCTCGCGGGGCGGAGACGCAGATCTACTCCGTGGCGAACACGGACCTCTGCCTCATCGCCACGGCGGAGATCACCCTCGGCGGCATGCTCGCGGATACTATCCTCGAGGAGTCTCAGCTGCCGGCGCGCTACGTCGGGGTGTCGCATTGCTTTCGTACGGAGGCGGGGGCCGCGGGCCGCGAATCAAAGGGCCTCTACCGCGTGCACCAGTTCACAAAGGTGGAGATGTTCGCATTCACGACTCCTGAGACATCTGAGGCGATGCACGAGGAGTTCGTGCGGCACGAGGAAAAACTTTTTCAGGGACTCGGCATCCCGTACCGCGTCGTCGACATATGCACCGGCGATATGGGCGGGCCTGCGTATCGCAAGTACGACCTCGAGGCGTGGATGCCGGGCAGGGGCGAGAACGGCGATTACGGAGAGGTGACGTCCACGTCGAACTGCACCGACTATCAGGCGAGGAGACTCGGCATACGCTTCCGCCCCGCCACTGAATCTTCGGCGGGCCAGCGCGAGGGGAGCAAGAAGCTGAGGTTCGTGCACATGATCAACGGAACCGCCATAGCGATCAGTCGTGCGCTCATCGCCGTGCTCGAAAATTATCAGCAGAAGGACGGGAGCGTGCTCGTTCCCAAGGCGCTGCTTCCTTACATGGGCGGAGTGGAGAGGATTTCAAGATAAGATGCCTGCTCAGCACAAAGTCAAGATCGTAGAGGCGACGAGCCCGTATGACCTCGAGGAGCGAATAAACGAGGCGATTGCGGAGCCGGATGTGCGCGCATTTGAAGTCGTGGACGTGAAGACGGTGGTGACGCAGATGCCCGGAGCCAAGGTCTCGCGCGGCGGGATGTTCTATCTCTCTTCGATATTGTTCAAAAAATCTGAGCTCTAGTCTTTCTCGACAACGCGAAGCTCTTGAAGATTATTTATCAAGAGTTCAATTTCCCACGGTTCAAACATTCCGATTGTAGACGGATCCTTAGAGAGTCGAAGTCTGACAGTTGCCGCATCAGGCGGATGACCTTCAAATATGTCGGCAACTGCGACTAAAGCGATTCTTAATCTCTGCGAGACTTTGAGCGGAAGTTCATGAGCCATCACGAGGCTGTGGATTATCCTCGCCGGTGATTTGTTTTGCATCGACCCTGCGTGTGTGCGAATGGGAAAGAACTCAACAGCTGCCTTAGCAGCATCGAGCTCTGGACGTCCCGGCGGGAACGACAACTTCAGATAGCGGCGCAGGCGGCCCACCCAGGTGTGCATGAGCGTATTTGCGGAAATGAGCAGCGCGTCTGGTGCGCTGGGAATACAATTAAGGTCGCTGTAAAAAGAAACGATGCGCTTCAGTTGCATAGCTTGCGCGTCTGGCCCGCCCTCTTCAACTGCATGCATGGCATGATCCATGATCCAGGCCTCTGCGTTTGCCAGATAGACCACCTGCGCGCTGAGTTTTCTTGCAATCATATCCAGGCTTACATCTAACAAACAGCCATCTGTGATATCTCCGGCGACTCCTGTGAGTCTTCCCTCCATGAAGAGACGTCGCTTCCTCTGAAACGCAGTTTCAGTTGAGAGAAGACGCCCCTGCCCTTCCTTGTCTGAAAGCTGCAGAGCTTCAAGCGGGATCTCTTGATTTTGTATATCGTTGCGGTATTCCGTGCCGAACCTGGAGAGCCAGCCCTGCACTGCTTGAAATATTACCCCGTTGTCGGAAAGAGGCCCGCGGGAGGCAATTGCAGTTGCAATGGCGATGGAGACGGATTTAAAAAAATCCTGATCAAAACTGCCGCATCCCAGTATCATGTCAAAGATCCGCTGCGGAGAATCTGTGTTTTCCGATTGAATGCCAAACGACTCTGGGATCGGTATGCCGAGTACTAATGAGAGAAACTCAAGCCTCGATCTCGCCATGCACAGCAATGAACCGTACGCAGGAACAAACGAAAAGGGCACGTGGCCGTTGAGGTCTATCACATAGGCATGATGTGCACCCAACCACGCGGCATATGTGAGCGATAGCGACTGGCCGATGCCTATGCAGGCCCCGCCCTTGCCTTTGATTGAGGAAAGGGCGACGGGGTTTCTTGGTTCATCCGTTACAAAAAATGGACTGGGAGAGAAGAATTGGGCTCCGGGGTTCACCAGGCCCTTGGATCTCTCCAGGTACGCATCGATGATGGGAAGGGCCGGTTCGAGATCCACACGCCATCCTTCTGGCGATGCAGTTGGATACGCCCCGTTTTCGTACAGGGCTTCGATATCCGCGCCCGCAGGCGCTGCATCAATTGCACTATCTCCCGCAAGCTCCGCGGATGTCTCAGAGACAGTGATGGCTGGTATGGTTATGGGAGGTGACTTTATCATTATAATATTACCATCGGTAGCGTCACCATTATCGCCACTGCAGGAGGAAAAGTTGCGTCATTTCGGTATGGAGAGAAACACGTCCCTTTTACACCCGTCAGAAGCGGTATGCGAATTCCAGGCCGTATCCGTTGTTCATGGTGGGATAGATTGCGATGTTTTCGAACCTCTTCTGGTGGAACCAGGCGGTGCCCCAGCCTATGGCAGCTCCCCATGCCGCGCCGAATACGACATCCGAGACGTTGTGCGCGTTGGAGTCGATGCGCGAGAAGGCGATCGCTGCCGCGGCGAGAAACGCGGGCACGCCGGCGGCGGGACCGTACATCGTTTCAAGTACCGATGCGGCGGCAAAACATCGCGCGGCGTGCGCGGACGGGAATCCCCAGTGTCCGCCGTTCGGGCGCTCGCGGTGAAATGCGAGCTTGAACCCCGCGACGGATGCCTCCGTGAGTACGAGCGCCTCCACCATCGCCTCGCCCGTCAGCGCCGGTTTCTCCGCATGCGCGAGCTTGCTGATTCCGAAGAGCAGCACCGCTGCGGAATCGATAACATATGCATCTCCGGCGTAGCCGGCAAACGTGTCGAACTTGTCCAGGTTGCCGCCGTTGCGATAGTGATCGGCGATGCGCTGGTCGACCTGTGTCAGCTCCGCCGCAGCGATGGCGCCGCCGAGCACCACAAACGCCGGCCAGTACGCAAAGGTGTAGCGAATGTCGTTGCCGAAGTGCTTGAACGTGGTGGTGACGACATCGGCCGCGCAGATGCGCGGCGCAACGAGCGTCATTACAAGCGATGCGAGGATGATGATTCGCTTCATAAGTCGCGTATGCATGACAGATAGGCCGAAGCATGGCAAGCGCATCCAGGCAAAAAAGGAGGGGCCCTTTCATGGGCCCCTCCGCTATCTCGCATCGATAAAGTTTACTGTTTTTTCTTGGGAGGCTTGTTCGGCGACGCACCTGGTCCGCCCTTTGCGCCTGGGGGATTTTCCCAGTTTGTACCCGGTCCACCCTTGGCGCCTGGAGGATTATTGTCGCGATCCTTTTTGGGCGGCGGAGGCGGCGGATTCGGCCCGGCGCCAGGCCCGCCCGC
>JBBAAC010000123.1:0-7328 GCA_041658465.1 bacterium | reverse complement strand
CCCTTGGCCCGCCAAGAAATCGAAATGTTGTTCAGGAAGCGTAGGGGGGCATGGTCCGACTTGGCGAACCTGCTAAAGAGCGCCCTCGATGCTGCGCGCAAATCGAGGGGACGGGACGGTTTCCTCTCTCGCGACGCGTATTTCGAGGTCATGGGGCGCGCGGTGAACGGCGAGTTCGGAGAAGCAGCGGCAAATACCGCCCGCGAGCTCTTAAGAACAGCGGCAAATAATCCCATAGGTCCGGACGGACGCGCGGCCGATCTCCTCGCAGGCGCTGAGCGTGGCGCTGATGTAATGCCCGCACAAGATACGACCGGACCGAAAGCAGACGCTCCTGCGCCGACGCAGAAGGCAAATCCTCTTCTGGATCCGGCCTCCCTCGTAGAGGTATTTCGTAATTCATATGAAGACCGCCACGACGTTGCAGGGATTGCTACGTCGGTCGCGGAATTGCTGGCTCTCGCTAGGACAGGTCGCGACAAGACAGTGGAGGTAACTTCGGCAATGTGGCAGGCCGTAAAACTCGCCAAGGACGATATGCGCACGCTTGAAAAGATGGTCTACTTTTTCTTTAGTGTATTCAACCGCGAAGGCCTGCTCTCGACAGATGACTACGCAAAGCTCCTGGAGCTGCTCGATCGACATGTGAATAACTCGACTGTATTTAACACAGTGTATTCGATCATTTATGACGCAAAATGTTCCTCGAACCCCCTTCTGAAGGCTGCCGAGGCGTCAAGGGAACAAGCCCAGACGTCTGCCGTCCAGCAGGCGTCCGGGGAACGGGCGCGGCAGACGCCCGCAAATGCATCTGCGGCGGACAAACCAGCCGCCTCGCCGAAGGATGCGCCGCGAGTCGATCCGCCGTCGCCTGAGCAACTGGCCTTTATCAAGAAGATGGTCGAACGTATCTTACGCGGGGATCAAAAAGCAGCAGTGGCAGACTGGGCCAAACTCGTAGGCGAGGGCAAGGCAGAGACGCACGCCCTGCCAATCCTTCTGGAAGTAGCCGCTGCTGTGAACGATCGGAGCATGGCCGTAGATCGCCTGGCCAATGCGATTGCAAAGGATACGAACAATCCCGGCAAGAAACTCGGCATCCTTATGAAAGCGCTCTCCTCGGAAGAGCCGCGCGTCAGGGCAGGCGCCGCATTGATTCTTGGCGAGCTGGGCCGCATCTCCGATAAGCTCTGCAACGATAACGTAAGGCCGCTCCTCAGCATGCTTTCCGAGAATGAGGACGACAAAGTTCGAATCCGAGCGGAGGAGGCGCTGATCGCCATAGGGAAAAATCCGGGGTACAGGGCTTTGGTAGTCGCCGAAGTCTCCATGACGGCAGAGGCGGTAAAGGGCAAAAAGCTCGCTTCGCTTGAGAGGATTCTTAAAGCGATCTGAATACGTAAAGGCAACCTAGTTATAAGCCTGTTATTCCCGCACGTTGTTAGCGGGAATCCCATGTAGTCAAGGCCGACAGACCTTCCGATCACCCTCACCCTTCCCCTGCCTGCCGGCAGGCAGGCTCTCCCCTCCCTTCGACATTGCTCAGGGCACGGCAAGGGAGAGGGTGGCGGAAACCCCGCAGCAAGCTGCGGGGAATCATCAAATTGAATTGCCCGTCCATTTTCCGGTTGCCGCTCTTTGTCGCTGCAGGCGTCTAGCCTTTGTTCACGATCTCCCGGCAGCGCGCAAGCCTTTCGCGTACGGGCAGCAGCAGCTCTTCTTTCGCGCCGCACAGATCGATCCAGCGTTCCATCAAGGAGAGACGCAGAGCCAGACTCTTAAATTGAAACGAAAGGTTCTTTTGCAGATCCTGCTCGATCTCTACGCTCAACTCCTTGAGAATGGGGAGCGCCTGATTTTTTAGACCGCCCTGTAACGCCAATCCCGCGATCATGGCGAGATACGAGCTCCTGGCATCAGGATCAGGGACCTGTTCGGCATCGCGCAGATAATCAGCGAGCGTCTCTGCGTAGCGGATGAAATACTTGGGATCTACAAGGCGCCGGACTCTGAACGAGAACTGAAGATCGTCAATATGATGTTGGATTGGAGAACCGCCCGGCACGCGAGGGGACATCTTAAAAGTAGTGGAATCCTTGTTGGGGAATGGCTGCTCTGCGACAACCACGCCGGTCTTGTCGTCTACGAGTTGAAACACGCTTTTCCCATCGCGGGCATCATAACTGGATTTAATAGTCGCTTCTACGTAGGGCTGTCTGCCATCAAACGCCCACTCCAGACTCAAATTGATGAAGGGAGGAGCGACATCCTTCACGCTTAAACCCGCTGTGCAGGCAGCGCCAAGCCCCATGATCTCGACTACCCTGTCGAAATATTCTCTGGCGTTTCCTTGTCCATCCGGAATCCGCTCGCGAAAATTCTGGACTGATGCGGGAACCTGATCGGGCTTGAGGAATGCCGTGACCGTTGGATGAAAGATGTCCGGCGCATTTTCAAGCGGCTCGCCATACCGACTCGCGATTGTCTCCGGGTGCTCCAGGATCTCGATCGCGGCCTCTTCCTCCGCCCCTATCGGCACGAGGCCGATGGCAGTCAGATGGCCATCCACAGCATTGATAAACTCCTGATGTATCACGGGCAGCGATCCAAGCATGACGCACCCCTCCCTCGTATGTTTCGGCCGGAAAACAAAAAAGGGGGATCAGGCCGCCATGGCCCGTCCCCCGAGGTGCAGCCTATACATTCCTCCACCCTCAGCCGCAACTATAAAATGCGCGCCAATCACGTTATATTTAGTGAAGTTATAAACCGGGAAACGTCCCCATCTTTACATCTCCCGGATCATAACGAGCATCATTTTGAATCGCTCGAGGGCCTTCACGGCATGCGGCACGTTGGCCGGCATGAGGATCATCTCGTCCTTGCTAAGCCGTCTTGGCGCTCCGTTGATGGCGATCTCCGCCAGGCCGTCCAGCACGTAGACGAGCGCGTCGAACGGCGCCGTGTGCTCGCTTAGGCCCTGACCCTTGTCAAAGGCGAACACGGTCACCGTGCCGGTCTTCTTATTGACGACCTCACGGCTCACGACCGCGCCGGGCTGGTAGGCCACGAGCTCGAGGGCATTGCCGCACACGAACTTCTCGGCCGTCTTGTTCTCTTCAGGCTTGGTCATAGTTCGTCTCCTGAATACGTTGAATCAAGCGTCACGGCGCCGTCGAACAGGATGTCCGGCCCACGCCTGCCGCTGCTGATCATTTCTTGAAGTGTACCAAGAATTCCTTGTTCCCCTTCGCCCCGAGGATCGGCGAGTCGATCACGCCCTCGCAGGACCAGCCAAGTGACGCGCCCACGTCCTTCACCTTGCTAACTGCCAACTCGTGCGACGCCGGGTCCTTCACGATCCCGCCCTTGCCCACGAGTTCGCGACCGACCTCGAATTGCGGCTTGATGAGGGCGATGACTTGCGCGCCCTGCGCCAAGAATCGATCTACCGCAGGCAGCACGATCGAAAGTGAGATGAAAGATACGTCGATGACCGCGATATCGATCTGCTCCGTTATGCGATCTTGCTCCATCGTGCGGATATTCGTGCGCTCGATGACGACTACGCGCGCATCCGTTGCGATCTCGTGCGCGAGCTGGCCATAGCCTACGTCCACTGCATACACTTTGGACGCCCCGTTCTTGAGCAGGCAGTCCGTGAACCCGCCGGTGGACGCGCCAACATCCATGCAGACCTTGCCTGCGGGATCGATGCCGAATTCCTTGAGCGCCCCTGCGAGCTTCACGCCGCCGCGGCCTACGTACGGATGGTCCTGCCCTCGCACGCGGATCGCGGTCGCGGGATCGACCGCATGTCCCGGCTTCGTGACCGGCACCTCGTCCACGAGCACGCAACCGGCCATCACGAGCGCCTGCGCCTTCTCGCGCGACGGAACGAGGCCACGATCCACGAGCAGCTTGTCGATGCGCACCTTCGCCAATGTCCACCCCTGTGACCCAGCTAACTACTTTTCGTGCGTTCGTTCGAACGTACGAACGCACTAACGAACGATCGCACAAGGAGAAAAAAACCCGCCTCCGTGTAAGAAGGCGGGCTTTTGCTACTCATTCGACAAACACACTATCACAGGTCCTTGAGTATCTCTTTGCGCTTCAGATCGTACTCCTGCTTGGTGACGAGCCCGTCCTTCTTGAGCTGATCAAGGGCCTGGAGCCGATCCTTTGGCGAAGGCGCTGCCGCAGCGGCTGCGGCCGCCTGGGCATCTTCCGCAGCGTGCTCCTTCGCCTCAGCCTCGATCCTCGCCTTTTCCTTTTTGGAGAGCTTCTTGCTCTTGACCTCTTGCGGAGCAGTGGTGTCGGTCGTCGTCGCGCCCTCGGGCTTGGGGAACTCCTTGCCCGCCATGGTCTTGTCGACCTTCGACGGCTCCGGCTTGCGGAGGTTTTCCGCGTAATTATAGTTTATGTCGAGCACGACCTCGTCCGTATCAGTGAGCCCCAGCTTCTGGCCCGGGCCGAGCTCGAGCTTCACCCGCAGGCCCTGCGCCCTCGCGATGGCCTCGGCCTCGTTGCCGCGCCTGTCGATGTCGCCCGTCACCTTGGCGTAGAGCTTCTCGAACTTTACGTGCAGCTCGCTGCCTGAGATCCATGCGCGACCGAGGTTGAGCCTGTCGTTTCGCAGTATGAACATCGGCTGCTTCGAGAGGTAGGAGAAGACCACTACCTCGTTCGGCTGTGCCTGCGCGAATGCCCTTGCGAGGGCCGGCGAAAGGAAGTCGAGCGCGTTCTCGTCAAAGACCTGCTGCGTGTCCACTTCCTTCTTAATGATGTAGCTGCGCGCCAGATTGATGGAGGCGAGCGCCGTGCGCAGCCCGACCTCGTCGACATTGACCGGATGGGTCATGTGGCGCGACTCCGCCTCGGATGCCTTTATTTCCTTTAGCTTCACGTAATTGAAGCGATGGTTCGTGGTTATGTAGGTGATCTTTGCTGCCTCCGCCGTCGCCGCGAGCAGGAGCAGCGCCGCTGCTGCCAAAACCAGGTGCTTTGCCCTCATGGTTATCCTCCTCCTTATATATGCGGCGTCGATATCGCACGGCGGTCTTGTTGTCCACGTTAAAATCAATGCAGGCGGGCGATTCACGGCTGTCGACATGCCCTGTGCTTTGCTTTTCTCATGAATTATGGCAGATTGCGATCATAGAGACTTCTCGGGAGGGAAAATGAGCAACCAAGAGATCCCCGTGGCACAGCCTGTGGAACAGCCGAGGCCGGCCCAACCGCCGATGCAGGGCGCAAGCGGCCGTGCGGTCGCGGCATTGATTCTCGGCATATTGTCGCTCGTGTGCATGGGATTTTTGGCCGGCATCCCGGCCATTATCCTCGGCTCCATGGAGCTCAGGGACATCAAGGCCGGCAGGGTCCCCGCGGCCGGTGAATCTCCGGCAAAGGTCGGCTATGTGCTGGGCATCATCGGCACGGCGCTCACCTGTCTTACCATCCTCGCAATCGTGCTTATGATCGTGCTCGGCATCTCGCTGGGATCGATGAGCGATGTGGCCAACTCCGTGGGATCGGTGTAACCTCGCTGCGGCATGCGCGTCATATCAGGCACAGCAAAGGGTCATAAGCTTGTTGCCCCAAAGGGGCAGCGAGTCCGCCCCGCCCTGGACAAGGTCAAGGGCGCCATCTTCAACATACTCTTCGACGTGAGCGATGCCCGGGCGCTCGACCTATTTGCAGGATCCGGAGCCATCGGTATCGAGGCGCTCTCGCGCGGCGCGGCGCAGGCAGTATTCGTGGAGGAGTGGTCGGAGGCGGTCGCTGCGATACGCCGCAACCTGGATCACTGCAAGGTGGCCGAGCGCGGGCGCGTCCTTCAGATGAAGGTAGAGCGCGCCATCAAGCTCCTCGGCCGCGAGGGCGTGCAGTTCGATCTCGTCTTCGTGGACCCTCCGTATCTCAAGGATCTCGTCAATCCGACGCTCCGCATCCTGACGGATTCGCGTCTTCTCCACGACGGCTCGCTCGTGATCGTCGAGCACCATCCCAAGGAGCCGATCGACCCCCCGGAAGGCCTCGCCTTGACCGACAGCCGCAAATATGGTCAAACGCTCATCTCATTTCTGGCTCGCCAGAAATGAGATGAGCGAGTCAGGCGAGAAAGGCGTAAAATACAATGTGTAATTGTTTAATCACTCGTACGATACGCCTGACTCGCATGTCTCGCTTGACTCGCATGTCTCGCTAAATGAGGTCTTCATGTGCAAAAGAGCGATTTGTGCAGGCAGCTTTGACCCGCCGACCGACGGTCACATCAACATCGTCGGGCGCGGTCTCAAGGTCTTTGACAGCGTCGTAGTCGCTGTAGCGATCAATACGAGGAAGGCCCCGATCTTCTCCCCGGAAGAGCGCGTGGATATGCTGCGCGAGATATTCCGCGATTCAAAGAACGTGGAGGTCGATTCCTTCGAAGGGCTGCTCGTGGACTACGCGCGCCGCAAGGGCGTGCACACCATATTGCGCGGGCTGCGCACGATGGGCGACTACGAATACGAGTCGCAGATGGCCCTGGCGAACAAGACGCTCGATCCGGAAATCGAGATACTCTACATGATGACTGAGGGAAAATACGCGCACCTGAGTTCCTCCATCATCAAGGAGATAATCACATTCGGCGGCAGCGGATGCGGGATGATACATCCTGTCGTTGAGAAAAGGTTAAGACAAAAGTTACTCAAAGATAAGTGACCAGTGATCAGTGACCAGTCAAGTCTTGTGATAATCCAGGTTTTACTGATCACCGATCACTGACCACTGATCACTGGTCACTCAACCTCGAATTCCACGGAGTTACAATGATAAAAATTTCAAGACGCGCGCAACTCCTCAAGCCGTCCGCAACGCTGGCCATGGCCGCAAAGGCACGCCAGATGAAGGCCGCGGGGATCAACGTGATAAGCTTCGCGACCGGCGAGCCGGATTTCGACACGCCAGTGGCGATCCGCGACGCGGCAAAGCGCGCGCTCGACGAGGGCCATACACGGTACACGCCGAGTTCCGGCATCCCCGAGCTCAAGGCCGCGATCCGCGAAAAACTGCGCCGCGACGAGGGGCTCAACTACGCCGACGACGAGGTCATCGTGACGTGCGGCGCCAAGCAGGCGATCTACGACGCGCTGCAGGTCATGATCGATCCTGGCGATGAGGTGATAATACCAGCGCCCTATTGGGTTTCGTATCCTGAGCAGGTGCAGCTCGCCGGCGGCATGCCTGTTTTCGTGAAGGCGGATGAGGGCAACGCGTTCAAGGTCACGCCCTCGCAGATAGAGCGGGCGGCGAGCCCGCGCACGCGCGCGATCATCCTC
>JBBAAC010000122.1:0-7432 GCA_041658465.1 bacterium | reverse complement strand
ACATACAGAATTGACATGTCTTTACGTACTCGTTAAGCATCTGCATACGATATGCGATTGAAACGAACTAAATCGATATCTCAGGCGCACGCTGCGACAAACGAGGCGGACTCAGAAATGAGCCCGCCTCTTTAGTTTGTGCAAAACGCAAGTCGTCAGACATCGGAAGGAGGTGCCATGTTTCTTCTCGGTTGTAGTGATACAACGATGCGCGAGCAATCCAAGGTCCCTACTCCTCAACGCGATCTTCCTACTTCTTTTGCCCCTGGTTCCCACGTTCCCGAATTATGGGAAGACATAAAGAAACAATGGCTCTCGGAATATATCGGGCACCCCCTCTCAGAACTCGAAAAAAGGGTGGATCGCGGATTTACTAATTTCGATCTGGGATTCCTTTCAGGCATCATTAACAAATTCGGCACAATCGAAGCGCAGGAAGTCCTCGAATATGCTTACGCGCGGGAGAACTGCTACCATCTGTTGGCAAAACACGGTTTCCCCGTCCCCTTTGCAATGAACGATTACGATCCGACTACGAAGAAGGATGACGAAATTCGCGACAAAATATCGGCAGAGGTTAAAAATATTCAAACAAAATACGAAGCGAGCAAGGAAGCAGCACCAAAGGGATCAGACAAATACAAGGAGCAACTCGCTCTTCTAATTCGTGACGGCCTAAAACATTATCGGAAAGATGCCGAAGGCGACTGCAAAACGGAGATGCCCGACTGGAAGGCGATAGCTACGAAATGCGGCGCCTGTACTGAGTTCAGCGCTATACTTTATTTTGCGTATCGCCAAGCTGGTCTTGATCCAAGATTCATGAACATGACTCACACCGACGGGTCGATCACAGCGATGTCACTGTTCTTTAATAACGACGAGACGGCCTCGCATTCACTTATTGGCGTTCCCCTCTCAAACGGAACTTACTATTACAGTGACCTTGCTATACTGCATGGGGGTCGTCAGGATTTCTATAGCCGTTCATTAGAAATCAGCCCAAGGCAATTTGTTGAGGGGCACCTGGCGGACCTGGCAAGGAAAAATACCCCTGTGGCCGCGCTCTCCGCTGCCAAAAAATTAATAGATGTTGCACCGGAAGGCGTTTCCAACTGGGTGTATTACATCGAAGCAAAACGGGTAGCGCATGAGCTGCCGCCTCAAGAATTCGAACGCATCATAGCGGGCATGAGGTCGCAGTTCGGCAACAGTCCTCTCGCTACGTACGCAATCACGCTCGAAAGCGAGGTCTATCGCGATGGAACGAATTCACTTGGTTCGATAGTGGATGCCCTATCGCGTCTCGAAGACGATAAAAATTACGTTAAATTCGGCACCGCGCTGCGGACGACCTTAACGAGCGGACTGTATTACAGATCTCCGGCATTTCCACGAGCGAATCTCCTCGACATCATACGCCAGGCAGCGGAACGCGATCCTTATATGTACTCTGCGCTCTCGCTCATGAACAGGATAACGGCTGAAGCCTTGGACGGAAGAAAAATTGTCGAGATATACAGCAATTTGCATAAACTTTATCCCGAGCACAAGATGATCCGCCAGCTCTTGGGCAGCAGTTCTCTGACGTGTTGGGAGAAAGAAAAAAGCAATCCGCAGATCGTGGGAGGGAAGCCAACAAAAGATTTCTTCACCGAGGGGATGGCCCATCTGACTGAACTGGCCGAGCGGCTGGATCCCGAAGCCCTTGATCCGCATTTTATGCTGTGCAAAGTCTATTTTGAAACAGGAGACTTCGCTTCGTCCGCGCGCGAGCTGCGCAAGCTCATGACGTTCTTCAACCAGGGCGAACACGGCTTTTTCCGCCCTTCAGATGATTATGTCAATATCCTGAAGATAGCCTGCGCGCTCGGCGAAGGTAACGATGCGAAGACTGTGTACGAATCGTTTCTGCGGATGTATCCAGGACGAGCGGCTTCCGAATCCATTGAGATGCTTTCTAAAAAAAATAATATAGAAGCCATATATGCCCTCCCCGAGAATAGAAGCGACCTCTCGGCGCAAGAACTTAAGAATCGAGCCGAGAACGTAGGGTCGATCTTGGCTGCAATTCCCAAGGCCGCCGGCAACCAATCCGCAATTGGCCTTCTTAGTCTTCGTCATGCATTTGCCCTGCTCGTGGCTTCAAAGGGGGACGAAACGCTCGCCGGAATCGTGTTCAAGGACAGGCCGCCTAATGAGGCGGTAATCATAGATGAGTCCTTCGCGGCATATTTAAATAATGATGTGGCGCCACAAATCTTCATGATCGGTCGTAGCAATGTCGGGCTCGCCGAGAAATGCGTAGACTTCTTCGCCAGGAGACTGCTCGATGATTCGAAGAGGCTCCTTGTGCCCCTTTATATTGTCGTGGCGCTCCAGGAATATCGCGCGGGTCATGAAACGAAAGGGAATGGCTATCTCCGAGAGGCGTTTGTAATTGATAAGATAGAGGCGGAGTGGGCCTTTCATAACTGGGCAAGATTGTTCTTTCAGCCCGCGATCACTTCTGAAGACTTCAAAAATCTAGTGAACCGGGAGCGAGATCGGACTTACGAACTGACGCGCATCTTGAATAATAAGAAGACGCTCGCACCGCAGCAGCGGGCGCTGCTGGCAAAGATGTTCAGACGCCTTGCGGTCGGCTTCGACGCAGCCAATGACACGAAGACAAAGGAGAATAGCTTAAGGACCGCAGCCGAACTCTAGCGATTTATCAAAAATTTTTTTCAGCTTAACCCAACGATATACTGGCACAATTTACATATGTCGGATTTTTGACACAGAAACCCCGCAACTTTCTCGCGGCCATGCCGATAATGACCTCAGGGTGGAAAAGAGGAGGTCACTATGGGAGAGGTCGCCTTCACGTCGCACGGCAAGAAGATCACCATTGTAGACAACGGCGATAATAAGCTCGGTAACGGCGATACAGTACGCATAGGCGACGCTGCCGCGCGGCCGATCGACGACCCGACGCTGGCCGAAGACCTGCGTAAGGCGGGCGTCGAGCTGGCGAACCTCGCCGGCACAAAGATAGCTTCACTTGCAAGGTTCTTCGATGCGGTAGAAAAAATTCACAATCGGGGTGAAGGCGAATACTATGAGAACGTAGCGAGCGCAGAATTGATGGCACGCCTAGCGGGCATTCCCCCTAACCATTCAGCAATGCGCAGAATATATAGGGAGGCGTTCGAGAGGGAGTCTGAAAATTTCTTGCATTCGTTAAATGTCTTTTATTGTTTGCCAATCGCTGCCTCAGACCTCAAGCACTATAAACGACTCCAGGAATACGCGGCCAAGGCGTGGATCGATTTTCCGTCCGAAAAGGCAAGCGTGGCAGCAATCGCTCGCTGGGCGCTCGATATGAACATGAAAAAAGCCGAGGCTGCAAAAAATGGTTCGGATGCACTTATTTGCCTCGAATTCGGCAGACGAATAGCGACGCGCGAAGGCATCGCGTTCGACGAGCAAAGGGCCGCAGCAATCGCTCGCTGGGCGCTCGATATGAACATGAAAAAAGCCGAGGCTGCAAAAAAAGGCTCGGATGCACTTATTTACCTCGAAGACGGCAGACAAATAGCAACGAGCGAAGGCATCGCGTTCGACGAGCAAAGGGCCGCAGCAATCGTCGAGTCACATCGCCAGCGTGAATGCCCTCCCCCAGAACCCTATGTCAGACGCCCTCATTCTACTGTTCTCTTCAGTTCTATGACTACCCCTAATTCCGATAGCACCTTCAGGACCAGCACAGAAAGATTTTGTCGCGATACCCAACCCAAGAGCCCGCCAAAGCCGTCGAAGCCGGAGGTTCTCATCGGATACTGGCCTATGACCATGTAAGGTGCTCAAACAATATTAAGGCGCGATGTTTATCTCCACGCGGCGGTTGCGCGCGCGGCCCTCGGGCGTGACATTTGTATCCGCCGGCTGCGAAGCCCCGAGCGATTGCACATCGATGCGAGACCTTTCGACTCCGTGCTCAACAATAGAGCCGGCCACTGCCTCCGCGCGGCGCTGCCCGAGTTTTTCGTTGTAAGATTGCGAACCTGTTGAATCCGTATGCCCGCGCACCGCTGCCTTCAGTTTTTCGTCGTCCACCATCGCCTCGGCGATCCTATCCACCGCTGCAACCGCGGCATCCGAGAGCTTTGCATCGTCGAAGTCGAAGAATATGAGTTCGTGAAGCTCTTCCGCGACCTTCGCGGCTTTTTCGCGATGTGCCTCTCGCCAGCGTCGGCCGGCATCGAACGCGATCGATGCAAATGCACGGTATGACGGCGAGCCGAGCGCATCCGTCACCCCGCGTCCCCCTCCGATTTGAACGGATACGCCATTTGAAAACCTCTTCTGTATACCTCCGAGCACATGTATCGGCGTCGTGACCTCGCGCACGTTCTTCACCACCGTATCGCCGTCCACAGATGCAAAGAGGTCCCACGTTTTCTTTTGAACCGGAAGCGTATATTGAACGCCGAGCCCGAACGTGAGCCGGTCGTCATCCGCTACGTTCCACGAGGCCCCGTTCGCGCGATTCACGACCTGGGTCTTCTCAGCTATTCGATAGCCTGCATTTGCAACGACATAAAGCGCCGAGAAACTCTTGTCGGCAATGAGGCGGAATTCTCCCGTGGGGGAATACCATCCCGTGAAGCGACCGGGATCGCCAGTGGGGAGGCTGAGCCGGGCGAGCACGCCAATGCCGACGCTTCCCGCTGCATCCTTGAGAGCCCTGACCTTTGCATCGATCGTCGCGTCCCCTACCCCAGCCCCCTTGAATCGATTCTGAGTATTCACATTCATCCCATCTTCATAGAGGATGAGCGGCAGAGTGAACCCGATATTGAAATGGTCGCCCAGGCCCAACGCGGAGGAGATGTCTCCCTCGATTGCAGCGCCCACGACCTGCGACCTGCTGCTGTTCACCGGGTTTTGCGCCTCGATCAGGTTGCCCACACCTTGGAGAGTGAAGCGTACTGCCGGCTTCAGGTGCCCAAGGGTTTGCGTGCCATAGAGAGAAAATATGCCGCTGCCGTCCGCCGAGGGGTGAACGTTTAGGACATTGAAACCGCTGAGCCCGGTATCTGATGCACGGCTCTGAAGCGGCACAAGAAAGATCAGAATAAAAGTCAGTGCACACAGCAATAATCGGTCGAACGAATCGCGATTTTCCAACGATCTACCCTCCCTGACCCTCCCTTACAAAGGGAGGGAATGTATTAACGCTTGTGCTCCGGAATCAGCGAGCATCCCCCGCCGCCACCACCTCCAGCAAATCCAGTGGGATTGGTATCGTCCAGGGGATTGTTCGGATCCGTTTCGCCGGGATCCACTCGTCCGTTCAGATTTTTATCCTCCTGCGCGTCCGTAAGTCCGCCGCCATCGGTATCGGCCTTGGTCATATTGGTAATAGTTGCAGGGTCGCTGTCGAATACCAGGTGACCGGCTGACTCGTCGGTTCCCTTGATCGGCCCGGCATCGTCGGGATCGTCGGCCGCTGCAACCACGCCCATCTCGAGCCCGTCGTTAAGGCCGTCGTTATCGCTGTCAGGGTCGAGCGCGTTGATGAGGCCGTCGCCGTCGGAATCCTCAAGCGCCGCGACCTCCTTTCCATCGAGCACTCCGTCGTCATCGCTGTCCGCATCATATGGATCCGTGCCTGCTTCTATCTCAACGTCGTCGGGCAGCCCGTCGCCATCGCTGTCCATCGCCGACTGGCCGAGCGACACGCCCCCGGTCGAAGCTTCATACGCGGCTATCTCCAACGCCTCAACCAGGCGCGAAAGCTCGGCGCGCACAGGCGCTATCTTCTCCGCATCCAATACTACAAGTTTGTCGAATGCGATCAACGCGGTCGAGATTTTTTGTTCAAAGCCTTCCGCGCCTGCGGCCTCAGCCCATTGGTTCAAGATATCCTGCAGCATGGCGCGCGCGCCGTCGCTCGAAGTACCTTCCGCGCGCAGCTTATCGATGGAAGACTTGCAGCTCGACCACTGCTCGCCCCAGACAGACGCAACTTCCTGTTTGAAACTCGTGGTCGTGATGTCGGTGAGTCCGTTGAGCCATGAAGTCGTGAGCGTCAGCGGGACTTCGATGGCGCTTCCGTCCATGCGCAGGCGAATCGAATACTTGAATCGCTCTTTCTCGTTCGCCGCAAGTTCAGCGCTCCAGGACGTGGTCGCCTGAGCCAGGTTTTCGCCTGATGCGCCAATAAGCGCCGCATGCGTCGGTATCGAGATCGTGGCGGAGGCGCCGGCTGGACGATCGCGCGTGGCAACGGCGATTGCATACGAAACCACTTCGCCGGGCGAAGGGGTGTCTTCGGGCGGAAGCGCCTGGGCGAAGACATTTTCCCACATCGAGCCCCAGGACCCATCTTCCACGGCGCCCTTTTCCGCGGCAGCCGCCGCATAGGCAGCGGCCCAACCGCTTACGGGCACGCCGACGAGCAGCGCAGAGCCCCTGCCGAACGCCTTTCTGCCGACAACGGTCGCATCGTCGGCCCGGAAGATCGGCTCCATGTTCCCATTGAACGCGACTGACGGCGAGAGGGCTAGCGTCGGCCACTGACCGTCATCGAGTGCTGCGGAGACAAGATGCGCGGAGCCATCCATGGAAACCGCGTTAATGCCGCCGAGATTCTCCCACAGTTTGTCCCATGCGACGCCGCGGACTCCCGTTGCGCTCGGCAACAGCATCAACGCGTCGCCGTTGTAGATACGCGCCGTCAGCTCACGCGTCATCCCGTCGATGAATTCAGTGCCCTCGAAATGATATTCAGCTCCGGCGCTTGCGACGGCAAATACGTTGAATGCATCGCTCCTCATGGCGATCAGAAATTCCTGCGCATCGCTTACGACCTTGAACGGCCAGCCGCGATCCGCGCAGAGAGACTGAATGGAACTCACTTCATCGAGATCGACGGGCTTAAGATCCGGTCTGGCCTCATCAGGAAGGGCGAAGAGCAGTATGCGCGGCATCTGCGACATGGTCATGCTGCTATCGAGTATCAGGAGGTCGAGGAGCTGCTTGTGATCGGCCTCCGGATGTCCGAGCAGATCCTGGCTGCGATAGAATACCGAGTGCTCGCCAGCCGGCAGACCTCTCAGCGTAAACGGCGCGGAGTACTGCTGCCATGCTCCGCCGTCGATATTATATTCAGTGGTCTTGAGGCCGACGATATCGTCCTGCGCATTTAAGCGGAGCTGCGTGGAGGGGGTAGCGAGATGCTCTTCGCCCGCGACCTCCTGGCTCTTCTCGATGGTCGTGACCGGCGGGTCGTTGTCCACGGTGATCGGGAATACCATCTCGCGCCGGTTCTCGAAGTCGTCGGCCGCCAGATAGCGCACGAGATGGCTCCCCTCGTCTTCAACGTGAAACATGGGCGGCGATAGTTCCTTGGCGCCGGCCGACGAAGCGGAAACAGGCGCGC
>JBBAAC010000121.1:0-7486 GCA_041658465.1 bacterium | reverse complement strand
AAACCCACGTAGAAGGCAAGTCGAACCAGCTGGCGCGCGCCGCCGCGCGTCAGATTGGCGAGAATCCGGGCGGGGCCTATAACCCGTTTTTCATCTACGGCGGTGTGGGTTTGGGTAAAACCCATCTCATGCAAGCGGTGGGCAATCTTATGCTCACTCACCGTCCAGAGGCCAATATCGCCTATGTGCATTCTGAGCGCTTTGTCGCCGATATGGTCAAGGCGCTGCAACACAACGCTATCAACGAATTCAAGAAACTCTACCGTGGACTGGATGCCTTGTTAATAGATGACATCCAGTTCTTCATCGGCAAGGAACGTTCCCAAGAAGAGTTTTTTCATACTTTTAATGCCCTGCTAGAGGGCCAGCGCCAGGTTATTATTACAGCTGACCGCTTCCCCAAGGAACTGGGGGGGGTTGAAGAACGATTAATTTCGCGCTTTGGTTCCGGACTGATTGTGTCTATCGATCCGCCGGAGCTCGAAACCCGGGTAGCGATTCTCATCAAGAAAGCTAAACAGGACGGAGTGGACCTCCCTGAGGATGTCGCCTTCTTTCTTGCCAAGCGTGTTCGTTCAAATGTGCGTGAACTGGAGGGCGCCCTGCGAAGAATATTAGCTAGCGCTTACTTTACTGGAAGGCCAATAGATATAAGCCTTGTAGGAGATAGCCTTAAGGATTTACTGTCTTTCCAAGAGCGCTTGATGACAATTAATAATATCCAGAAAATTGTTGCGGAGTATTACAAGATCCGTATTTCTGACCTGCACTCAAAGAGCCGCGTACGCCAAGTAGCACGACCCAGACAAGTTGCTATGACGCTTGCCAAAGAGCTGACGGAACACAGCCTACCGGAAATAGGTGAAGCATTTGGTGGGCGAGACCACACGACGGTTTTGCATGCCTGTAGGAAAGTGAAAGAATTGTCTGGGCAAGACGCAAGAGTAAAGGAAGATTTTGACAACCTTATGCGATTGTTAACAACCTAGCTGTTTGCTGTGGGCACAACGCCTAATAACTAACTAATTTATGCTGCGTAGCACAACAAGATGCCATAACCCAAAAAGCACACAGCAGCCCCACACGATATCCGGTAGATCATGAACAGGGTTACTAGCCCTACTTTATGGGTTATGGCTAACACGAAATACAGTTATCCACAAAATCAGGTTGGCCTTATAAACATTACAATTAACTACTAAACAGAGATAACAATGCACATAACCTTACAGCGTGAAGACATCCTGAAACCGCTGAGTTATGTAGCGGGCGTTGTAGAGAAGCGTCAAACACTACCGATACTGTCATTTATATTGCTACGTCAAAACAACAGTGAAGTCACACTTACTGGGACTGACCTTGAGGTAGAAATTGTTGCCCGGGTAAAAACTGGGCACAGCGCGAACGGTGAGCTGACATTACCAGCGAGGAAATTGCTTGATATTTGCCGCGCCCTGCCGGAGGGCGCAGCTATCGATATTCGTAAAGAGGGCGAGAAAGCCAGTGTTAAATCAGGCAAAAGCCGCTTCAGCCTGCTTACGTTACCGGCGACGGATTTTCCAAATATCCAGGCATCCCAGTGGGACCAAAGCATCAGCGTACCCCAAGCGGTTTTGAGAAACTTGCTACAACAGACGCATTTTTGTATGGCACAGCAGGATGTGCGCTATTTTCTTAATGGATTGCTTGTTGAGTTAAACGGCGGTCAGCTACGGGTAGTGGGTACAGACGGCCATCGAATGGCAATCGGTGAATCCAAGCTAGGAGGGGGGGCGCAAGACCTGAAGCAAATTATTATTCCCAAAAAAGGCGTTCATGAGTTTATGCGTCTTCTGGAAGATGTCTCCGACCTCGTTGAGCTGCAATTTAACGCGAACCACGTGCGTGCACGCACCGAGGATTTTGTGTTTACCTCTAAACTTATCGACGGAAAATACCCTGACTATACAAAGGTTATTCCTGCTTCCCAGAATAAGCTAGTGCACGTGGAAAGAGAGGCGCTACGCGAATCCTTGAGTCGAGCTGCGATTTTATCGAACGAGAAATACCGCGGAGTGCGTCTGACCCTAGCTAATAATGGGCTGAAGATATCCGCCCACAACCCGGAACAGGAAGAAGCCCAAGAAGAGATATCGGCTGATTACAGCGGCGAAGCCATGGAGATTGGCTTCAATGTGAGTTACATGCTCGAGGCAATCAGCGCCCTGCACAGTCAACAGGTTGTTATCGGTCTGACGGATGCAAATAGTAGCTGCACCATCAGTTCTCCCGACATCAAGACACCGCTCTACGTTATAATGCCGATGAGGCTTTAGTCCTTCCGGATACTTAGCCCTCCTAATGACATATGTTCCACGTGAAACGTGGCAACCTAGTTTCACGTGGAACAAGGCGATAGCCAATGACTCAGTCGGACAAGAAACAGCCGTACGACTCCAAAAGTATCCAGGTTCTAAAAGGACTGGATGCTGTCCGCAAGCGTCCCGGGATGTACATCGGTGATACAGACGACGGTACTGGCTTACATCACATGGTGTTCGAGGCTGTTGATAACTCTATCGACGAGACTTTGGCAGGGCACTGTAACCAGATAAAAGTAACTGTTCACATAGACGGGTCCATCACCGTCAGCGACAACGGCAGGGGCATTCCGACCGACATTATCCCGGAAGAACGGCGATCCGCTGCCGAAGTCGTAATGACCGTACTGCATGCAGGCGGAAAGTTCGACCAGAACTCTTACAGGGTCTCAGGTGGGCTGCATGGTGTGGGTATTTCTGTGGTTAACGCATTGTCCGAATGGCTCGAGCTTACGGTTCGCCGTGGAGGCAAGGTTCACCATCAGAAATATCTTAATGGCGATCCTGAAAAACCGCTTAAAGTCACGGGGGAAACTGGCGAAACCGGTACGGACGTGCGCTTTAAGCCCAGCACAAAAATTTTCAGCAATATCACCTTCAGTTACGACACCCTGGCCAAACGACTACGCGAACTTTCCTTCCTCAATTCCGGGGTACGGATTGCCCTGACGGATGAGCGCAGCGGCAAAGAGGACGTCTTCGAGTACAAGGGCGGGATAAAGGCGTTTGTCGAACACCTGAACCGCAGCAAAACCCCGCTGCATCCGACGCCAATTTACATCGCCTCCGAGCGCGACGGTATCACTGTCGAGCTCTGCATGCAGTGGAACGACTCCTATCAGGAGAACACATTCTGCTTTACCAACAACATCCCCCAGCACGACGGCGGCAGTCACCTGGCCGGGCTGCGCGCCGCCATGACCCGCACCCTGAATCACTACATCGAATCCACGGGGCTCGCAAAGAAGGAAAAGATCGACACCTCGGGTGACGACGCCCGCGAGGGCCTAACGGCGGTGCTGTCGGTCAAGGTACCGGAGCCGAAGTTCTCGTCCCAGACCAAGGACAAACTGGTGTCGTCCGAGGTGAAGGGCGTCGTGGAGTCGGTGGTTAACGACAAGCTCGGCGAATTTCTCGAGGAAAACCCGCCCGAGGCGCGCGCCATCGCTATCAAGATTGTCGAGGCGGCGCGGGCCCGAGAGGCGGCCCGAAAGGCCCGGGAGATGACCCGACGCAAGGGCGCGCTCGATCTGGCCGGCCTGCCCGGCAAGCTGGCTGATTGCCAGGAACGCGATCCTTCCCTGTGTGAACTTTACCTGGTCGAGGGCGATTCTGCCGGTGGTTCGGCCAAACAGGCGCGCGACCGGAAATTTCAGGCGGTGCTGCCGCTTAAGGGCAAGATCCTGAATGTCGAGCGTGCACGCTTTGACAAGATGTTGTCGTCGCAAGAGGTGGTGACCCTGATTACGGCGCTGGGTACCGGAGTAGGAAAAAATGACTTTTATATCAATAAGTTAAGATATCATCGGGTCATTCTCATGACGGACGCCGACGTCGACGGCTCGCACATCCGCACGCTGTTGCTGACCTTCTTCTTCCGTCAGATGCCGGAGCTGATCGTCCGCGGACACATCTACATTGCCCAACCGCCGCTCTACAAAGTGAAGCAGGGGAAGAACGAGCGTTATCTCAAAGATGAAACCGAGCTGCAGAGCCACCTGCTCGAAACTGCGCTCGACCACGCCAGCCTGCGGGCCGGTGAAAAAATACTCGAGGGCAAGGAGCTTGCGAGCCTGTGTCACCGCCACCTGGCCATCGAGCAAACAATCCGGCGTCTCGCCCGGCGCTACGACAGCAAGCTGCTGCACAAGCTGATTTACATGCCCACCGTCACGGCCACCCTGCTCAAGAACAAGAAGGGCAGCGAGGCCTGCGTCTCCGAGCTGCAAGCCCGGCTCAACAGCGAGCAGAACGGCGCCCGTTACCAAGTCAGCCTCGGATTTGACAAGCGTAACAACCTGCACGAGTTCATGGTCGCGCGCAGCGAACACGGCAGCGTGACCCAAAGCCGGATCGACGCCGATTTTCTTGCCAGCCGTGAGTATGGCGAGTTGCGGGCTCTGGGCGAGCACCTGGAAACGTTGTTCGGCCGGGAGGCGCTGATTCACCGGGCCGACAAGAGCCTGCTGGTGACGAGTTTCGACGAGGCGCTGGAATGGCTCATGGCCGAGGCGCGCCGTGGCCAGACGATCCAACGCTACAAGGGCCTGGGCGAGATGAACCCGGAGCAGCTTTGGGAAACCACCATGGACCCCCAGGTCCGGCGCCTACTGAAGGTGAACATGGAGGACGCGGTCGCTGCGGACGAAGTGTTCAGCATGCTCATGGGCGATGAGGTCGAACCACGCCGCGCCTTCATCGAGAAGAACGCGCTCGACGTCGCCAATCTCGACGTTTAAATCAAGAGGCGCAAACGTTGAGAAACCAAGTTGATTAAAAAATAATCAAATCAACACGGCCACCACGCACCGACATCAGTGCAGCGTACGCGGGATGCTGAGCGTGAATGTGGGAATTTCGGCGTCGAACGGGGTGCCGTCCTCGGCCACCAATTGATAGCTACCATGCATCGTGCCGACCGGCGTTTCAAGCACGGTGCCGCTGGTGTACTCGAAGCTCGTCCCCGGCGGCAGCGTCGGCTGCTCGCCGACGACGCCTTCACCGCGCACCTCGCGCGTCTGGCTGTTGGCGTCGGTGATGACCCAGTGGCGCGTGAGCAACTTGGCCGGGGCGCCGCCGTCGTTGGTGATGGTTACGGTGTAGGCGAACACGTAGCGGTTCTGTTCCGGTGCCGACTGACCAGACAGGTAAGAGGTTCTGACGGAAACCTTGATTCGTGGTTTGTCGGCGCCGATCATGTCGATGCAATAAGTGGGAGAGTCGATATTTTGCATCAGCCGCGACGTCTTGGATACCGTCGCGGCGGATAAAATATAAAAACTATCACGACCAGCAGGGCAAAGGCCGTGTAAAGCCCGATAAACGCCCAAGCCGGCGCCTGGTAAAAAATAAGCCTTTGCAGCCAGTGACCGATAAAGCTCGTCGCATAACCTGGTGTGCCCGCCAGCACACGCAAATGTGACTCCAGCACCGTGAGCGGACAGGGAACGCCGAACCAGGTTTCAAGCACAACAAAGCCGATCGCGGCCAGATGCAGCCAGCGGAACCAGAAATTACGGGTCCACGCCCAGCCACGCCACCACCCCGCAAGAATCAGCAGCAACCCGCCGACGACAAACACGACATAAAGCGCATGCAGCAGCAGCACCGCATCCGCAAGTCCAGCATTGGCAACATCAGGCGGCATCGGGGCGGCGATAGTTACGGCACCGGATACTCAATATTTGAGCGGCGCCTGGTTCGAGACGCGCACCACAGAGTTCGCGGCCCCAGAGACAACCGCCATCGAGTCCGAGCACGCCGTGGTCCTGGTACGCTCCCAGCGTGGACCAGTGACCGAACACGATATGCTCCGCGCCAGAACGTCGGTGCGGAGCCTGAAACCAGGGCACCTGATCCAGCGGCTGGCTACCGGGCGCGCCCTTGAAACGCAGATCCATCTTGCCCTCGAGGTCACAGTAACGCAGACGCGTAAAGGCATTAACAATCACGCGCAGACGTTCGTGGCCCGTGAGGTCTTCGCGCCAATGGTTGGGGAGGTCGCCGTACATATGCGCCAGGAAATCGTCGGCATGGTCGCTTTGCAGCACGGTCTCCGCCTCGCGCGCTAGCCGCTGCGCATCGGCGAGGTCCCATTGCGGCAACAGCCCAGCATGCACCAGCGTCCAGTCAAGCGCGGCGTCGTGATGCAGCAGCGGACGGCGCCTGAGCCAGTCGAGTAGCTCGTTGCGGTCCGGGGCCGCCAGGACGTCATCGAGCGTGTCGTGTTTCTTGCGCTTGGCGGCCCCGGCGGCCACCGCTAGCAGGTGCAAGTCGTGGTTGCCGAGGACGTTCACGGCGCGTTCGCCCAAGCCTTTCACGAACCTCAGCGTTTCCAGCGATCGCGGACCGCGGTTGACGAGATCGCCGGTGAACCGGAGCCGGTCGTGGGCGGGATCAAAGCGGATTTTTTCGAGCAGCGCCTGCAGGGCGTCGAAACAGCCCTGCACGTCGCCAATCGCGTACGTCGTCATCGGCCTGGGCGCAGCAGCAGCGCGAGCGCGATGCCGGCTTGCACCAGCGCGCTTACGATGCCGGGCTCGGTCGCCGAGTGGCCGGCGTCGGGCACAATCTCGAGCCGCGCCTGTGGCCAGGCGCGGTGCAAGTCCCATGCGCTCTGGAGCGGGCAGACCATGTCGTAGCGCCCGTGCACGATGTAACCCGGGATGTCCTTAAGCCGGTGCGCGTCGCGCAGCAGTTGGTCGGAGGCCAGAAAGGTGTCGTGGACAAAGTAGTGCGCCTCGACGCGCGCGAGCGCCAACGCCGTGTGTGGCGCGGCGAAATGGTCGACGACCGAGGGATTGGGCCTGAGCGTGGCGGTACGGCCTTCCCACACCGACCAGGCCTTGGCCGAGTGCATGCGCGCAATTTCGTCCTTGCCGGTGAGCCGTTTGTAATGCGCACGCAATAGATCGTCGCGTTCGGCTTCGGGGATGGGCGCAATGAAGTCCTGCCAGTGGTCGGGAAACACGCGGTTGGCGCCGTCCTGGTAGAACCAGCGAATCTCCCACGGCCGGCACAGAAAGATGCCGCGCAGAATCAGCCCGAGCACCTGTTGCGGATGAGTTTCGGCATAGGCGAGCGACAGGGTCGAGCCCCAGGAGCCGCCGAACAGTGCCCAGCGCTCGATGCCGAGATGGTGGCGGATACGCTCCATGTCCGCGACCAGGTGCCAGATGGTGTTGTTCTCAAGGCTCGCATGCGGCGTCGAGCGGCCGGCGCCGCGCTGATCGAAGAGCACGATGCGCCAGACTTCAGGGTCGAAGTAGCGCCGGTGATAATGCTCGCAACCGGCGCCCGGGCCGCCGTGCACGAACAGTACCGGCAGGCCCTCGGGGTTGCCGCATTCCTCGATGTGGAGCACGTGCGGCGCCTCGACCGCGAGGCGGTGGCTGGCGTACGGCTCG
>JBBAAC010000120.1:0-7587 GCA_041658465.1 bacterium | reverse complement strand
GCCCGAGGACGATGTCGAGCGGACCGTGGCCGTGCAGATGAAACTCGGCGAGGCATATCTCATCGGCCACGATTACACCGCGGCCACCGAACATTTTTCCGCAGTCGAGGCGCTCATAACCGCATGCGCGCAGAGCCCGGCAATGGCCCGGTGGCGCGGCGAGGTGCTGGTGCGCCTCGGCGGGACTTACATAAAACTCGCGCAGTTCGATCGCGCGCGCGCGTCGCTCCACGATGCCAAAGCGGCGCTCGAGCAGGCAGGCGGCGAACCTTCGCGCGAACTGACGATCGAGAATTTTCTCGGGAGCATACATTATTCAGAGGGACGTCTCGACGAGGCGAAGAATATTTTCGAGAAGACGCGAGAGACGGCGATGCTGCTTTCGCCCGGCTTCGAACCGGTGACTAACAACGATCTGGGAATCGTGCTCACCGCGCGCGGCGAGTTCGACGATGCGCAGCGCATACTGGGCGAGGATCTGAAGCAGGCGGAGGGCCTGGGCGACGACCTCCTCGTGGGCAGGGCGCACTACAACCAGGCGCAGCTCGCGCAGGCAAAAGGGCAGTACAAAGAGGCGGTGGAGGCATACAAGCGATGCATCGATGTCTGCCGCCGCTCGCATAACACGGAGCTCATGCTCCGGGCCTACAACGGCCTCGGCAACGCCTATCAGATCAGCGGGGAGGCCGACCAGAGCATAGCATTCTATGAGCGGGGCATGGCGCTGCACGAGATGACCGGAGACCTGCGCGGAGGCTCGGCGATCGCTATCAACATGGGAATCGTCGAGGCGTCGCGCGGAAAGGTCGAGGCCGCGCTGGATCATCTCGTGCCCGCGGTGGAGTTTTTGAGGAGCATGCCGGGCAAGGGGGCATCGGACTGGGCGGCCCTCTCGCGCGGGCTGCTCGAGCTGGGAGACATAGCGCGGAAGGGCGGGAGGTTTGACGAGGCGCGGGAGCGGCTTGAGGAGGCGCGAGGCATAGCTTCGCGCGTCGGCCAGGCTGCGCCGCAGCGCTTCTGGATCATGGAAACGCTTGCCGAAGTCGCGCATGCGCAGGGCAGGGCAGGGGAATTCTCGGATCTCATGGCCATGCTCGGCCCGCTCGCGACGAGCGCCGTGGAGAAAGAGTCGCTCGGGGAGCTCAAGGCGAGGGTCGGCCTTCAGGCCGGGGAGGCCGCGGCCGAAACCGCGCAAGGACCGACGATGCCGGATCAGCGCGCGGGCATGGCCGCTGCGTACCTCAAGATACTCGAGATCAACAAGCTCATAGCGGCGGAGGGGGATCTCGATTACGTGCAGAAGACCGTACTCTACTACGCGCTCGAATTCACCGGCGCCGAGGCCGGCGCCATTCTGCTCGTGGGCGAAAACGCGGAGCTGACGCCTGCGTGCCAGCGAAACATGGAGGACCGCGAAGGCGAGATAGAGTTCAGCCGCACGCTGGCGAGGCAGGTGCTGGAAAGCGGATTCCCCGTGAGGACCGACGATGCTATGGCTGACCATCGGTTCGCAAACGAGCAATCGATCGCGGCGCATGCGCTGCGATCGATACTCTGTCTCCCGGTGAGGGCCCGCAAGCGCATCATCGGCGTTCTCTATCTGGAGAACCGCTTCCACGCAGGCGCGTTTTCATCCGCTGACATGACGCTTCTCGATGCGTTCACGGATCAGGTGGGCCTTGCGATAGAGACGGCGAGGCTCCTGCTGGCATCGGCGCGCCGTCAGCAATCACTCTCCGGGGAACTCGCTGAGGTATCCCGTCGCGCGGAGCACTATGAGGCATTGCTCGGCCGCGAGCCGGGCGAGCTCAAGTTCGACTACGGGGCTCTCGCGAGCCGCAGCCCGGCGATGCAGCGCATATTGCGCACGCTCGACAAGATCGCGGATACCGACATCTCAGTCTTCATCTGCGGCGAATCCGGCACCGGCAAGGAGCTCATAGCCAGGGCGCTCCACACCAACCATTCCAGGCGAGGCAGCGGGAGGTTCGTGGCGATCAACTGCGGCGCAATCCCTGCGACGCTCATGGAGTCGGAGCTCTTCGGCTATAAGGCGGGCGCATTCACCGGCGCGAACCGCGACAAGCGCGGACTGATAGAGGAGGCCAACAACGGTACGCTCTTTCTGGACGAAATCGGCGAGCTCGCGCCCGAGCTTCAGGTGAAACTGCTCCGCGTTCTGCAGGAGCGCGAATGCACGCGCATCGGCGACACAAAGCCGGTCGCCGTGGACATCCGGGTGATCGCAGCCTCGAACCGCGACATCGATGAGCTCGTGAAGGCGGACAGGTTCCGCGACGATCTCTACTACCGCATCTGCCAGATGAAGATAGAGGTGCCGCCGCTGAGGGATCGGCCGGAGGACCTCACCGCGCTCGTGGAGCGCTTCGTAGCGGCCGCGGCGCCGGACAGGAAGCTCGGCGTGCACCCGAGGTTCATGCGGCGCCTCCTCTCATACCGGTGGCCTGGAAACGTGCGCGAGCTGGAGAATCTGATCCAGGTATGCACAGCGCTGGTCGAAGGCAACGTGATCGACGAGCGCGCCATCCCGGACAATCACCCGATTGCGCGCTCTGCAGCCGGCGCCCAGCGCGCCATAGCCGAGAGGCGCGAGGAGTGGCCCTTGATCGACAGGGAGGTGGAACACGCAGAGGGAGCGGCCGGGCCCTCGGTCAGAATCGACGAGCGCAACTACTACGACATGGGCAAGTCGTGGCAGGGCTACGAGCGCGTGATCATCGCAAAGTGTTATGAGGCGAACGAATTCAGGGCAAGGCCCGCAGCGCTGGAGCTAGGCATCGCCTTGACGACGCTCTACAAACGAGTGAAGGAGCACAACCTGGATGATCATGAAAACGAGTCCTATGGCGATTCATTCGTCTACACGCGAGGCCGCAAGATCGACGATTATCTCCCGCTCGTATTCTCTGCTGCGCTCAAGGCTGCGGGCGGTAAACCCACGGCCGCGATCGCCAACCTGCGCGTGAGCCAGGGATATTTTTACAAGGTGATGAAAAGGAAGAAGCAGGAGGCATGAAGCAGGAGGCAGGACCCGCGTGGCTACTACAACTTATTCCGCCTCCTGCATGTAATCCGCAACAATACCTACTATCTTCTTGACCGACTCATTGCAGTTTCTGAAATAAATGCGATCCAGCACGTCATTGCCGTATTTTCTTATGAGATCGCTTATGAGCGCATGAATAAACGACTGGGTCGTGGCATCGATTCCTTCAAAGTCAATGATGACTTCCTCATTTCGATCGAGTGCAGGAATTATATGATTCAGCCTGATATCCCTTGCCACATCCTTGTTCTCGGCAAAGCTGCCGACATGCTCTGACATCTTTATCTCTGTCATCATGACCGTCCGGTTTAATCTTGCGTTTTCACACCCCCCTCCTTTGTAAGGAGGGGCAAGGGGAGGTAGATCACGGTTTTCCCCAAGGTCTACCCTCCCCATCCCTCCCTTACAAAGGGAGGGGATTTAAATTAAAGCGTCAAAGCAGGCTTCGTGTTTTCAAGATGTTACAAACGGTTTTTTCACAATTTTACAATGAACCGGACAGTCATGCTCTGTCATATGAATCTTGCCTTCTTATGCCCCGCCTTTTTCTGTTCGCTGATTGCCGTTACATAGATATCCCTTATATGATCCAGGAGTTCTGAAAATCCCTGTTTTGCTTCAAGAGAAATGTCGATTCCGACGGCGGTTCCCTGCCAGTATGGCAGATCATCTTTTTTTGAATGTCTGTCCTTGTATGGATCGATGTAGAGGCGCACCGCTTTTGCAGTGCGTCCAGTTTTGAGCAGTTTGTACATAGCGTTGCCGCTGTAGATCACAAAAAAATCCTTGCTGACTTTGGCGATGGATTTAATAAAGAACAATCCGGCGCCGGCATTATACTCAGTGCCTCCGATTCTCCCGGTCGTTCCCGTGATACCCGGGGTCAACGCGAGCTTTATCGCCTCTATATCCGAGCCCGGTTTATAAGATTTGCTGATCGTCTTTCGTATGCCAATTCCCGTATCGACGATGCCTATTCTTATCGTGCTGCTCTTCTTGTAAAACTGTGCGCACAAAATTGCCCCGTCCTTTGAGCAGGCATGTTCAAAGACATTTCTCACAAGTTCGCTTACAATGTACTTGATGGGCTGAGCCTGATCAGGATTGAGATGCAGCAAAGGGACCATATCCTCGATGAAGTGCGATAATCCTTCAGAGTCGGTGATCCTCGATAGAGGAATAAATCGTCCGGCGGGTTCGTGCTCCGTAATTTTGATGTCTGATCTCAGGCCGAGAATTTTAAAGAGCCCCATCCTTTCGAGATAGTGCTTGGATACAGCCTCTAATTTCTCAAAATGAATTGCCTCAGGCTTGATACAAAGTCCCAGCGCAGCAACCATTGCCAGGGCTACGGGATGAATCGATATCCACTTTTTGTTGGCCGTGACATCCAGGACGCGAGCATTCGCGTTATCGAAGGAACGCAGAAACGGATCGATATTTCCCAGGAAGGCGCTGTTTGGCAGGTGTATTTTCATGATCTTTTACCGGGATTGCCGGTCAAATAAAATTGTCCGGGATTCCCGGTAAAATATCAAGGGAAAAGCTTTGATTTGAGGTTATTTAATAGAAATAATGCAACTTACCCCTCATTTCGGGCGCGCTCGCGGATGGCGGTGACCGAGCTCAGCGGTATGTCGTCCACCTCGGAATGCCAGGCCCGAAACTCGGGGTTAATTCAGCATGAGCACCGCCCGATTGCATGCAGGATCCAGGGCCGACGCAAACGCCTCCATCGGATCATTAGATACGCTGCTGACAAGCGGGCCGAAGGTCTCGGAATTATCAGATAGAATTTCGACCGCGTCTTTGAAATTCTTCAACGTCTGACCCACGCTTCCCACAAGCGCAATCTCTCTGTAATGAATGTCGTTTGCAGATATCTTCGGCAGGTGCGCCGACGGATCGTCGGGCTTCAGGATGGATTGGAATAGAACGACCGTCCCTCCGCGCCTGACGAGTCGTACGGCCTTTTCGACCGCCAAGGATCCGCCGCGGATACAAAATGCAGAGTCCGCGCCTAATCCTTCGGTTATATGCAGCACATCTTTTTCCGCGCCCACTTCGGTGAGCGGAAGCGTCAGCTCAGCGCCCCATTCGATTGCGGCTTCACGGCGGAAGACGTCGTCGTCACATGCGATCACTCGATGGCCACGGATTTTGAGAAGCCCAATGTGAATCAGGCCCATGGCGCCGGCGCCCAGGACAACGGCCGTGCTTCCGCGCTCCAGATTGGCTTTCTCTATGCTCCTCAGCGAGCACGCTATGGGCTCCGCGAGCGTACCCAGTGAAGGAGGTAATCGACTGGGCAGCCTGAATACTTGATAAGCGGGCACCCGCATTAACGTACTGAAACCTCGAGGGCCCTGCGGCATTCCGTCGTCGACGGCCTTGCGCACATATGCACAGTGGTTATCGAGCCCCATTCGGCAGAAACGGCACTCTCCGCATCTTGACATCAGCGCAAGCGCTACGCGATCGCCTTTCTTTATTTCAGGCAATGCGCATTCGACGATTTCGTTCACGTAACCGCAGACCTCGTGACCGCCCCAGAATGGGTACGTTTGCTTTGCGCCTCGAAAGACGCGTTGCTCCCATGTGCATATTCCGCAGGCGGAAATTGCGATTTCAACGTACTCCGCCAAAGTGGATTGCACGTCATAATCACGCCATTGGAGCACGCGCGGCCCCGGCATTACCAGACCCCGTGTCTTCATTGGTCTCTCCTCAATTTGTCGAGGATATGCAATTGATCTTGCAGACCGACGATGATGGATTCCCTGTCGCGCTTCCAGCCGTGGTTGCGCACTGTCACGAACGGCACTGGAACGCCGGAAAAGGATATGACGCCGCTGTCTTCGTCGCGCGTCAGGCGTCTCCAGTCATCGCCGCTGTTCATGCGCGCGAGGTCGGCGTCTGGGAGACGGTGGGCGCCGGGATGGGTCTGCATTTCGAATCGATATCTGTTGCGCACTCTGGTTTCATCCAACGGCACGCTCAGATAGATTATGGAGCTTCTGCTCAGGACATGGCGGGATATATATGAAAATGCTGATTCATACGCATTCTCCCCGTACCGGCAGAATTCGACGACGACCGGTGAACGCTCGCTCCGTAGTTGCGCAGGGAAAAGCTCGTCAAGCCGAAGGCCGAAATTCCTGCTGAACTCCAGAAATACTTTCTCATCAGTCACTGAATGCAGCTCGCCGCACTTTGTCGAAAACAATCTCTTCTCCCCGCGCGCTTCACGGGCGTCGTCATCCTCGAACACCTTCATCATCCAGGGCATGTCGTCTATAACTATCAGGCGCGTAGCGGAATCGCCGTGCCGTTTCCCGCATATCTCCGCCAACGCATTGATGTAGGTCGTTTTGCCCGATGCGGCAGGGCCTATGAAGAAAAGGCACGGACTCGATAACATTGTCACGCCTCCTTTTGAAAATGGAGCCGACTTTTTAAAAATGAAGGAGCGAATATATCGGCGCCCCATTCAACAAATTACGCCCGCGCAGCTGCGACAGCTCGATCAAAAAAGAGTATGCTTTTACGACCCCGCCCTTTCTCGCTATGTAATCCGCAGTGGCCCTCGCCGTTCCTCCAGTGGCGAGAACGTCGTCGCAAATAACGTATTCGCCTCCGCTCCGAATGGAAGCGCCCTTGACCTCAAGGGTTCCGCTGCAATACTCGCACGAGTATTGAAACGAATCGATTTCGCCCGGCAATTTTCCGGGCTTCCGTACAAGAATCAATCCCGTGCCCAAATCAGCGGCGAGCGGCGCGCCGATAATAAAACCGCGCGACTCCACCGCGGCCACGGCGTCGACATGGACGTCTCTGAGAGGCGTCGACAGCCGAGCGACGGCGATTGAGAGCGCTCCGGGAACCGAGAGGAGGCTCGTGATATCCTTGAACGAAACTCCGGACGCGGGATAGTTCTCGAGGGTCTGAATTTGGGACTTCAGATAATGCTCCGTATGCCGATCTATAATCCGTCCCTCACCAAAACCGTAGTCGAAATTGATGGTCTGCATGATCAGCCCTCCTATAATATACGCATGAGATCGCCGAGGCTTGAAACGGAATAGTCCGGAAGCACGTCATGCGACCAATGGTTGCCCGCCCTGTTGAGCCAGCAGGTCTTGATGCCCGCGCGGTTGGCGCCGATCACATCCGCGTGAGAATCCCCTATGTGCAGGATGCGTTCGGGAGGCACGCCGAAATGCGTCAGTACGGCTCGGAACAGACGATTTTGGCGGTCAGTCTTGTACGCGCCCAGCGATCCGGATGAAAATATCCGGTCAAATTTTCCAAGACCGCGCAAACGGTCGCTCAGCATCTCCTCATCGGAGTCGGTCACGACACACACTTTGTAATGCAGCGCCACGTGATCGAGAAATGCGGAGGTGTCGGAAAACGGCTGCGCCATGCCGTGCTGTCTGATGAAGATGTCCGCGCCGCGCACCGGATCCGCATCTATATCCAGCTCAGCGAAGATGAAGGTGAATGCCCTCGTGAAGACG
>JBBAAC010000119.1:0-7592 GCA_041658465.1 bacterium | reverse complement strand
TGGGATTTGCACATCAGGCAGTCCGGCGAAAACAGGGTATAGATGCGGAACCTGGTGTCCGGCCGCTTGCTCTGCTTTGCGGCAGAGTTCATCGTCTCCACGTATCCGTCGCCGACGGATTTTTCATCGCGCCTGTTGCCAGGCAGAGGCTGCCCGGAGGCGGGCTTTGCCGCCGTCAGGGCAGAGGCGCAGCCGGCCAGGAATACGGTAAACAAAACCAGGGGAAGCAACATAACCACCTCCAACTGCTTTCTTCGGCAGCCGGGCAATAAAGTTGCGTAGAAATTGAGAATTAATAGATGAGCGCGCGATCGCGTGCTTCAAGCAGCGCGGGCGGCGTTTCGGCAAGCGCCTTCAGGCCGTCGATCGAGAGGCCCTCAACTGCCTCCCGGAACCGCGAAGAGCCCGTGAGCAGGTCGATGGCCGGACGTTCGGTCACGAACTCGTAGGGCGCTACCCGCCACTCAAAGCCGTCATTTTTGTACAGGTTGTGCGAGAGCCACACAAAGGCGAGTCCTGTGAGAAAGGGGCGGAATGCCAGGGCATCGGAGACGACCCAGCGCACTCCCTGGCACATCCTGCCCATCCACTTCTGCCGAGTAGGGATAAAGGCCGTGGGTACGGCATGGATACCCGGCAGCCCAATGGCCTCAAACGCCTTGACGAACCCCTCTGTATCGAAGAATGGCGCGCCCACAATCTCAAACGGCGTGTCAGTGCCGCGGCCCTCGGAGAGGTTCGTGGCCTCGACGAGGCACATGCCCGGATAGAGCAGGGCTGCCGTGTAAGAGCGCATATTCGGCGACGGCTTGATCCAGGCAAGCCCGGTATCCGGCCAGCTCATGCGCCGCTGCCACCCCTCCATTTGCACTACGTTGATTTTACAGTCGATATGCTCGCGAATGTTCAGCCAATGAACGATCTCGCCGATCGTCAAGCCATGCCTGACAGGCAACGATGCAAGCCCGACAAAGGATTCAAAGCCCGGGTCTATCCCCGGCCCTTCCACGATCTCGCCGGAGATCGGATTCGGCCGGTCGCAGACGATCACCTCTTTTCCGAACTCGGCGCATGCCTCTATGCACAGGAGCGCGGTCCAGACGTAGGTGTAGTAGCGGCTTCCCACATCCTGCAGGTCGATGATCAGCGTATCGATATTCGCGAGCATTTCCCTGGTGGGCTTGAGCGAGTCGAGGGTGGTGCCGTAGAGGCTGTGGATCGGAATGCCGCTGGCCGCGTCGAGCCGCGACTCCACTGACTCCATATCCTGCGCCTTTGTGGCGAGGCCGTGCTCCGGGCCGAAGAGCGCGGCGACAGTGAGTTTGCGCTCATCCGCTATGCGATCGACCGTGTGATATCCCGCAGGGTCCACGCTCGCAGCGTGCGCGAGTATACCCAGCCGCTTTCCCTCGATGAGGGAGCGCTGCTCCTCCATCAATATATCGATTCCCAGACGCATGGCGCATTATTACCAGAAAGAATGACCACTGACCAGCGACCAAAAACAAGCAGGGTGCTATTGGTCATGCGTTGACAAAACCCGGCCGATTATCTACCAACAGAAAGATGATTGGACGGGCGAACTCATGAAATTATGAGCGATTCGGGGCATCCGGGTTGGGGGCGTGCCGGATGCCCCTTCTCTTTTTCGAGGAGGGGAGCATGGAGCATCACGGGAAGTCCGGTTTGCCTGCAAACGCTTACACCGAACTCAGGCCGGGCGAGAGCTATGTGCCTATAGTTCCGGCGGACGTCTCGATACCGGAGATCACCAGGCGGTCCGTGATCATCGGCATCATCATGTCGATCCTCTTCTCCGGGGCCGCCGCGTTTCTGGGGCTCAAGATCGCGCAGGTATTCGAAGCCGCAATACCGATAGCGATCCTTGCGGTGGGCCTGGGCACGCTCTTCCGCAGAAAGTCCACGATACTCGAAAACGTCATCATTCAGTCGATAGGCGCGGCCTCCGGCCTCATCGTCGCCGGCGCTATCTTCACGCTGCCCGCGCTCTTCATCCTGGGCCTCGACGAGCAGGTAAACCTGTTCCAGCTCTTCATGGCAGCGGTGCTCGGCGGCGCGCTCGGGGTCCTTTTCCTGGTGCCCCTGCGGCGCTACTTCGTGGCCGATATGCACGGCAAGCTGCCGTTCCCGGAGGCCACCGCCACGACCGAAGTGCTGGTAGCCGGCGCCAAGGGCGGCGAGCAGGCAAAGGTCCTGGCGGTCGCGGCGATAATCGGCGGCCTGTACGACTTCCTCTCGATCGCGATGCGTGCCTGGGCAGAGGAATTCACGACCGGCGCGGTGCAGGTTCTGGCCCCGCTCACAGACAAGGTAAAAGCGGTGATATCGATCAACACGGGCGCCGCGGTCATGGGCCTGGGCTACATCGTGGGCCTGCGCTACGCGATGATCATAGCATGCGGATCGTTCCTCTCGTGGCTCGTGCTCATACCGCTCATCAATTATATGGGAGGATTCCTCACCGTGGCGGTGCCGCCTGCCGAGGGCGAGGCGCTGATCGCGTCCATGACCGCCAGCCAGATCTTCACGAACTACGTGCGCTACATAGGCATCGGCGCCATCTTCGCCGCGGGCCTGATCGGCATCGTCAAGTCGAGCCCGATCATCGCGCAGGCCTTTACAAAGGGCTTCAAGGAAATCTTCGCCTCCAGAAAGAAGCACGAGGGCGAGAAGATGGTGGAGCGCACGCAGCGCGACATCAGCATGCCGATCGTCATCGTGGGTCTTCTGCTTTTGGCCATCGCGACGTGGGTCTTCTTCCGCTTCTCCGTGCTCGACGGCCAGGTAAACCCGATGCGGATCGGGTTAATCGCCATCGTCGTGGTCTTTGTGATCTCGTTTCTCTTCACCACGGTTGCCGCGCGCGCCATCGCGATCGTCGGCATCAACCCGATCTCGGGCATGACGCTCGTGACCCTGATCATAACGTGCCTCATCATGGTCGCGGCCGGGCTCTCAGGGCCCAAGGGCATGATGGCGGCGCTGCTCGTTGGCGGCGTTGTCTGCACGGCGCTCGCCATGTCCGGCGGGCTCATCACCGATCTCAAGGTCGGCTACTGGATCGGAGCTACGCCCGCCAGGCAGCAGTGGTGCAAGATACTCGGCACCGTCTTCGCGGCCGCCACGGTCACGGCCGTCATTATCCTTCTCAATAAGGTCTACGGCTTTGTGCCGTCGGATGCGCATCCAAAGCCCCTGCCCGCGCCGCAGGCAAACGCAATGGCCGCGGTCATCAAGGGGATCATGGCCGCGAAGGGCGCGCCATGGATGCTCTACGGCGCCGGTGCGGTGATTGCGGTGCTCATGGAATTGCTCGGCATCGCCCCCCTGGCTTTTGCGCTGGGCATGTACATCCCGCTATCGCTCAACACGCCGATACTCGTGGGTGCGATCGTGGCCCATTACGTCCAGAAGAGCGCGGGCAAGGATGAGGCCCTGGGCACGGCCAGGCGCGAACGCGGAACCCTCATCGCCTCCGGCTTCATCGCGGGCGGGGCGCTGATGGGGGTGCTCAGCGCTGTGATCAAATACTTCGAGTCTGAGTATTCAAAGACGATCCTGCCGGACTTCGCCAACGAGGGCCCTTTCGGCAACTGGCTCGGACTCGCGATGCTCATCGCGCTGTGCATATACACTTACGTGGATGCGCGGCGCGCGAAGAAGGAAATGTAAATTTATCCTCCCCTCCTTTGTAAGGAGGGGCTGGGGGAGGTAGGTCTGAATCTACCCCACCCCGACCCTCCCCTTACAAAGGGGAGGGAGCTGGAGGAAAATATGCTTAAGAAGCGAGAAACCCTGCTCGATCGTTTCTGCAGGTATGTGAAGATCGACACGCAGTCCGCTGAAAACGTCGAGGCCTATCCGTCCACCGAGGGGCAGAAGGCGTTCCTCAAAATGCTCCTGGATGAGCTCAAGGCGGTCGGCCTTGGAGACGCCACGATGGACGAGCACGGCTACGTGATGGCTACGCTCCCGTCAAATATACCGAGCGACCATCCGGCGCATGGAAAAGTGCCGACGATCGGTTTTCTCGCCCACGTCGATACCTATCACGAGGTCTCCGGCAAGGACGTGAAGCCGCAGATACACCGCAACTACGACGGCAGCGACATCGTGATGCCGGGAGATCAGTCGATCGTCATCCGCGTTGCGGACGAGCTCGAGCTTGCCGCTTGCAAGGGAATGACCATCATAACCTCGGACGGCACCACGCTGCTCGGTGCGGACGACAAGGCAGGCGTAGCCGAGATCATGGAGGCGATCTGGCGCCTTAGGGAGGACCCAAAACGGCTGCACGGCGCGATACGAATCGGATTCACGGCCGATGAAGAGGTGGGTCGCGGCACCGACTACTTTGACGTGAAGAAGTTTGCGGCGGACTTCGCCTACACCGTGGACGGATCTTCCTTCGGCGAGATTGAGGACGAGACGTTCTGCGCGGATTCCGCGTTCGTGACGATCACGGGCGCAGACGTTCATCCGGGCTATGCAAAGGGAAAGATGATCAACGCGTTGCGCGTCGCCGGGGATCTCATCCTGGCCCTGCCGCAGGACCGCACGCCGGAGACGACCGAGAAGCGCGAGGGATATCTACATCCCATATCGCTCAGCGGAAACGTCTCCGAGGCGAAGATGCACTTCCTCGTGCGCGACTTCACGGTGGACGGGCTCGGCGAGCTCAAGGAGATGCTCAAGCACGCCGCCTCATACGTCGGCCACAAATACGGGGCCAAGGTCGACATCGAGATCAAGGAATCGTACCGCAACATGAAGTACGCGCTGGACAAGGAACCGAAGGTGGTGGACTACGCGGAAGAGGCCATCCGCCGCGCGGGGCTTGCGCCGAAGCGCACCTCTATTCGAGGCGGCACGGACGGAGCCAGGCTCTCGTTCCAGGACCTGCTCACCCCGAACATCTTTGACGGCAGCATGAACTTCCACTCCAAGAAGGAATGGGTACCGCTCGAGTGGATGGAGAAGTCCGTGGAGACGATCCTTAATCTGGCGGACATATGGGTTGAGCGGTCCGTTTGACAGATTCGAGGCAGGAGACAGGAGGCATGAAACAGGAAAGGTCGGGATTTTTCATGCCTCATGCATCGTGTTTCATGCCTCAGCATGGTGAGGCTAGGAGGTGATCATGGCACACAAGATGGTTAGCACTGACAAGGCGCCAAAGGCGATCGGGCCATACAGCCAGGCGGTGCGCGCCGGCAACATGCTCTTCTGCTCCGGCCAGATCCCGATCGACCCTTCCACCGGCGAGCTGAAACTCTTCGACGGAGACGCGGCTGCGCAGGCAAGGCTCGTGATGGAGAACCTCAAGGCCGTGCTCGCGGCCGAGGGGTTCACGTTCGACAACGTGGTGAAGACCACGATCTTCCTCTCAGACATGGAGCACTTCGCCAAGGTGAACGACGTCTATGCATCCTGCTTCGGCGAGTACAAGCCCGCGCGCGCCACGGTCGAGGTCGGCCGCCTTCCAAAAGATGTGAGCGTAGAAATAGAGGCAATAGCGGTGGCATAATATCGTGACGAGGCAGGAAGCAGGAGACACGAGGCATGATAAAAACCGGTTTTTTCATGCCTCATGTCTCGTGCCTCATGTCTCGTGCATTGATCACAATGTGGAAGAGATCTCTTTTAATTCTGATATTGGTTCTGGCGCCTGCCATAGCGTCGGCAGCCCCAACACACCTCACCATCCTGCACTTTAATGACCTGCACGGGCATCTCGAAGCTGAGGCAAACGGGAGTGGCGGGGCTGCGAGGATCGCAGCCATCGTCAAGAGCATCGAAGCGGAAAATACAAAAAAGGGTTGGGACACCATCGTGCTCCATGGCGGAGACGCGCTCACGGGGAGCACCCTCTCAAAAGAATTCCGTGGAGAGGTGGAGATGGCATTCCTGCGCGCAATCGGCACGGATGCCGCGGTCATCGGCAACCATGAGTTCGATCAAGGCAAAGAGCGGCTCGGCGAGCTCATGGGCAGCGCCGGGTTTCCAATTCTCTCCGCAAACATATTCACTGGAAACACAGGTGAGCACTTTGCAGAGCCGTCAGAAATAGTTGCAATGCAGGACGGGCTGCGCGTGGCAATACTCGGGCTCACCATGGCAGGGACCCCGCATGTCACAAAACCGACAAACGTGGAAGGCCTGAAGTTTGCGGATTCCGAGAAAGAGGCGCGCCGTGATGTCCCGGCACTTCGAAGGCATTCGGATATTATGATCGCGCTGACACATGAGGGGGTCAAAGAGGACGTGGCGCTTGCGAAATCGGTGAAGGGCATCGATGTAGTTGTCGGCGGACACGACCATGTGAAACCAGATGGGTACTGCCGCTCCGTTGGCCGCGTGCCGGTGTGCCAGACCCCGGCAGAGGGCAGATATGTAGGGCGCATAGACTTCGATATGAGCGGAAAGACCCCCTCTCTGCTCGGGTGGGAGCTGATCCCGGTGTCATCCGACGTAGCGCCTGACAACGATGTGGAGGCGCTGGTGCAGCGCTTTGCAGCGCCGACAAAGGCCAAGTACGACAAGGTGATCGGAGTTGCGGCGGATGATTTTGAGAATGGGGAGGGCAAAGAGACGATCCTTGGCAGGCACGTCGCCCTGGCAATGCGCCAAAAGACAGATGCGGACGCGGCATTTATAAACAGCAGCGGCATCCGCGCGCCCCTTCGAAAGGGAAAGATCAGGCTGCGCGACGTGGACGCAGTGCTCCCGTTTCCCAATAAGCTCGTCGTGCTTGACATAAAGGGGAGCGAGCTCATTGGTGCGTTGTCGCGCGGTATTGCGGGAAAGGGTTCGTATCCACAAGTCGCAGGCATGGAGCTCAAAATCAGCGGCAATGGGCTCACGGGAATTACGATCCGCAACGATGCGCTCGACCCGGACAAGATCTATCGCATCGCCACTGTTGATTTTGTGGCAATGGGCGGCGGGGCGTATTCGATGCTCAAGAAGATTCCGGACGAGCGCAAGGAATACACGGACATCCTGGTCGCCGACGCGTTTGCGGATTATGTGAAGAGCAAGAAGGTCCTGAAGTAAAAATCCTCTATCTCATCTCACGGCAGATGAGATAGAGGATCCGAATTGCTGTGCAGGCTGTTTGCCTTGCAATTCAACGACTTGATTTTTGTCTGGCTTGATTACAGTCACTTTGCCTTTGTTGCCGTAGGCGCCTGGAGCGGAGACGACGTATGATGCCTTTCCGCCCTTGTCGGTATTCCCCAGCGGCGCTACGCCTGCACCAAACAGATCACCATATGCGTCGCCGCATTTTATATTCGGATTGTTTTGTTGAGACTTTCCCAAATCATAGTAAATGTACACACAGCCCTTGGCCGTCTTCAATTCGTTAGAATTAAATCTCTGGCTGTACTGGCTGCCAACGATCACGTCGTTCCATCCGTTGCCGTCTACATCAACATCTCCCGCTACGGACCATCCGAAATAGTCATTAGATTCTCCGTTGAAAGAAAACCAGGCCGTACCCGCTGAGATTTTTTGAGTCGTACTAGAACTTATCTGACCTCCACTGAATATGAGCACCTTGCCCTTTT
>JBBAAC010000118.1:0-7594 GCA_041658465.1 bacterium | reverse complement strand
CCCTTTGCCGATAGCTCGCGCTCGCGCAGGACCGTCTTCGCACGAGCGAGGTCGCGCCTCGCCTTGCGGATATTGCCGGTCTGCTTGAGCTGGCCCGCGCCCATGCGGAAGCGAAGGCGGAATATCTCCTCCTCCAGCTCCGTCACCATCGTATTCAATTCATGCACCGTTTTGTCACGGACTTCACTTGGCTTCACGATATACCTCCCGCTCCACGATCTTGGTCCTGAGCGGCAACTTGTGCGATGCGAGCTTGAGAGCCTCGATCGCTATGTCGCGCGGGACGCCTTTCATCTCATAGAGCATGCGGCCGCGCTTGACCGGAACGACCCACTCTTCCGGCGATCCCTTTCCTTTTCCCATGCGCGTCTCGGCCGGTTTCTTCGTTATCGGCTTGTCCGGGAAAATTCGGACCCATAGTTTGCCGCCGCGCTTTGCCGCGCGGCTCATCGCCATACGCGCCGCCTCGATCTGACGAGCGGTGATGCGGCCGTGCGAAAGCGCCTGCAGGCCGAAGTCGCCGAACGAAAGATTGCAGCCGCGCCATGCGACGCCCCTGATGCGGCCCTTCTGCTGCTTGCGAAACTTTGTCTTCTTTGGCTCTAACATGCTCTATCTCCACTCCGGGAAATCAGATAGCCGGACCACGCTCAGGCAGGATCTCACCCTTGTAGACCCACGCCTTCACGCCGATGATGCCGTATGTGGTTCTGGCCTCTGCAAATCCATAGTCGATGTCTGCGCGCAGCGTGTGCAGCGGCACGCGGCCTTCGCGATACCACTCGCTGCGGGCGATCTCAGCGCCTCCCAGCCTGCCGGCGCACTGGATCTTGATCCCTTGCGCGCCGAGCTTCAGGGCCGACTGCACGGCCTTCTTCATGGCGCGGCGAAAAGCTATGCGCCGAACCAGCTGCTGCGCGACGTTCTCCGCCACGAGCTGTGCGTCGATCTCGGCCTTGCGCACCTCGCGGATATTTATCGTCACCTCGTCGGTAACCTTCTTCTGCACATCCATTCTCAGCGAATCAATGCCAGCACCCTTCTTGCCGATAACGAGCCCGGGACGCGAGGTGAAGATATTGACGATCACCTTGCCGGCGGCACGCTCGATGTCGATGTGCGATACGCCGGTGTGCTCGAGGCGCTTCTTGATCTCGCCGCGGATAAAGCGATCCTCGTGCACCTGCTTCTGGTAAGTGCCCTTTGGCGCGTACCAGTTCGAGTACCAGCCCTTGCTGATGCCCAGCCTGAAACCTATCGGATGTGTCTTCTGTCCCATGTTATCTCCAAAATCCGTGGTCAGTGATCAGTGACCCGTGACCAGCGTGAAATGACCAGCAACATCTCAATAACTCACAAACTCATTTCCGCAGGTGACCGGTCACCGGTCACCAATCACGTACGTTCGTCCAACGTCATGCTTATTTTGCATGAGCGCTTGAGCACCGGCGTTGCGCTGCCGCGAGCGCGCGGCATCCAGCGTTTCATCGTCGGCCCCTGGTCTATGAGAAGCTCCTTAATATAGAGGCTGTCGACATCCATCCCGCCCTTGCGATCCGCGTTCGCCACCGCCGATTTGATGAGCTTGAGCAGCGGGAGAGCGGCACGCTTGCGGCAGAAAGTTAGATAGTCGATGGCTGCCTGCACGCCCTTGCCGCGGACCTCGTCTGCCACGGCCCTGACCTTGCGGGGCGTAATGCGCAGCATCCTGACTCGCGCGTTAGCTGACATTATTTACCTCCTGCCGCCGGCGCAGCCGCCGAAACTGCCGGCGCCGGACCTGATGCGGAAACAGTGGTCTTGCGGTCGCCCGAATGCCCGCGGAACGTGCGCGTCGAGGCGAACTCGCCCAGTTTGTGGCCCACCATGTTCTCCGTGATGAATACCGGGATGAACTTGCGGCCGTTGTGCACCGCGATAGTGAGCCCGACCATATCCGGGATCACCGTCGAGCGGCGAGACCACGTCTTGAGCAGCTGTCTATTGCGTGCCTCCTGGGCGGCGGTCACCTTTTTCAAAAGGTGATCGTCGATAAAGGGGCCTTTCTTTAAGGAACGTGCCATTTGGATCTACCTCCCCTAACCCCTCCTTACAAAGGAGGGGGATCGTTCAAGCTTATTTTCTCCTGTCGCTGACGATGAAGCGCTGTGTGCGCTCGTTGCTGCGCGTCTTCATGCCCTTGGTGCACCAGCCCCACGGCGAGACCGGATTGCGGCCGCCCTTGGTGCGACCTTCGCCGCCGCCGTGCGGATGATCGACCGGGTTCATGGCCGTGCCGCGAACATGCGGTCTCCAGCCCATGTGGCGCACGCGACCAGCCTTGCCCATCTCCACGTTCTCGTGCTCCACATTGCCCACCTGGCCGATGGTCGCCCAGCAGTTGACGTGCACCATTCTCACTTCGCCTGACGGCAGCTTCACCTGCGCGTAGTTTCCGTCACGCGCCATGAGCTGGGCCACGCTGCCTGCGCTGCGAACGATCTTGCCGCCCGCTCCCGGGATCAGCTCGATGTTGTGGATCGAGGTGCCCAACGGGATATTAGAAAGCGGCATCGCATTGCCCGGCGCGATCTCGGCCTCAGGCGAGGCTAAAAGCGCATCGCCGATTTTGAGTCCGACCGGCGCCAGAATGTAGCGCTTCTCGCCGTCCGCGTACGTGAGCAAGGCGATGCGCGCGGAGCGGTTCGGATCGTATTCCAGCGCCACCACCTTGGCGGGGATCGAGCGCTTGTCGCGCTTGAAGTCGATGATCCGGTATTTACCCTTTGCCCCGCCGCCGCGATGGCGCGAGGTTATATGTCCGTTGCAGTTTCGGCCGCCGGTCTTCTTGAGAGACTCGGTCAGCGAGCGCTCAGGTGCCTTGCGCGTGATATCGGAGAAATCGTATCCGTTCATCCCGCGGCGGCCCGGCGTTGTCGGTGCATAACTCTTGATGGCCATAATCAACCCTCTATTCAGTGATCCGTGATCAGAGATCAGTGAAAAAACTCCCCCGAAAAACTACGCCCCTTCAAGGAACTCGATGCGATCGCCTTTCTTGAGCGTGACGATCGCCTTCTTCCATGCTGAAATACGGCCGGTGTTGTGCCCCACCCTCTTGAACTTTGCGGGCATGCTGACGGTGCGGACCTTCTCGACCTTGACCTTGAATATCGTCGAGACCGCGTCCCACACGTCGTTCTTCGTTGCCCTCGGGTCCACCTCGAACAGGTACTGATTGGCGGCCTGCTGTGCCGCAGCACCCTTCTCTGTGACCAGGGGCCTCTTTATGACGCTGAATGTATTCACGGCTTGAGCACCTCCTGCACCTTGTCCATCGCAGCGCGCGTCATGATCAGATGCTCATATCGCATGACGTCGTAGACGTTGAGCCCTTCACACCTGAGGAGCTTCACGCCCGGTATGTTGCGGACTGACTTCTCCAGCACTTCGTTTTTGCCCTCGGTCACGATGAGGCCCTGATTCACGCCCAGGCCCTGCAGTGCCGAAATCGCGTCCTTCGTCTTTATCTTCTTGAGCGGCATCTCGTCGATGATGAGAAGCTTGCCCTCGTTCCGCTTGATCGTAAGCGCTGCCCTTAGACCCGCGCGGCGCGCCTTCGCAGGGAGGCGGTAGGAGTAGTCGCGCGGATGCGGACCGAACGCCTTGCCTCCGCCCACGAAGATGTTCGTGCGCGCGTCGCCGTGGCGTGCGCGGCCGGTGCCCTTCTGGCGGTACATCTTGGCCGTGGTGCCGGAGACCAGCTTGTGGTTCCTGGTCGCGGCATCGCCCTGGCGGCGGTTCGCAAGCTGCATGCGCACCACCTCATAGATGAGGGCCTTGTTTGGCTTGGCGGCGAAAATATCATCGCGGAGTTCGACGTCGCCTACCTTTGCCTTCTTGATGTTGATGACCGTTTCTTTCACGGCTTACTCCTTTTTGTTCTCGGCTGTCTCTGCCGGGGACTCTTCCTTCACCTCTGCCACAGGAGCGGCTTCGGGCTGCTTGCCCGCTGAACGCTTTAGTTCGGACCTCGTCTCAAACGATTCGTCAGAGGCATTGATGATGAGCGTGCCTCCGCGGCAACCCGGGACCGCGCCCTTGATGAGGATCACGTTATCGTCGGGCCTGACCGCCACGATCATAAGCCCCTGCGTCGTGACGTTCTCGTTACCCATGTGTCCCGGCAGCTTCATGTTCTTCGGGACGCGGCCAGGCCACGTCCTCATGCCGATGGAACCAGGACGGCGATGGAAGCCAGAGCCGTGAGCCGCGGGACCGCCATGCTTGCCGTGGCGCTTGATGACGCCCTGGAAGCCGCGGCCCTTGGTGACGCCACACACGTTGACGATATCGCCGGGCTTAAAACCGGATGCCACGAGCTCGTCTCCGACGTTGAAATCGGCAGCGCGCTCCGTGCGGAACTCGCAGAGCTTCGTGAAGATCGGCAGCCCCTTCTTCTCGAAGTGGCCGCGCATCGCCTTCGTCGTCTTCTTCGGGCTTTTCTTGCCAAAGCCGAGCTGCAGGGCGTTGTAGCCGTCGGTCTCGGTGAGTTTCTTCTGCACAACCGTGCACGGTCCGACCTCGACCGCCGTCACGGCCGTAAGCTCACCGCCCTCGCCGAAGACCTGCGTCATTCCCAGTTTTTTTCCTATCAAACCCATCATATTGACCTCGATCTTAAATTTCCCGATTTTTCCTGTTTCCTGCCTCATGCGTCATGCTTCAACTGAATAGAAACAGGAAGCACGAGGCATGAAGCATAATCAACCTCACATCATATCATCTTTATCTCTACATCGACTCCAACCGACAGCTCGAGCTTCATGAGCGCGTCGATCGTCTGCTGCGTGGGCTCCAGGATATCGACCAGCCGCTTGTGCGTGCGGATCTCGAACTGCTCCTGTGAGCGCTTATCCACATGCGGACTGCGGAGCACGCAATACTTCTCGATCTTCGTGGGCAGCGGGATGGGCCCTGCCAGACGCGCACCCGTTCGCTGGACCGTGCCGACGATCTCCGAAGTCGACTGATCGAGCAGCTTGTGATCGTAGGCCTTGAGCCTGATGCGTATCTTCTGTCCTTTTTCTGTAGTGCTCATGCGTCACTCCACGAAGAAATTGATTCAGGATTCGTTTATTCGACGACCTCGGTAACGACGCCTGCGCCCACCGTGCGTCCGCCTTCGCGCACCGCGAACCGCAGCTCCTTCTCCATCGCGATCGGCGTGATCAGCTCCACCTCTACCGTAACGTTATCGCCGGGCATCACCATCTCTACGTTCTCCGGCAGCTGCATCACGCCCGTCACGTCCGTCGTGCGGAAATAAAACTGCGGACGATATCCCTTGAAAAACGGCGTGTGACGTCCACCCTCTTCCTTCGTCAACACGTAGATCTCCGCCTTGAACTTCTTGTGCGGCGTGATGCTGCCAGGAAACGCCACTACCTGCCCGCGTTCCACTTCCTCGCGCTTCGTGCCGCGTAACAATAATCCGATGTTGTCGCCGGCGCGACCTTCGTCCAGGATCTTCCGGAACATCTCCACGCCCGTCACCACCGTCTTCTGCGTGTTCCGCAATCCGATGATCTCAACTTCCTGGCCCGTCTTCACGATCCCGCGCTCAACCCTGCCTGTCACCACCGTCCCGCGCCCGGAAATGCTGAATACATCCTCCACAGGCATCAAAAACGGCTTGTCCAAAGGACGCATCGGCTCGGGAATATATGTATCGACCGCGTCGCACAGCTTCTGGATCGATCCGTATCCCAGCTCGCCCGCGTCTCCCTGCATCGCCTTCAACGCTGACCCGCGAACAATCGGTATCTCGTCACCGGGATATTCATATCGGCTGAGCAGCTCGCGGACCTCCAGCTCCACCAGGTCCAGAAGCTCTGGATCATCAACCATGTCCACCTTGTTCAAATATACCACTATCCGAGGAACGCCCACCTGCCTCGCCAAAAGTATGTGCTCCCGCGTCTGCGGCATCGGTCCGTCCGCCGCGCTCACCACCAATATCGCGCCGTCCATCTGCGCCGCGCCCGTGATCATGTTCTTCACGTAATCCGCGTGGCCGGGACAATCCACGTGCGCGTAGTGACGCTTGACCGTCTGATACTCAACGTGCGCCGTCGCGATCGTGATGCCGCGCTCCTTCTCCTCCGGAGCCTTGTCGATCTGGTCAAACTCCATCACCGTTGCCAGACCCTTCGTCGATAAATACTTTGTGATCGCACTCGTAAGCGTAGTCTTGCCGTGATCGACGTGCCCGATCGTTCCCACGTTCACGTGCGGCTTTGTCCTTTCAAATTTCTCCTTTGCCATAGCTCCCCTCCCAGTCTGGGCCCTCCGGTTAAAATTTAGCGCCCCTGCGCCTTGGCTATAATCTCGTCCGCGATCCCCTTGGGGACCGGCTCATAGTGCGCAAACTGCATGCTGTACGTTGCCCTGCCCTGCGTGGCGCTCCGAAGATCCGTAGAGTATCCGAACATGTTCGAGAGCGGCACCAGCGCGCCGATCACCTGCGAGCCTGCATGCGAGTCGCTCTTTATGATCCTGCCGCGCCTCGACGTAAGATCTCCCGTGACTCCACCCATGTATTCATCCGGCACGACCACTTCGACGGTCATCACCGGCTCGAGGAGCACGGGACCGGCCTTTCGCGCGCCGTCCTTCAGGCCCATGGACGCGCAGATTTTGAAGGCCATATCCGACGAATCGACCTCGTGATATGAACCGTCGAAGACGATGGCCTTGATATCCACCAGCGGGTAACCCGCGAGCGCCCCGCCGTCCAGCGACTCCTCGATGCCCTTGCGGACCGCCGAGATGTACTCGCGCGGGATCGATCCTCCGACCACGTCGTCGACGAATTCGAAGCCGCCGCCGCGCGGCATCGGCTCGAGCTTGAGCCACACATGCGCGTACTGGCCGCGGCCGCCCGTCTGCTTCACGTACTTGGATTCGACCTCGACCATCCTTGAGATCGTCTCGCGGTATGCGACCTGCGGCTTGCCGACGTTCGCAGCGACGCTGAACTCCCGAAGCAGCCTGTCGACTATGATCTCCAGATGGAGTTCGCCCATGCCCGAGATCACCGTCTGACCTGTCTCCTGGTCCACCATCACGCGGAACGACGGATCCTCATTTACGAGCCGCTGGAGCGATGTGCCAAGTTTTTCCTCGTCAGCGCGCGTCTTCGGCTCGATAGCGATCGAGATAACCGGATCCGGAAAGTCCATCTTCTCCAGCACGATCGGCTTGTCCTCGTCGCAGAGGGTGTCACCGGTTCGAGTGATGTTGAGTCCCACCGCCGCCACGATCTCGCCGGCCTCTACATGCTTCACCTCTTCGCGCTTATTCGCGTGCATGCGAAGCAAACGGCCTATGCGCTCGCGCTTTCCGCGGATCGGGTTATAGACCGAGGTGCCGCTCTGAAGCTGGCCCGAGTAGACGCGGAAGAAGGTGAGCTGGCCCACGTAAGGGTCCGTCATGATCTTGAACGCAAGCGCCGCAAACGGTTCGCGCGGCGATGCATGTCGCTTCTCGATCTGGCCTTCCTTGTCGGGATTCGCTCCCTCGACCGCCGGGACGTCGAGCGGTGACGGGAGGT
>JBBAAC010000117.1:0-7663 GCA_041658465.1 bacterium | reverse complement strand
AACTGGTTCCTGAAATAAATAGGCTTCTGCGTAACGTGGGCCGTTCGCCCGGCAGGACCTTTAGCTCTCCACATCGCATTGAGGATTCAATACCTCCTCCGCTTCGGAAATGGAGGGAAGGAGAAGAGGTCTTCGAATGCTGTGAGGAGTTCTGGGCAGGCGCCCTGCTCCATCATCGAGAGAGTCTTGCCCGGTACGGCGTAAACGTCCTGTTGCAGCGTGCATTGCAAGCTGACAAGATTGCTTTTGCCGATCCTATGTGGCTGACCTTTTCCGCCTTTGGCATCGACTCTGAGATTAAAAGGGAGCTTGGAACAGAACGCGGTCATCTATACGAGACACCCATCTCCCCCATCGTAGGAGATTCGTTGCGCGTCGGATGTTTCGGGGCCGGGCTTCATGACGAGGCCGGATATTTTGAGACCATGGCCCGCCAGACTGACCCCACCGCTGCGATCCATGAATTGACGCGACGTGAATCGGACTTGCTCTCCACACTGGAATTCGCTGCCCGCATGAGAGCGGTCCAAGAGGAATTATTCGGCCCGATTGCTGCGACATGTTATGAAGTGCGCGAGATGCTGGCGCTGTGGTTTTGCAAGGGGGAGCGCGATGGCGAGATACACGTCTTTGATGACGACCCGCGAGTCGCCCAAAGCCTCGCAGATCCCCGTTTCGCGGTAACAAACGCGTTTGACCCTAAAATCAGGGAGATCTTTTTTGGAGCAAGCGGACTGCCCGGACATCTCAGGCGGTATTTCGAATTGCTCGCGCAGGGTCGCCCCACGGTGGCAAAGACGCATGGGTTGATGCCAAACGGCGAGGAGCTGCGATCGTGGTCCTTTGACCTCAATCCAAAAGAACTCTCCAAGATTCAAATGCATCAACTCGACATGGTGACGGACCCCTTTCCGGAGCTGGCGGAGCGGTTGGATCTGTCGTTCTGGCTCAACGTGCATTACTTCCTCACAGAAAAAGCAGCGTTGATCGTTTTTGCAAAGATACTGCGCCAGACCAAGGTCGGCGGTTATATCGTTACTGACTATTTTGCAGGTGAACACAACGACACCAATGATGTGGCGATGCTTTTTGATACGCTAGGGGTGAAAATAGTCGAGGCAAATCGCAACAGCTTCATGGGAGGACGTGTGACGACCAATCTCATGCAAAAGGTCGCGGACACAGAACCTCTGACCCTGCTAGCGAGCCTTCGGGCGCCGAAGTGATGCACGCGTTATTCACTCTATCCATCTCCCAAACTCGTGCCAGCGGATGCCGCCGTGGTCTTTGTCGAGCGGAAGCCAGACGAACATCGCCCTGCCCTTTATGTTCTGCTCCGGCACAAAGCCCCACTCGCGGCTATCGGATGAGTTGTCTCGGTTGTCGCCCATCATGAAGTACTGGCCGGGCGGGATCACGATGTCGTAGCCCTGCCGCTCGAGCGTGCGCTCGTACTGGACCAGGTGGGAATGCCCGTCCACGTCTTCTTCATAATAATCAAAATCCCGCCAGCCGCGCACATAGGGAATCGTGCGCTGCTTGCCGTTGCGCACGACGAGCCTGCGCTTGTCGCCCGGAAACTCGGAGACCTCGGCCTGCCGCTTCTTCACGGATTCGCCGTTGATCGTTACCTCGCGGCCCTCGATGTGAACGCGATCGCCCGGTACTCCCATCACGCGCTTGATGAAGTCCTTGCTGTTGTCCACCGGATAGATGAATACTACGACCTCGCCGCGTTTCGGCTCGTGGAACTTCAAAAAATAGTGCGCAGTGAACGGGATTCGAAGCCCATAGGCAAACTTGTTCACGAAGATATGATCCCCGATCGAGAGCGTAGGCAGCATGGAGCCCGAGGGAATCTTGAACGCCTCGATCACAAAGGCGCGTATCACAAGCGCGATGAGGACAGCGGTGATGAGAGCCTCCGCATACTCGCGGAATGTGCTCTTTTTCTTCTTCTCTTTTGTACCGGTCTCATCCGTAGCATCGTCAGTCATTAATCCTCCATTTAACTATGTGTCATTGCGAGCCACGCAGTGGCGAAGCAATCCCCTGAAAACCACTGTTTGCAGGGGATTGCTTCGGGTTTCGCCCTCGCAATGACAACGAGCTTTCTCCCCGAGATGACACGATGGTCTTCACCGTATTTTCAAAACACTCAAAAAAGCCTCCTGCGGGATTTCCACGCTGCCAACCATCTTCATGCGCTTCTTTCCCTCTTTCTGCCTCTCGAGCAGCTTGCGCTTTCGCGTGACGTCTCCGCCATAGCACTTCGCGGTCACGTCCTTGCGCACGGCCTTCACCGTCTCGCGCGCCACGACTTTGCCGCCGATGGCGGCCTGTATCGCCACCTCGTACTGCTGCCTCGGTATCAGCCCGCGCAGCTTGCTCACCAGCTCGCGCCCCTTGTACGCCGCATTGGCGCGATAGACGATCGTGGAGAGTGCGTCAACCGGGTCGCCGTTGATGAGGATCGTGAGCTTGACCAGATTCGCCGGCCGATACCCCGTGATCTCGTAGTCGAGCGACGCGTATCCGCGGGAGATGGATTTGAGCTGGTCGAAGAAGTCGAACATCATCTCCGCGAACGGCAAGTGATACTTGATCATCACGCGCTCGCGGCCGAAGTACTCCATGTGCTCCTGCTCGCCGCGGCGGTCCTGGCAGAGCTTCATTATCCCGCCGAGCGAGTCGTTAGGACAGAGGATCGATGCGAGCGCATAAGGCTCGCGTATCTCGTCGATGTTCTGCGGCTCCGGGAGTTTTGCGGGGTTATCCACGCGCACGACCTCGCCCTTGGTCGTCAGCACCTCATAGACAACGGTCGGCGCCGTAGAGACGAGCGTGAGCCCGTACTCGCGCTCGAGCCGCTCCTGCACAATCTCCAGGTGCAGCGATCCCAGAAACCCTGCGCGGAAGCCAAAACCGAGCGCCGTGGATGTCTCCGGCTCATAGGAGAAGGATGAGTCGTTGAGGCGAAGCTTCTCCATCGCGTCCCTCAGCTCATCGTACTGGCCGGGGTCAGTCGGATAGAGTCCTGCAAAGACCATGGCCTTCACCTCGCGGAAGCCAGGCAGCGGGACTTCTGCGGGATTCTTTGCATCGGTGATCGTGTCGCCGACGCGCGTGTCGCGCACTTCTTTGACATTTGCCACGATAATGCCCACGTCGCCTGCTCGCAGCTCGGTCACCTCGTGCTCATGAGGGTCGAATACCGCGAGCTTCTGCACCTCGAACTCCTTGTCCACGTTCATGAGCCTTATGTGATTGCCTACCTTGACACTGCCGTCTACGACCCTGGAGAGTGCAACCGCGCCCATGTATGAATCGAACCAGCTGTCGAAGATCAGCGCGCGCAGAGGCGCCTCTTCGTTGCCGCGCGGAGGCGGCAGGTACTTTACGATAGCCTCCAGCACCTCCGGCACGCCCTGCCCCGTCTTTGCCGATACGGCGACGGCGTGATCGGCCGGAATCGCCAGCACCTCCTCGCACTGCTCCAGCGTGGAGTCGAGGTCAGCGGAGGGGAGGTCGATCTTGTTTACCACGGGAACGATTTCGAGGCCGCTATGCATCGCCATGAGCGCGTTCGCCAGGGTCTGCGCCTCCACGCCCTGCGTCGCGTCGATCACGAGCAGCGCGCCTTCGCAGGCAGCGAGCGACCGGCTCACCTCGTAATGAAAATCCACGTGGCCGGGTGTATCGATCAGGTTGAGTTCGTACTCGTCTCCGTCCTGGGCCTTGTAGCTGATGCGTACCGAGCGCGCCTTGATCGTAATGCCGCGCTCGCGCTCAAGCTCCATGTCGTCCAGGAACTGGTCGCGTTGTTCGCGCTTGCTCACTGTGCCGGTCAGCTCGAGAATACGGTCCGCGAGCGTCGACTTTCCGTGATCGATATGCGCGATGATGCAGAAATTGCGGATATGCGATTGTGACATAAAAAAACGTGATCTGTGATCGGTGAACAGTGATCAGCCGTACTTCGCTACGTCAAGGTGCATCTGATCACTGAACACTGATCACCGATCACTCGACCGAGAGATTATTGTTCATTCAGAACGACCAATGCCTCGACATCTTCTTTCGTCGAGAGATCTTTGAGATATCGCGCAGCCTCGTCACGCGTTTCAAACCCGCCGATGCGCACGCGGTACCATCTGCCGCGGTCCGGTATATCGGCAAGCATGAGATACGCCGGATATCCCTTGCCCTTCCAGCGCTCGACGGAGTGCTTTGCCTCGACCGCATTGGGATACGAGCCCACCTGGACCGAATAACGCGCGTTGTCGGCCGACTTCACGCGAATCACGCCCGTGTCCGCAGGCACATTCTTGTTTTCCGCGGCCGATTCCCTCGCAGCGGTCTCCCGCTGGCCCTCCGCCTCGCGGCCTCTTGGGCCGGCGGTGGTCGCCTCGGCAACCGGAGGCGGCGCAGGCGGCAATTCGCGCTCAACCGGAGGCGGCTGCTGCATCTGCTGCGTCGCCGCGGCAGCAGGCTCATTGACGTCAATCCCCTTCACAGCGGGCTCGGGCCGCTGCACTCCCACGACCTCGGGCATGCGGCCCGGCTTTTGTCCCTGCGCCTCGTCGATCATCTTGCGTATGCGATCCTTGAGTTCCGGCGTCTCGGCCTTCGCGACGAGTTCGCTCGCCATCTTCGCGACTTCTGCGTCCGCGGTGGTCGACACGCGCGGTTTTTCCTCCTCGCCCTGGGCAATTTCAGCGGCCGAAGAGCCCTCTTCAACTGCTATAGATGGGGCTCGATCGAGGCCCAAAAGCCCCCGGCCGTAGCGCGCTCCAAGGTAGAAGACGAAGAACAGGGTAAAGACCTCGAGCACGAGCAGCGCAAAGAACTGCCCGAACGTGAACCTGCAGAAAAAGCTCTCGGTCTCGTCGCCGCGGCGGTTGTGTATGTATTCAGGCAAGGGCATCCTCCTCGCGCGCCATCGCCTCAGGCGCTGTAATGCCCAGAATCTTCAAGGCGTTCTGTAACACAATCTGAACATTTTTCAAGAGATACAGCTTGGCAGCCGATCTGGCCCCGCTATCGCTCAGGACCCTGTAGCGTTCGTCCGCGCGGCCCTTGCTGTAATAGGACTGGAACATCCTTGAGAGCTCAAGGAGATAGAATGCGAGCTTATGCGGTTCGAGCTCCAGGGCGCACTCCTCGATCACGTCGGGGAGTATCCCCACCATGCGCGCGAGCCTCGTCTCCTCAGGCAGGTCGAGCATGGAGATATCGCAATCGTCAGGGCCGGCTGCGTTGAGCCCCTGTTCGGCCGCCTTTCTGAAGATGGAGGCTATCCGAGCGTGCGCGTACTGGATATAGTAGACAGGATTTTCGGCGGATTCCTTTTTTGCAAGCTCCAGATCAAAGTCGAGCTGCGCGTTGTGCGAGCGCATGAGGAAGAAGTAACGGCACACATCGCGGCCGACCTCTTTGCGCACGTCCTCGAGGGTCTCGTACATGGCGGAGCGGGTGGACATGGAGACCAGGTCGCCGCCGCGGATCAGGTTCACGAGCTGGATGAGCACGGCATCGAAGCTCGCGGGATCATTGCCGAGCGCCGCGACCGCGGCCTTCATGCGCGCTACGTATCCGCCGTGATCCGCGCCCCAGATGTCGATAACCCGCTCGAATCCGCGGTCGTACTTATCCTTGTGGTAAGCGATGTCCGCGGCAAAATAAGTGAGCGACCCGTCGCCCTTGCGGAGCACACGATCCTTGTCGTCGCCATATGCGGTGGAACGGAACCACACGGCCCCGTCCTGATCATAGACGTGGCCGCGCTCCCTGAGCCATTCGATGGAGTCCTCGATGAGCGCCCCCGCGTGCAGCTGGTGTTCGAAGAAATATGAGTCGTGCACGACCCCGGTCTCGGCCAGGTCCTTCTTTATCTCATCTAGGATCCTGGCGCCCGCCTTCTCGCCGAGGAAATCGATTGCAGCTGCCTCGTCCATGGCCGTGATCGCGCTGCCGTGGGACTTAATCAGGGAGCGCGCTATGTCGATGATGTAATGCCCCTGATAGCAGTCCTCGGGGAACTCGACGCGCTCGCCGTTGAGCTCGCGCATCCTGAGATAGACCGATCTGCCGAGCGTGCGGATCTGGTTGCCCGCGTCGTTGACGTAGTACTCGCGGGTGACGTCATATCCCGCGGCGGAAAACACGCTCGCCAGGCAGTCGCCGTACACCGCGCCGCGGCCGTGGCCTATGTGCAAGGGCCCCGTCGGATTGGCGCTCACGAACTCGACCTGCGCCTTCCTTCCCTTACCGAGATCCACGCAACCGAACTTCTCGCCCGCCGCGGATATCTCCCTCAATCCCTCCAGGTACCACTTTGGGCTTATCACGAAGTTTATGAAGCCGGGCCCTGCTATGGATACCGACTCGAGCTCAGGCGCGTCCCTGGGTATCTCCTTCACGATCTCGTCCGCAAGCTTGCGCGGCGGCATGGATGCAGCCGCGGCCAGCGACATGGCGGCGTTTGTGGAGAAATCTCCGTGGGAAACGATCTTTGGGACGCTCACCTCAAAGCCCGCTGAAGCAGAAGCAGGGATGATGCCCCTGGCCTTGCAGGCGTCGACCGCTGCCCTGACTATTTCCTCGATTCTTCCCTTTATCATCTTCCCTCTCCGCTCGATTGCCCGGTCTTTTCCCTGGCCCTGGGACCCACGACAAGCTCATCGAGGTCCTCGGGGTGCAGGTATTTGTCCGCCACGCGGGTAAGATCAGCGATCCCGGCGGCCACTATGCGGTCGCGATATATCCTCCAATAGTCGTCCGGGTAGCCATAGAAGTAAAATCGGGCGCGGCCGTCCACCACCTTGAACGCGCGATCGAATTCGAAGATGAGGCTGGAGAGTATCGATTGCTTCGCGAACGCAAGCTCGGACCTCTCGATGCTGCCGGGCTTTAAGATTCGTTCTATATGCTCGCGCACGAGCTTCATCGCATTTTCAGCCTGATCCGCCTTTGTGGAGAGCCCCACGGTGAAAAGTCCATAATCCTTGCCCGGCGAGATGCTGCTCCAGACGCTGTAGGCCAGACCCCGCTTGGTCCGGATGTCGGACATGAGCCGGCTCTTGAAATCGCCTCCGCCCAGTATTTCGTTGAGCAGGAAGAGGGCGTATTTGTCGGGATTGTCGCGCTTGATCGAGAGATGCCCCATTCGCACGACCGCCTGCGTGATTGGCCGCTCAACGAACTCCATGGCGGCCTTATATTTCAGCTCGACCTTGGGAACAGGCGGCAAATCGACTTCGCCCCTTGGCGCCTTTGCTGTCAGCTTCTTCAAGAGTTCGACTAGTTCCTGGGATTTAAAATCCCCGGCAGCGGCGAGGATCATATTGCCCGCTTTGAAATATTTATCGTGGAACGCCCGCACGTCTGCGTCGGAGATATTCGCAAGCGAGGCCTTGTCGGGCCTGCGCGCCCAGGGGCTCTCTTTTCCATATACAAGCTGGCGATAGCGATATGCCGCAAGGTCGGCCGGATCGTCGTCTTCCCGTCTGAGCGCCTCCTCCATCTTGAGCTTTGCGACATTGAGCCGCGAAGCATCCATGCGGGGGCTGAAGAGCATGTCGAAGAGTAAGGGGAGCGATTTGTCGAGATCGCTCGCGAGCGATTCCAGGGTTGCGCTTCCCATCTCGAGGCCGATCTCGGA
>JBBAAC010000116.1:0-7676 GCA_041658465.1 bacterium | reverse complement strand
CAGGGCTCATGCTCATCGCTGCGGCGCTTCTGCTCACGCTGCCGGCCGCATTCACCGTCTCGCTCATGGGCAATATGGACTGGGGTCCTGTGATCGGCGGCTACTTAGGCCTCCTCTTCCTGGGCGGGGCCTACCTCGCGGTCGGGCTCTTCGTCTCGGCCTTCACGGACAACCAGATCATCGCGTTCATAGGGGGAGTGGCGCTCTCCTTCTTCCTGCTCATCATCGGCACGCCGCTGGTGGTGGGCGGCGCCACGGGGCTCTTCTCGCAGGCGATGCAGTACGCCGGACTCGGAACGCACTTCCTCTCGATCGCGCGCGGCGTGATCGACAGCAGGGATATCGTCTATTATCTCTCCGTAATCTGGTTCTTCATATATCTGAACCTGGAGATCCTCAGGGCGAGGGCGCGGGTATGATGAAGAGACACGGCATTATAATGATAGCGGCGATGTTCATCTCCATCGCAATCGTAAACTACGTGGTGGCGCGGCACCCTGTACGCGCGGACCTTACCGACAAGAAGATATACACCCTCTCCGACTCCACCAGAAAGATCCTGGCCGGCCTCGACGACGTTGCGACCGTGCGGGTCTATTTCACCGAGAATCTTCCGCCGGCGATCGAACCCCTGCGCCGCGACACGGAGGACCTGCTCGCGGAGTTCAAGCGCGCGGCCGGCAGGCGCCTGCAGGTCGAGCACGTGGATCCCGGTTCGTCCGGGCTGGAGGAGCAGCGTGCTCAACTCCTGGGCATCCCGCCGGTGCAGCTCAATGTCTTCAACAAGGACAAGCAGGAGGTGGCGAAGATCTACCTCGGCATGGCGATAATGTACCACGACAAACAGCAGGTGATCCCGGTCGTGCAGAGCACCGCGAACCTGGAGTACGAGATCGCCGAGGCGCTCGTGAAGGTCTCCACAAATGAGCTCAAGAGGATCGCGTGGTGGGCGCCCAAGGAATCCGCTCAGGGCGCGGGCTTCGGCCTCATGAAGGAGTTCCTCTCCCGCCGCTACGAAATCGCCGATGTCGCCGAGAAGGAACTCGCGGACCTTACGCCCGATCGCTTCGCCGCGCTTGTGCTCATATCGCCGAGAGCGCTGGGCCAGGAAGCGCTCTTTGCTATCGATCAGTATCTCATGTCCGGTGGAAAACTGCTGGCGCTCGTGGACCGCTGGGATGTTGGCCCGCAGCTCTCGATCGCGCCGGTCTCCACGAATGCGGTCGATCTCCTTGCAGCGTACGGCGCGGCCGTCGAGGATTCGCTCGTGCTGGACGAACAGGATGCCACGGCCGCGTTCGGCGGCGGCGTGGTCACATACCACATCCCGTATCCGTACTGGCCAGAGGTGAGGACAACGGGCCTCGATGCGAAAGAGCCCGTTACCGCCAATCTGCAATCCCTGGTCTTCCCATGGACTTCGCCGCTTACACTGAACCCCGACGCCGCGACGTCAGGCGCCGCGCGCGCCATAGCCTCCACCACGCAGGCCTCTGCCGCGATTCCAGGTAAAGACGCAAGACTAGACCCAAAAGATGCGAATCTTGCGCTAAGCCAGGGTCAGCACGAGGCTCGAACTGTCGCGGCGATGCTCGCCGGCCCCTTCAAGAGCTATTTTGCGCTCGAAGGCCGCACGCCGCCGCAGGGCCTGCAGGTCAAGACCGCGGGCGATGATGGCGCGCGCATCTTTATCACAGGTTCCTCGCGCTGGGCGAACGACCGGTTCCTGCAGAACTTTCCGCAGAATGCGGCGCTCTTCCAGAATGTGCTCGACCTCTTTGCGATGGGCGACGTGTTAATAGGAATCCGCTCTCGCGAGGAGACGACGAGGCCGATCGTCGAGATACCGGATAGCGGACGCATGGTACTAAGGTACGCGAACATCGCCACGGGGCCGCTGGCCCTCGCAGCAGTAGGTTTGACCGCATTTTTGCTGCGCCGCAGGCGACGACATTCCCTGACGCGCGAATGGATCACATGAAGAACTATCGGCCGTTTATCTATCTCGCAGTCGTCATCGCGTTGGCATTCGTGGTCCTGCTGATCGAACGGCCGGAGACCCCGAGGGTCAACGACGTAGGCCAGTCCACGTTCTCGCCGGGCTTTGACAGCGCGAGAGTCATGCGCGTCGAGGTCTCGCAGCTCCTAGACGGCGCGGTGTTGAAGCGCGAGGGAAATCGATGGCTCGTCTCCTCCTATGTCACGCCCCTCAGGAAGCAGCTCCTGAAAAAAGAGGGCAAAGAGCCGCCGCCCGAGCGATGGTATCGCGCGGACAGCACGCGCATCGCGAGCGCGCTTGGAAACTTCGGCGGACTTGGGGAAGGGCTCGTGGTCTCGAGCAATTCGGAGAAGCGCTCGCTCTACCAGGTAGAATCCACCGGGCTTAGCGTGCGCCTCATCGGAGCGGATGAAAAGCCGATCGTCGACGTGATAATCGGCAAGAACGGACCCGACCTGGCCAGCAGCTACATAAGGCGCGCGTCGGAGGATGCCGTCTACATCGTGCGCAGGCCGATCGCGGGCGCATTCACGCCGCGCGCATCGGATTGGCGCGATCGAAAGGTATGGCTCTTTGAGCCGAAGGAGCTCAAGTCGATAAAAGTGGAGTCGCCGAAAGGCGCGTGGCGCATAGCACGCGGCGAGGGCGGCGGGTGGCAGGTGAAGGAGCCCACGGAGGGGCCGCAGGACGACTCCAAGGCGCTGGATGCGGCTCGCAGGCTCTCCGTCGTTAATGCGACGGGCTTTCCCGAGGATGCAGACGCGCTCTCGCTCTTGAGTCCCGAGATCACGCTAACGATCACGGATATTGTAGGCAAATCGTTCTCGCTCGATATTTTTGGCGCGACCGCTGACGGGAGATTCCCCGCGCGGATCAAGGGCGACGACGAGGTCTTCCTCTTCAAGAAGGAATTCGTCGAAGGCATCCCACTCTCAGCACCCTGACACAGCCTACGAGTAAGCCTTCGCCATGCCAAAGTACGCGGTGACCCGCGGCTGTCATCCGTCCTCACGCACTTTGTCCATCGCCACTGCGCGAGCGGGGTCCCCAGCCCATCATCTCGCAAGCCGACACCGAGTTTAGCTCAACTTACAAGGCTAACGGTGAATCACTAGCATTGCGGTCCCCATTGCTCGAAGCTGGACTGGGGACCCCACTCGTCATGCGCCTTGATACAACGTGAGGAAAGGCACGCAGTAAGCGTGTTTCCCCCGTTTATCGATGGGCCACGATCAACGACACGGAGCGAGCGGTGACCTGCGGCAGGCTTCGAGCAATGGGGACCGCGAAGGCTAAAATTCCATCGTTAGTCGTATGAGCTGCGAACAACTCGGTGTCGGTTTGCGAGATGCCGGCCGCAGGTCATCGCGTGCTTTGGCACGATGTCGGCTCGCTGAGCGATGAACGGGGGGACCCCGCGTACTTCATGGTACAGAGCTCAGCGCGCGCGCCGCCTCATGGCAATTGCCAATGCGCCCAATCCGAGCAGCAACGCCGAAACAGCGGAGCCCGTCTGCCGGCCCGCCATGATAAGGCTGCAACTGCTGCTCTTCGGCTGCTCGCCGTCCAGGTCCCCGGTGCCATTATAGAGCGAGGTGTTGATGGAAACCGAACCGAGCGCCGCCGCGGCATCGACCTTGCCCGCGCCGTAGCTGTTGGCTGCTACCGGAGTCTTCGCCGTCATGCCGTCCGTGTGCGCGCCGACCGCGATCGCGCTTTTCACCTGATCGACGGTCAGGGTGTTGTTGCGTTGCAAAAGCAGCGCGACGATGCCAGCGATGTGAGGCGACGACATGGACGTCCCCTCGTTCTTGAAGTGCGTCTCGCCGACCGTGATGGACGACGAGACCGCGGCGTCGCGCGCCTTTGTAGAGATGATCGGCTCTCCCGGCGCCACGATTTCCGGCTTTATCCTCCCGTCCGCCGTGGGACCTAAGCTGGAGAACGAAGAGAGATCGTTCGTGACCGAGCCCGTCCCGCCCGGCGCCGCGATGTCGGATTGCTGATATGTTACGCCGTCGTCCCCGGTCCACTGGCTGACGGTCGCGCCGACGGGCTTCGGCGGCATGAAGCTGCCGACCGCGATCACGCCCCTGGCCGTGGCAGGTATGGTCATCGTGTACTCGCTGTCGCCGTTGCCGAGCTTGTAGCCCTTCTGCGCCGAGACCGGTCCGTCCGCCACGTCACGCCCCGTCACCCCCTTGAGGAAATCGTGGTAAAAGACGTAATCGAAGTAAAGCCACATGTTTCCGCTGCACGCAGCGCCGCCCGTCGAGCGTATCACCACATCGTACCACAGCTTCTGCAGCTGGCTGGACGACGGGCTTATCGGCGAGAGGAGTATGGTCGCGTGCGGCTTTCCGTTGCGCGGATCGGCCGCGGCCACCTCGATCGCAGCGTTCACGTTTCCGTCGGTGGCAGTGACGGGTGCAGCCGTGTCCGTTGCAAATGCGACATCTCCCGATACCAACGTGGCGTTGTCCGTGGATGCAAGCCCTGAAAACGTGAAGTCCTTGGCATCCCTGCCCTGCGTGTATCCAAAGAGCGCCACGCTGCAGGAGTCCTTTGTTCCGGCGTCGAGCCATACGTCCACAAGCGTGCCGCCGGTGAATGAGGCGGCAGAGCCGCGGCTGTCCCATACCGCGAAGCGCCAGCCCCAGCTCTCGCCGACCGGCGAGGCGATTTGCGCGTGGATCCCGCCCACGAAGGGCTGCATCGAGGCCGGGAAGGCGGCCGTGATCACCTGCTCGTTGCCGGCCGCGTTCACTATTATCCTGCCGCCCTTTGTGGCGGAGAGATCGGAGAGTCCCTGCTCCAGCAGCGAAGTGCCGTCATGGGCGCCGATCGAAGTGCCGAGGCTTAAGTTCACCACCGCAGGCTTGTCGATGATATCGGCCTTTGAGAATATCGCCGAGACGCCGTCGAGGACCGCGGTGGCCAACCCTCCGCCCGAGTCCGCATCCTGCGCCGCGTTGAAGACGAACATGATGTCAGCTGCAGGGGCCACGCCGGTGAACGTAGAGTCGGACCCGGCGGCGATGCCGGTCACGTGCGTCCCGTGGATGGCGCCCTGCCCGCTGTCCTGTATGGCGCAGCTTGCGTCTGATATCGCAGTGTGGGTGCACTCCGTGACCGTAGCGCCTGTGGTCTGGTTGAGATATTGAACGCGCGTGCCGCCCTCTCGCTGAAAGTCCGGATTGCCGTAATCGAGCGCATCGTCCACTACCCCCACCACGACGTTTGTCCCGTCATATGGGACGCCGAGCGCCGTGCCATCCTGCACGCTCACCACGTTGCTGGCCGTCCTCGCGGTATCCATCTTTCTGGAAAGAGGTATGGCTGCCTCCAGCGCAACGACCTCCTCGCGCGACGCGATCGGCTGGACCGCATCGATGGGGAGGTGCGCGGTGAGTATCGCCTGCGCATTTGCAGAAAATCCATATATGGGTTGTGCGCTCCCGCCCGCATCCTCCGCAGCCTTGACTGTCGCAGCGGCGTCCCGCGTGCTCACTATGCACGGCACCATGATCGTTCCGCCGACGCTCTCGGACGCCTTGGCCCACGTGGATGGCTGGCCGCCGGAGATGTTGCGCAGGATGGCGCGGCTCACGAGATCCATCTCGCCCGCGATCGCGCTGGAAGCCGTAACGCTTGCGACAATAGCTGCAGCGACAAAAAACATCCTCATGCCTGTAAATGATCTCATCGCGCCCCCGTTTTTGATATGATTATAACACATTATACCCTCCCCTTTGTAAGGGGAGGGAAAGGGAGGGGTAGATCAGGATCTACCTCCCCTATCCCCTCCTTACAAAGGAGGGGGAAGAATTCAATCGCATATCGCCGCCTCGCTGAGATCCGGCGGCGGCCTCATGCGCATCAGCTTCTCGATCGGCACCTCTACTCCCTGGGGCCAGCTACCCGCCAGCCGATCCACCAGGACCTCATCGAGCCCGTCTATCTCATACCCCGCCCTCAGGAGCTCGGTGATGATCGCGGCCTTGTGCCTGCCGGCCACGCGATTGTAGTGGTCCGGGTAAAACGTGAGCAGATCGTTACGCGCCAGCACCGGACGATAGACGATCGTAACCGGAACGGGCGTAGTGAGCTCGACTCGATATGTGGTCCCCCTGTTTTTCGCGTACAGATCGCGCAGCGCCGGATCTCTCTTCTCGGAGAAGCGCTCCTGCAGATACCACGCCAGCTCCGTCGCATCCCGGTTGAGCATCCTCATGCATCCGTGAGAGGCGGCGCGGCCAACGGACCACTCCTTGTTGGTTCCGTGAAAGAGTATCTCCTCGGAGAGCGGCATCTTCACCATGCCCAGCGGATTGCCGGGACCGGGCGGCGTAGGCTTGGCGCCCCTTGCCCACGGCGCGTTCGGCGGAGGAAACCACCATGGATTCCACTCTACCCTCTTGATGAACGACTCCTGCTCGGGCGTGGGATACACGCCCTGCCCTATAGCGACTTTCCTGCGAAAGAGCGGCCCCCCTCCCTCGAAGAGGGTGAGCTCGGTGGCGGGTATGTTTACCTCAATGGATACATCGGTTGACGGCGCTTCCTCCGGCTTTGCCTCCGGCTGCGCTGCCGGAGCAGGCGCGGTGACCGGTTTTTCCGCAGGAGGGGCGTGAGGGATTGTCGCCGCCGTGACGGCGGCTGCGATCATCGCCGCGATCATGGCTGCTGCAGGAGCGAACTCCTTGAGCCTTGTCCATCGAATCCCCCCATACGTCATATACTTGTTCTCCAATCACTTGCCTATGATCACCTTCAGTATGTCTTCTTCCTCCTGGTCCTGGAGTCTGGGCGATGACTTCTTCTTCGCCCCTTCTGTCTTAGGCTTGGATTCTGCCGGCGCAGCGCCCTGCTTTGCCGGAGCTGCTGGTGCTGCCTGTGCAGCCGCACCTTCCTTCTTGGGAGCGGGCGCTGCCGCCTTCTGCTCCGGGGCGGGCGCCTTCTGCTCCGGCACAGCAGGCTTTGCCGCGGGTTTTTCTGCCGGCTTGGTTTCCTTAGGCGCCGCAGGTGCCGCGGCCTTCCCCTTTGCAGCCGCCTCTTTGGCGGGCGGTGGCGCTGCGACCTCCACAACCTTTGCCTTCTCCTCGACGAATGCAGAAAGCTTCGTCCTGTCGACGGCAAGCCTCGGCGCGGTCATGGCGCCCGACGCGGAGACCGGCAGCGCGAGCTCGCCGCTCTTCTCGAGCAGGAGCTTCTGCGCAGCTGCGTCGCGTATCAGCTGGGCGGCAATATCTTTAGGGAGCTTCAGCATCCCTTCGCCGGAGAGCTTGCCCGAGGCGGCCGCCGCCACGGCCAGCCTGGCGGAGTAGAGCGGCTGATGCCACACGACCTCCCCGGCGCCCATGGAATCCTCCTTTATCTCGAAGGAGGCCTTGAAATCGAGGACATCCCCGGAGGCGGCTGCGAGCTTTTTCTCCGTTGCTTCATCCGGAACAGACTTGCCGAGTTCCTCCAGCGCCTTCCAGGCATCGTCAGAGAACGCGCCGCCCGCGCCATCGAATCCCGTGAGTTTGCCCTCCGGCACCACGATCGAGCCTGAGAGCGTAAGCCCCTTGGCGAGCGTAAATCCGTCCGCGCCCTCGCTCTGCGCCTTTGCGACGATCGAGGCCTTTCCAGAGAGGACTCCGTGCAGCGACGGAATCTGCGCGGCCTCTATGCC
>JBBAAC010000115.1:0-7680 GCA_041658465.1 bacterium | reverse complement strand
GACCAACCTCGCCCGATCGCGGCCGGCCTTGTCTCCCCGCTCCACGAAGATCATGCCGAGCGCCTCGGCGGCGCGGCCTATGCCCAGGAGCCTGTAGTAGACCGGATTGTCCTTGAAGTGGTCCTTTGCGAGCAGAAAAGTCGGCAGGCATCGCCCGGGCGTTGGCCCTTCACCAGACTGGGGCCTCGCGGCCAGCGCAAGCGTTGCGAACGCGAAGTCGAGATAGCTGGCATGGGTGAAGAGGAATATGTCCAGCCCCGCGTCCTTTTCCAGCCGCTCGCAGCCATCCACTACCACATGGGAGCGCGAAAGCTGGGCCACGCGGCCGGCCCAGATCAGCGCGAGCGCGGAGGCGATCTCCCTAAGGGCAGGGCCGCCGAAATATTTCGAGCCCCGGATCAAGAGCCTCGCGATCCAGGCGGTGCTCCATGCGCCCAGGGCCAGCATCCGCCACCACGACCACGAGGAACCGCCCCCTGAGCTGAAGTCGAGATCCTTGTGATCTACCGTTCTGAATGCCAGCTCGGGCAGCTTGTGCCTGATCGCCCCGGAGGTGCAGAACAGATGATCGAAAAATTCCTGCGGGTGCATGGCCGGGTTGCGCCGCACGAACTCGAGAAGCTTGAGGTGTCCTTCCCTGCAGAACGAACGCTGCGAAAAGCAGAGTGCGACGAGTGCCGCAGCTATCAGCGAAATGCCGCCGCGCTGCAGGTCTCCCTGCTCGAAGGCCCTTATTATATTCCAGATAGCAAATGCGGAGAGCAAGGGGGCCGCGATGAAGTCCCTGGGAAGCCTCGCTATGTGTTCCCACTTGCCGAATATGCGGTTGATCCGCATAAAAATGTGTCCGCCGTATTCAAAGGGCGTAGTGGCGATGCGGAGGATCGGCACGAGATAGAGCGCTGCCAGAAAAGGCAAAAGCCAGGGCCGAACGGCAAATATATCGTCAACGATCCCGGGCCATCCCATGATTTCAGCTGCTCCTCTTGTGGTGAGTCTCTACTCGCGGGCCGCCGCGGGCGTGGAGCGGCGAGAGGTGGTAGTGGAAGGAAAGCTCGACGGGTTTCCTGCCGATGCGGAACTCCTCCTTGCCGAGGCGCTTCGATATGCGGCTTGCCACGGACTCCGCGGAGCCCTGCTGCGACTCATATATCGCTGTGATTATTCCCTTGTCGCCCATGGCCATCACCATGTCCATCGGATATCTCACCAGTGACCGCACGTATCGTTCGATTTCTTCCACGAGGTGCTCGCTCTTTTTGATGCCGAAGCGTTTTCGCACCATGGCGTAGTTGCTGATGGAGATATCGTACTTGAACGTCTGGTGCCCCCCATGCGCTGGCTGCGCCGGCTCTTCCGATGCCGGCAGGACAATGTGGTATGTCGGATGATTGTGCTTGGGGATGTCCGCCCACATCTGGCCGCGCTGTCCGTGAATTATCTCGCGGCACTCGGCAAGCGAAATTCCCTGAGAACCCTCGGCCTTCCTCTCGAAAAGGACGGTGAGCACCGAGCTGTCGTCCTCATCGCTTAAGTGTTTGTCTGCGCCGGCTATGCTCAGCTCGACGCCGGGCCCGCTCCGCAACGCGAATTCCTTGAGATTTATGAAAATGCGGCTGCCGCGGGGGGCGCGGCGTAAGAGCTGCTCCACGAGTTTTGTGAAGGCCAGGCCTATTTGATTCGGGTCTGCCCAGACCTTTGGCAGGGCAGGAGCTGCCGCGATATGATAGCTCACCTGCCTGCTCAGAAAGAGCATATCATGCGCCATGAGCACACGGCGGATCAGATCGAGCGGGTCGAAGAAGCAGATGCGATTCTCAGGAGGGGGCCATGCAGCGGCCGCGGCCTTCGGCTTTTTGGCAGGACCGCCGCGCGCGGCCTTCTTGCGGGGCTTGGCCCTGGCCGGTTTTGATTTCCGAATCTTTTTTTTGCGGGTCGGCATCGAATGAATCTTTAATACAACGGGACCCTAATGACAAGGCAGTACGATCTTGAACAAAAAAAGCGCAGTCACTGGTCGGGGTGAGAGGATTTTCCCCTACGCGCTGCGCGCTTCGGGGATTTCCTCGGCCGCCCGCTGCTGGCGGGCACCCGGCCTCGGTCAGAACCTAAAAGGAAAGCGCCGCCTGAGGCGCCTAGGAAATAAAAAAGCATCTCTCGTTGGTCGGGGTGAGAGGATTCGAACCTCCGACCTCACGGTCCCGAACCGTGCGCTCTAAGCCAAGCTGAGCTACACCCCGACCAACGAGAGATGCATGTGATGTCAATTGTCCCGCGCCTCAGACGGCGCGTCATTCTATCGCCCTCACGGTCCCGCACGGCGGTTCCCCGAACGGGGAACAATATAATGCCAGTTTCCTTAGCCGTCTCGAATCGCCCCGCATTGTTCGTGGCCGCGATTCGTCACCGTGCGCTCTAAGCCAAGCTGCCTGCCCGCCGACGATTCAGTGGCGGGAGCTACACCCCGACCAACGAGAGATGCATGTGATGTCAATTGCTACGCGCCTCAGACGGCGCGTTATTCTAACGCCCTCACGGTTCCGCACGGCGGTTATAAAATTCCAACAAGGCGCGGGAGGTCTAATGTAAAAGGACGATGGTGTCAACGCTGCAGATGCGGTCAAAAAGGGCGTGGACACGCGATTACCTGCATGTTATCGCGGAGCCATGAAGAAGATCGAGGCTATCATCAAGCCATTCAAACTTGACGACGTCCGGGAGGCGGTCCAGGAGCTGGGCGTCGCTGGCATGACCGTCACCGAGGTGCGTGGTTTTGGCCGGCAGAAGGGGCATACTGAAATCTATCGTGGGGCCGAGTATGTCGTCGACTTCCTGCCCAAGATCAAGGTCGAGATCGTGGTCTCCGAGGAGATGGTCGCCGGCGTGGTGAGCGCCATCCAGAAGAAAACCCATACCGGCCGCATAGGCGATGGCAAGATATTCATAACGAACGTCGAAGATGCGGTGCGCATACGCACCGGCGAGACCGGCGATTCCGCATTGTAATTTCCTCTAAATTCAAATATTCGGCGCTCTGGTCGGGATGTGTGTATCGAGGTACGCCGTAGTCGCCTCGCTCAACAAGTGTCGGCTTCGGGTCCTGTCAGCCAGCACAATGTCATGAAGCACGCGGAGACTCGCGGCTGTCATCTCGCAAACCGACACGGAGAAAAGCGCGGCTTCTGCGGCTAACGGTCGAATTACCGCCATCGCGGTCCCCATTGCTCGAAGCCTGCCGCGGGTCTCCGCTTGCTATGTGCTGCTATTGTTTATCCAGCGCCACCCGAAGCCGACAAACATGAGCGAGGCCATTCGTATACCTCGACAAACACCTTCAGACCAAAGCGTCCAAGATGGACGATCGTCGGTGACTGGATAACATCTCGTGACGGCGTTCCGGGATCATCTGTTTCGGAACATCGCCGCGGGAGGCGCGTTCCGAAACAGATGATCCCGGAACACCGTCACACAAGATGGCAGAGGAAACCTGCGCGGCTTCATGACGAGTCACATGCGACTCCGTTGTACGCAAATAATTACCTTTATTACCGGTATTTACCTTAATTAATAAAACTTATTGACGTTTTAACCTAAATAATTTAGGAAACGCCTCCATGATCGACCCGATCGACGTGACGATTCTCGAGGCACTCCAGAAGCAGGCCCGCACCAAGCGCGGCGAGCTGGCGGAGATGACGGGGCTCTCGATCCCGGCCATCAGCGAGCGCCTGAAGAAACTCGAGGACGCAAAGATAATCCGCAGCTACGGCGCAATGCTCGATCCGCGCGCCCTGGGCTTTGATGTGGCCGCATTCATATTCGTCACCATCGACTCTTCAAAACATTACCGCGCATTCCTGCAGCGCGTGCAGGAGCAGGACGAGGTGCTCGAGTGTCATGCGATCACCGGCAGGGGCACACACCTGCTCAAGGTGCGCACTAACAATACAGCCACGCTCGAGAAGCTTCTTTCGCGCATCCAGTCATGGGAGGGCGTGACGCAGACCATGACGAGCGTGGTGCTCTCCTCTCCCAAAGAGGGCTCATACCTGCCCATCGCGGCGACGCGCGCCGGCTCAAACAAGAACGCAAAGTAAACTTATACGCTTTATTCAAAAAAGGAGATGAAGATGACGATCGCAAAGGCATTGAGTATGGCGGAGCAGAACAAAGCAAAGATGGTGGACTTCAAATTCGTGGATTTCCCGGGCGTATGGCAGCACTTCTCGGTGCCCGTCTCCGAGCTCGACGAATCCTCGTTTGAGGAGGGATTCGGATTCGACGGCTCATCCATCCGCGGATGGCAGCCGATCCACGCATCGGACATGCTCATCCTCGCGGATCCGAAGTCCGCTGTGATGGATCCCTTCATGCATGAAAATACGCTCTCGTTCATCTGCAACATCGTCGATCCGATCACCAAGGAGCCGTACTCGCGCGACCCGAGGCACATCGCGCAGAAGGCGGAGAGCTATCTGCGCTCGACGGGCATCGCGGACACGGCCTTCTTCGGGCCGGAGGCGGAATTCTTCATCTTCGATCATATCGCGTTCGACCAGACGCCGAACGGCGGCTTCTACCACATCGATTCCGTGGAAGGGCGCTGGAACAGCGGCTCCGAATGCGAGCAGAACCTCGGATACAAGCCCCGCTACAAGGAGGGCTATTTCCCGGTCTCGCCGACGGACAGCCAGCAGGACCTGCGCACCGAGATGGTGATGGAGATGGAAAAGGTCGGCATCAAGGTCGAATGTCAGCACCATGAGGTGGCGACCGCGGGCCAGGCGGAGATCGACATGCGCTTCTCGCCTCTGGTGGAGTCGGGCGACAAGCTGCTCTGGTTCAAATATATCGTGAAAAACGTGGCGCGCAGGCACAATAAGACCGTCACCTTCATGCCCAAGCCGATCTTCGAGGACAACGGCTCCGGCATGCACGTGCACGTCTCGCTCTGGAAGAACGACAAGCCGCTCTTTGCTGGCGACCGCTACGGCGGGCTCTCGGAAATGGCGCTCTACTTCGCGGGTGGAATCATCAAGCACGCGCGCGCCCTCTCCGCATTCTGCAACCCGACCACTAATTCCTACCGAAGGCTCGTGCCCGGCTATGAGGCGCCGATCAACCTCGCGTACTCCAGCCGCAACCGCTCCGCGGCGGTGCGCATCCCGATGTACTCATCGAACCCCAAGTCCAAGCGCCTGGAGTTCCGCACGCCGGATCCGTCGTGCAACGGCTACCTGGCGTTCGCGTCGATACTCATGGCAGGCCTGGACGGCGTTCAGAACAAGATCGATCCGGGCGCGCCGCTGGACAAGAATATCTACAAGCTCTCGCCCGAGGAGCTCAAGGACGTCGGCCACGCGCCGGCATCGCTGGACGAGGCGCTCAAGGCGCTGGAGAACGACCACGCGTTCCTGCTCCGCGGCGACGTATTCACGCAGGACGTGATAGACACCTGGATCGACTACAAGATGCAGGAAGAGGTGCAGCCGATGCGCTTGAGGCCGGTGCCCTTCGAGTTCGCGCTGTATTATGATATCTAGCGCGTTGTCGCGCTTGCGTGTGGGGCGATGGAACTTGCAGGCGCAGCGCCGAAGGACGCCAAGCCCGATATATCTTTAAGCGAAAAGAAAATTGATTCGCCTGTAGGGGCTTGGTCCGCCGCAACGTGCCTTAACCAATTAACATGCTTGGTTGTATAAAAAAATTGTACCGCCAAAGCCGGCAATCGAAGAATATAGACAGATATATTCAAAAAAGCCGCCTCTTCCTTTTTATAAAAAGGTCTGGATGTATCTCAGAGATGTTCTTCAGGGTTCTAAGTGAAAATTCCGCTTCATCCAGCGTCAGATGGTCGTTGGTACGGTCGTAGAGATTTGTTGTCCTGCGGCTATGGGGCCCTGCGCTTCACCATCCGAAGCACATCAGAGCGAGTCACCGCGTTGCCAGATAATGTCCTAAAAGCGGATCTGAAAGGCGATAGCCTTTGTCGGTCTCATACTCGACAAGGCCACGGTTCATGAGTTTTTTGATGATCTTGGCAACACTCGATTTTGAGGCGTGGATGGTTTTCAGGATCGCTTCGGATTGCGGTTCAAGAGTGAATTGCTGCTTTGCGAGGGCGCTCATTACCCCACATTCCTTTTCGGTGTATCCTTGAAGCAAATAAGCATAACTCTGTTTGTTCTCCACTAAACGGTCCATTTGCAGTCTGAGGAGACCGACCGTCAAGGTTGTTTCAGATTTCAGATTGTCGACCAACCATGCACCGAACTCGCAGATGGCGTTTGGGACATCACAAAGGGTCGTCAGAATCGAGTTTAGCGCTCCTTCGTCAATCTTGATCTTCCTCGGGGCCAGTCGTTCTTGAAAGTAGGCCATCCAGTCTTTGATGGGGATTGGGCCGAGGTGCGTTTCATCGCCGTAGTGAAAGAGAGGAGAATGGGCATCCTGGAACATCAGCGTCATCAGATGCCGTTTCGATCCCAGGATAAAGACCGCTGTTTCTCCTAATTCTTGGAGCAGACCGCGAAAGAGGGCCTCCGCTTCGGGGACAAAAGTAATGTCGTGAAATTCGTCCAAAATAAGCATCGTGGGGTATTGATGCGCAAGCCTCTTGATAGCATCGATCAGGTTTGAGAGTTCGATCTTCGGCTCTCGCACCTTTGCTGCCAGCGAAATCGATGGTTGATTTGTCGCCGGATCAACATCGACCTGGAGCGAAAAACCTTTCAGATAAGCGCTCACGTCACTCAGAAGCTTTTTGACGGGAAATCGGTGAGCGAGGGCCAAGGAAATTCCATGATGAAATCGCTTGGCAATGGATTCAAGGCTCTGGACGTCCATCAGGTCAAAAAAGAGCACGAGATGCTGCCCACTCAGATGGGAGAAGGCCTCCCCGACAACATTCTTGATGAGCGATGTCTTGCCGTACCGCCGTGGGGCAAAGAGGATGGTGTGTTTTTTCGTTTTCGCTCGTTTGAGAAGCTCTTCTTGTTCCGACTTCCGGTCGCATAGGTCGCCGGCATCAATGAGGACGTCATATTTGAATATTTTGGGTGAGGGCATGGGAGACTTTTAGCATGCCCGGCGGTAGTTGTCCACCAAAAGTGGACCACTAATAGTGGGCCACTAATAGTGGTCTTTTATGCGGGACTGATTGGCCTCAAGGCTTGGTATTGATGACTCATAACAACCCGTCCTTTGTGAAGTTCACGAACTCCTGATCCCGCTCCCAATTTTCACGCGCCTTCGCATCGCTGCGATTGCGCACGCGCCGATGGCGACTAAGAAGAGTTCAACGCAGGTGCTGCCCTGAGAAGCAACGGGCGACGCCATCGAGCAACCACCGGAGCTGCCGCTGGAATCGTCTTTCGGCAGCGTGGCGGAACCGCTTACGTCAAACGATCCCGACGCCTTGCCGTTCACCGCTATCTCCATCGCCTTCAGGATATCCAGTTTTCCGTATCCCCATCTGTCGTTGGGCGCCGTGCCCACGAACGGGTCTGCGTAAGCGCTCTGCGTGATGAAGCCTTCGACATCGTCGCCGGTGAAATTGGGGTTGGCCTGGAACATGAGCGCTATCGTTCCCGCGACAAACGGCGCCGCCATGCTCGTGCCGGCCTGGAGGAAGTGCTGGTTGTCGTCCAGGAGCGTTTGAGCGCTCACCGTCGCACTGGA
>JBBAAC010000114.1:0-7822 GCA_041658465.1 bacterium | reverse complement strand
AGCGAGTTGGACCCGGGCGCTGCGTGGGGGCGTATGCGCTGGATATAGAAGCGCGGAAGGTGCGCGCCATAGCGGCGCGCACAACGGTCCTCTCGACAGGCGGCGCAGGCAAGGTCTACCTCTTCACATCGAATCCGGACATCGCTTCCGGGGACGGCATCGCCATGGCTTATCGGGCCGGCGCGCGCGTTGCGAACCTCGAATTCGTCCAGTTTCACCCGACATGCCTCTATCATCCCAAGGCAAAATCGTTTCTCATATCGGAGGCGCTCCGCGGTGAGGGGGCGAAGCTCACGCTCATCGACGGCTCGCAGTTCATGAAGCGCTACGACCCTCGCGGAGATTTGGCCACCAGGGACATCGTCGCGCGCGCCATCGATGCGGAGCTCAAGCGCCGAGGCGACGATTACGTGCTGCTGGATGCTTCCCACCTCGGCGCGGATTTTTTAAAGAGCAGATTCCCGAATATCTACGAGCGCTGCCTTTCCTATGGGATCGATATCGCCAGGGAACCCATGCCCGTTGTGCCCGCAGCGCACTACTTCTGCGGCGGAGTGCTTTGCGACATCGACGGCAGGACCAATATCGACGGGCTGATCGCGTGCGGCGAAGTTTCGTGCACGGGCCTGCACGGCGCAAACCGCCTGGCCTCCAATTCGCTTCTCGAGGCGGTCGTCGTCGCTTCGCGCGCGGCTCAAGCCGCGATGGAGCGGCTTTCGGGGTATGCATATAAGGATCCGGAGATTTCCCCCTGGGATACTGGCGGCGCCACGGATTCGGACGAGGAAGTGGTGATAAGCCAGAACTGGGACGAGATTCGCCGCACCATGTGGAACTACGTGGGCATCGTGCGATCGGACAAGCGCCTCAAGCGCGCACTCCGCAGGATAAGGCTGCTCAGGGAAGAGATACAGGAGTACTACTGGAACTTCACGGTCACATCGAACCTGATCGAGCTGAGAAATATCGCGCTGGTAGCGGAACTCATGATCCGATCGGCGCTCTCGCGTAAGGAGAGCCGTGGACTTCACTATAACATCAACCACCCTGAGACGAAGAGAGCGTTTGCGCACGACACGATCCTCGTACGCCCTCTGCGCCCACGCCGGAAAAAGAGGAGATAGGTTACTCGATATTCCACTTGAGCGTGGATTGGCCGATAACGCTTTGGAGCATGAGCCGGATCTTGCTTCCGAGGGGAACTTTTGGAAATACCACGCGGTACGCCCTCGACCAGCGGTCGAGATACGGATACATGACGCCTTCGTAAGGCGTGATGGGAATCATGTCGACGGAGAGCGGCTTGTAAACCTCGCCGGATTCCGTCTCCAGCAGTATCTGCCAGAATGAATCCTCATAGGCGCTGAAATTTTTGTAGGGATCCTTCGTGTACATTCCTATGAAGAATTCCCACCCATCCTGCTGTCGGCGCTCCTGCTCTGCCGTAAATACGGCCGTCTCTTCCGGCGTCAGGTGGTTGACCACGGCATGCCTCTTTATGAACGCCTCCCTGAAGCTGTCGGAGGAAAATGTCGCGCGCCAGATGAGCTTCAGATCCCAGGTCACCGTGTGATAGACCCGTCCGGTCTTCGTCGCATATCGAAGCGAAGTCGCATAGCCTGCAAGCGCGATGGCAGGCATCGCGATGAGTATCAGGACTGCTGCAAAGGATGCGATACGTTTTCCCATATCGGTTCCCTCCGGTTGAGCGCGAACTGCTTGTTCGCCGGCGCTGCGCGGCGGGCCATTTCGAGGATCCACCCCGCTACATCATCCATGACCTGTTCTTTTCCGGTATCGTGCAGCAGGTCGTGGTACATACCTGAATAAAGTTGATAATATCGCTCTGTCGATGAAAGCGCCTTTGCGAAGCTCACGGATGCCGCAGGATCGCAGACGCGGTCATCGCCGCCCGCGAGCATCAGCATGGGCACATGGATGCGGCACGCCATGTTCTGCGTGAGTGCGACATTGGCAAGTATCTCCTGCCCCGCCCAGAGCGTCACGCGCCTGTGAAAAAGCTCGTCATTCATGAGGGCATTCATCTCCGTCTCGTCCCTGGTCAACTCCTCGATGAGGACGCCGTTGTCGATGCTGAATAGAGGCATGAGTCTCGCAAGTCGCTGCCCGATCCTTTTCTTCCATTCGGGCACAGAGACTGTCGGCGATATGGCCGCACCGAGCGTGACCATGCCTGCTATCGGTGCTGCATGCGTCAGCAGATAGTTGATGCCTATCAGGGCGCCGAGGCTTGTGGCGACTATGAAGACCGGAACCTCCGGCGCCACTTCCCCGCGCGAGAAATGTATAAAGCTCGCGAGGTCATCGACCCAATCCATGAACCGGTCGATATGCCCCCGCCTGCCCTCGCTGCGCCCGTGTCCTCGCTGGTCAAAGAGCGCGCATGCGCAGTCGAGCTCAACAAGACGACCCACAAGTCCGCATGCGCGGCCTATGTGGTCGCCAAAACCATGCACGTAGACGACGAGAGCCCTGGGGTCCTGCGGGATCCAGTGCTGATAGTAGTAGACGAGCCCGTGCGGGAGGCGCGCAAACCTCATCGTGATGTTCACTGGCATGGCGGATTCATTTAAAGGATTTGAAGGTCCAATGCAATCAGTTCTCATCGATCAGCTGTTCGAGGAGTTCGCGCTGACGCCTGGTGAGTTTTTTGGGCGTCTTCACCGCGATCCGAACAACCTGGTCTCCCCGGCGCTTGGGCCTGTGTACATTGGGAAGCCCCTTGCCCCTGATCCGGATCTCATCGCCGCTCTCAGCGCCCGCGGGGATCTCGAGGTCGAGCTCCTCATCGAGGCCCGGTACTTTTATCTTGGCGCCCAGAGCAGCCTGCGGGAATGAGATTGGAACCGTGCAGTAGAGGTCATCGCCGTGCCTTTGAAAGAAATCGTGTGGGCCCACGCTGATAAAGACATACAGGTCGCCGGGCCGTGCGCCGCGCTCGCCGCCTTCGCCCTGCCCCCGCAGCACAAGCTGAGTGCCTGCCTCGATGCCGGCCGGGACCTTCACGTTGATCTTGGACGATTTCCTGACTCGGCCGCTGCCGCGGCAATCATCGCAGGGATGTGCGATGGTGGATCCTTCGCCCCTGCATTGGGGGCACGTGGTCTGGAGGATGAAGAATCCCTGGCGCTGGGTGATATTGCCTGCGCCGCCGCAGGCGCTGCACGCGCGCCGGCCGGTGCCTGGCTTCTCGCCGGTTCCTTCGCATTTCTCGCATGAGACCTCGCGGGCGATCGATATCTCCCGCTCCGTGCCGTGCGCGGCATCCATGAACGAAATAGAGAGGTCGTAGCGCAGGTCACTCCCTGCAGCTGGCCTGTATCCGTGTCTCCCGCGCGATGCCCCGAAGCCGAACCCTCCCATGCCCCCGAAGAACTCCTCGAAGATGCTCCCCATCGAGCTGAAAATGTCGTCGACATTTGTGAAGCCGTGAAAGCCGGAGCCTTCAAGTCCCTGATGACCGTACGCATCATATATCTGCCGCCGCTGCGTATCCGACAGGACCTCATACGCCTCGGACGCCTCCTTGAACTGCTCCTCAGCGTCGGGCTCGGGATTGCGGTCAGGGTGAAACTTGAGCGCCAGCTGTCGATACGCCTTCTTGATCTCGGTCTCGGAGGCGTTGCGCTCGACCCCAAGCACCTCGTAATAATCTCGCTTGATCATGCCCCTCCTCGTACGCTAATCCGCCAGATCAAATGTGGCCTATGCCAGGCCATGGCAAGGGTCCGCGATCTCTTTCAGAAGCATGTGCCCCTGTCAATGCATTGACGCATTTCTCATATCGATATCGCAGCATCGTTATAATACGTTGATCTTTCAATGATTTTATTTATAATAGATGGCACCGTTCTTGCTATCATTATACTCTGGGGTCCTGGGAGGTGCCGATGGATGCTCGATCAGCTGGTTGTCACAGGAAAATCCTGGCCGGGTTTGCGGTCGCGGCCTTCGCAATTCTGCTCTCCGCCTGCACGGGCACGGTGAGCGGCCAGGTCTTCATCGACAAGAACGGTAATGGCGCCATCGATTCCGATGAGGTCGGCGTACCTTATGCAAAGCTCGTCGTCATAAGGGGCGGCAATGTCGTCGCCGAAAAATTGACCGACGGCACGGGAAATTTTGCCGTCCACCTCAAACAGCGGACTGGTCAGGTCTGCATGAGGACTGACCTCTCCCTGGCGCAGAATCATTTGAATTTCATACAATCCTCTATGGGAAAGGCCGCCAGGGTAAAGGCGCTCACCGCTGAATCCGGCGGCACAGGAACTGGGACTGAGCCGGACGGCACGACCGCTGACACAACCCAGACCTCAAAACCAGCGCCTGCCGAAGGCTGGGTGGGCGATCAGTACTGTATCATCTTCAAGGGCAACAGGGTCGTGAATTTCCCCGTCAAGGTAGATTATGATGAGGCGCTGTCTCAGATGCCTCTTACGCGGCTTGAGGTAAAATGTTTCGTCGGCCGTGCATGCGTGATCAAGATCCCTTACCCGGATGGATGCCAGCTCGAATCGCTTTATCTACCGCAGGAACTCGTGCCCGACCCGCCGGTCCAGGCCGGCCTTTCATTTAACACCTCCCTCAACAGCGTGGGCTTTGGGAGCCAGGGCGAAGGCGCGTCCGCGCAAAAGGCCGAGACAGCTGCGGCGCCATCCCTCTCCGTCAGCGGCTTCAAGGTGGCCGTAATAGAACTTAGGGTAAAAGACGACGCCACCGCCGGAGAGCTTTCGATCAATCCTACCGCGGATTGCGGGGATTTGCAGAAGATACCGGTGACGATCGTGCGTGATATCAACGTCATCGTGTCACAGGATACTCCGACGACGACGGGACTGTCTCCGAAACAGATCGTGCCAGTCACTGTGAGGGTCGAGAACATTGGCAAGAGCCCTGTGGTCGACGGCATGCTGGTCTTCACAGCGCCTGAGGGCGCCGCATTGACGCAGCCGGCTGGCGGGGACTGTACGTCAGAGACCGCGGGCGCGAGCAAGCTGGGCCGCTGCAAGTTAGAGATCCCGGCCGAAGATATCAAAACGCTGGTTTTCAGGCTGACGATGCCGGACGTGCCGAAGGGACAGACCCAGGAGCTGACGTGCAGCGCCGAGTTCAAGGTCATAGGCACCGACGAGCAGAGCTTCCCGGCCAGCGATGTCACGTTGAAGGTAATCAACCCGTGACGCGCGCGTTCTATCTGCCATCGAGAGCGGCGGCCCCTGAGCCGCCGCCTCTTTTTTAGAACCGCTTGACTCCACTGAGAAAAGGACCCATATGAGCGTCGCGAAGAGGGGATTCGTCCATAATTGAAGGAGGATATGATGGGAAAGATTATCGGAATAGACTTGGGCACCACGAACTCATGCGTTGCCGTCATGGAAGGCGGCGAGCCCAAGATCATAGCAAACGAAGAGGGGGCGCGTACCACGCCTTCCGTCGTGGCATTTGCCAAGGACGGAGAAATCCTGGTGGGTCAGATCGCCAAACGGCAGGCCATCACAAACCCGGAAAACACGATCTACTCCATAAAGCGTTTCATGGGCCGCAAGTACGACGAGGTCCCCGAGGAGATCCGCATAGTCCCTTACAAAGTGGGGCACGCGCCTAACGGCGATGCGGAAGTCATCGTGGGCGACAAGACCTATGCGCCGCCTGAGATCTCCGCACATATATTGAGGAAGCTGAAACGCGCCGCGGAAAATTATCTGGGCGAGCCGGTCACCGAGGCGGTCATCACTACCCCTGCATATTTCAACGACAGCCAGCGCCAGGCCACAAAGGACGCCGGAAAAATAGCCGGCTTCGACGTGAAGCGCATCGTGAACGAGCCTACCGCAGCAGCACTCGCATATGGCCTGGACAGGAAAAAGGACGAGACGATCGCGGTCTTCGATTTCGGCGGAGGCACGTTCGACATATCGGTCCTCGAGGTCGGCGAAAACGTCGTTGAAGTGAAATCCACAAACGGCGACACGCACCTGGGCGGCGACAACATCGACCAGCGCATGATGGAGTATCTGATCGACGAATTCAAAAAGGACCAGGGGATCGACGTCTCCAAGGACAAGATGGTGCTGCAGCGCCTGAAGGAAGCCGCCGAGAAGGCCAAGATCGAGCTGTCGCAGACGATGGAGACGGAGATCAATCTCCCCTTCCTCACGGCTGACGCCTCAGGTCCGAAGCACATGACCATCAAACTCACGCGCGCAAAGTTCGAGGCGATGGTGGATGACATACTCACCAAAACTCTTGAGCCTTGTCGCAAGGCGCTCGCCGATGCGGGCAAGAAGGCATCCGACATCGACGAGGTCGTGCTCGTGGGCGGTTCCACGCGCATACCCAAGGTGCAGCAGCTCGTGCGCGAGTTCTTCGGCCGCGACCCGCACATGGGCGTGAATCCGGACGAGGTCGTGGCCGCCGGCGCTGCGGTCCAGGCCGGCGTGCTCGCAGGCGAAGTGAAGGACATGCTGCTCCTGGACGTGACACCCCTGTCGCTCGGCATCGAGACTCTGGGCGGAGTGATGACGCGGCTCATCGAGCGCAATACCACGATCCCTACGCGCAAGAGCCAGGTGTTCTCCACAGCGGCGGACAGCCAGACATCGGTCGAGGTGCATGTGATGCAGGGCGAACGCGAGATGGCAGCGGACAACCGAACGCTCGGTCGCTTCCATCTGGATGGGATGCCCCCTGCCCCGCGCGGCATACCGCAGATCGAGGTCACGTTCGATATCGACGCGAACGGCATCGTGCACGTTACCGCAAAGGACAAGGCCACGGCCAAGGAGCAGAAGATCACGATCACTGCTACATCGGGCCTCGCCAAGGACGAGATCGACAAGCTCGTCAAGGACGCCAAATCGCACGAGTCAGAGGACAAGCATCGCCGGGAAGAGATCGATCTGCGCAACCAGGCCGACGCGCTCGTCTACAATACCGAGAAGATCCTCAAGGAGAACCGGGAGAAGATCCCTGCTGATGACGCAAAGAATATCGAGGATGCATGTACCGCATGCAAGAAGGCGCTCGAGGAGAAGGACAGCGGCAGGATCAAGAAGACGATGGAGGAACTTACCCAGGCCTCGCACAAGATGGCCGAGGCCATGTACAAGGCTGCGAGCAGCTCGACGCAGGCTGATGAGTCCGCCCATCCCGAAGGCGAGGCGCCCAGGGAAGAAAAGAAGAAGGATGAAAAAGTCGTGGACGCGGAGTTCGAGGAATCGAAGGAATAGTGCGCAGAGAAGAGATGAGAATCAGGGCATTGCTCAAGGCAATGCCCTTTTTATTTGGCTGCTATGATGAGCGTCATCTCGCCCTTGGGCGGATTTTGCTGAACGTGTTCCGCGATTTCAGACAGCGTCCCCCTCAGGAATTCTTCGTGAATCTTCGTGAGCTCCCGGCACATGCATGCGCGCCTCTCGCCGAAGACTTCCAGGCAATCTTTCACGACCGCAACGCCCTTCCACGGCGAGACATAAAGTATTATCGTGTGCGGCAGGTCCTTTAAATCCTCCAGCGCGCGGCGGCGCTTGCCCGGTTTATCCGGCAAGAAACCCACGAATGTGAAACGGTCGGTCGGCAGCCCTGCCGCGGAGAGGGCCGCAGCGAGCGCAGAGGGCCCGGGTATGGGCACGACCTGGATCCCCGCCTCCACGGCCATGGCGAGCAACGGATATCCGGGATCAGAGATGCAAGGCGTGCCCGCATCTGAGACCAGGGCCACGTCTTTGCCCGCGCGCAGCCCATCGACGAGCGCATCCGCCTTCTGGCGCTCGTTGCCCTTGAAGAAGCTCGTGAGCGGGGT
>JBBAAC010000113.1:0-7862 GCA_041658465.1 bacterium | reverse complement strand
ATAAAGAGCGGTGACCTGCGGCAGGCTTCGAGCAATGGGGACCGCGAAGGCTGAAAATCCACCGTTAGCCGTAAAATCTGGGCTCAACTCGGTGTCGGCTTGCGAGATGCCAGCCGCAGGTCGCCGCGTCCTTCGGCACGATGTCAGCTTGCTCTGCGATGAACGGGGGGACACTGCGCACTTCTTGGCACGAAGCCAGCCGCGGGTCGCCGCGTCCTTCGGCACGATGTCAGCTTGCTCTGCGATGAACGGGGGGACACTGCGCACTTCTTGGCACGAAGCCAGCCGCGGGTCGCCGCGCTCTCTGGCATGGTGTTGATTTGCCCATTTTGCTATGCTCGCGGCATGGGGCAACGCATACGGCTCCACATGCTCTTCATCGCCATGGGATTTGCGGCCATGGCCGCGCAGATCGTGATCATGCGCCGCATGATCGTCTGCTTCGGCGGCAACGAACTCGTCACCGGCGGCGTGCTCGCAGGCTGGCTCGGTTTCTCGGGGCTTGGCAACCTGCTTTCAGGCGGATTTGCGGACCGCACGGCCGATGCGCGGCGCGCCTGTGCGATCTCCCTCATCGCCATGGCACTGCTCATCCCTGGCACGCTCGTCGGCACATACTTCATAAAGGCAGTGCTGGGGCTCCCCGCTCCGGCCATGGTGGGCCTGGGCACGGCGATCCTCTCTGCGATCGTCATGCTGGCGCCGCTCGGCCTGGTGGTCGGGACATCTTTCACTATCGCATGCAAGCTGCCGGCCACTGGCCAGTCCTCCGACATCGGGCGGGTGTATCTCTTCGACGCGCTAGGCGCCGGACTCGGCGGGCTCCTCGTGTCTCTCATCGCCCTCCGCTACATGACCGCTATGCAGTCAGCGCTCGCCGCAGCGATGATCCTCATAGCAATTGTCGCGGCGGCGATCCCGCAGCGGGCCATAAAAGTCGCTTCCCTTTGCATGCTGGCGCTGCTCGGCGTCGCCACATGGAGAGCGGAACGGATCGACTCGTGGCTGACCGCGGCGCAGTGGCAGGGCTACAACCCGGCAGTTCACCGCGAGTCGCTCTTCGCCACGCTCATGGTCACGGACAACAGGGGCGAGCGCACGCTCTTTATAGACAACAGGCCCTCCTTCTCCCTGCCGCTGCCTGAGACATACGAATCCATCGCCCACATTCCCCTGCTCGAGCACGCCGATCCCAGGGACGTGCTCATGATAGAGGGCGGCATCTCCGGCGTGATCGACCAGTGGAGAAGGCTCGGTCTTTCCTCTGCCAGCTTCGCACGCCTCGATCCCGCGGCTACCGCGCTCGAGCGCGATGACATGCCGTCCAACCTCGCCGACATCCCGCCGTGGGCGCAGATCCATCACGTGGACGGCAGGAGGCTCATCCGCGAGGGCATAGCCGGGCGGTGCAAGCAGGGCTGCTATGACGCGATCATCGTAAACGTCGGAGAGCCGGACACCGCGGCGGCCGACCGCTACTATACGGCCGAGTTTTTCAAGGAGGCGGCAGATTCGCTAAAGCCCGGCGGCATCCTCTGCCTGGCGCTCATGGAGCCGTCCAACGCGGTGAGCTCGGAAAGGGCCGCGCTGCTCGGAGGCATCCAGGCCACACTGGACTCGGTCTTTCCCCACACGCTGCTGCTCCCGCTGGATCGCTACTACTTCTTTGCCTCGCGTAATGCGGGCGCGCTCACGCAGGACCTCTCAAGGCTTTCTGCCCGCCTGGACAGGCGCGGCATCGATGCCCCGTTCTTGAGCACGCAGGTGCTGCCTGGAATCTATCCTGAACGAATCGAGTCAACGCAGAGGATCGTGCAGGACGCGGCAAAGAGATCGGAGATCGACACGGACCTGCGGCCGCGCGCGTATTTCAACGGGCTCATGCTCTTGGAGAGGCGCGCGGGCAACGGCCCATCCGCGCTGGCCGGCGCGCGCGGGTGGCTGAAATCATGGGTCTATGGATTGTTGCTCTTGAGCATCATGGCTATCTCGCTCTCGGCGGGTAAGGGCCGCGCGCGCAGGCAACGCGTTGCAATGACATGGGCGCTCTTTGCCGCTGGGTTCGCGTCGATCGTCTATGAGATAGTGCTGCTCGTGTATTATCAGATGTCAGTCGGCCTGCTCGTCTGGAAGATCGGATTCATCATCACCGCGTTCATGGTGGGCGCCGGCATCGGCGCCTGGATTGCCGTGGAATGGGATCGCAGGATAGCGCGCCACACCCTTTCTCTCGTCGCGGCGATGGCGCTCATGGCCGCGTACGTGCCGCTGCTGTTTATCGTCGCCGGCGCGAGCGCAATCATCGCGAACTTTGGGGCGGGCATGATCACCGGCTTCATCTACCAGCAGGCAGCGAGGGCGCTCGCCTCTGATGGACGCGGCATAGGAAGGGTGGCAGGTATAGTGCAGAACGCGGACCTGTGGGGGGCTGCTGTCGGCTCTCTCATCGCCAGCGCCTTGGCCATCCCGCTCATGGGGCTTTTTGCATCGCTGGCCATGGCGTCCGCGGCGCTCATCGCCGCAATCGTGATGGTCGTGGTACTCAGGGCCTGAAGTCCTGTTTTATTTCTCACCAAAGACGATCGCCTGAAAGCGCATGAGCCTGGCGCCCTTCCACCCGTCCGGCGGAAGGCCGGCCTTCTCCGCAAGGCCCTGCAGAAACTGCTCCTTGTTCCAACCCTGCTCCGTGGGCACCTGCGGGAGGAGCACTCCCCTGTTGAACCCCTTCTCGATGATGAGCCCATCCGTGCCGACGCGCACCGCGAGCGGGTCCGCAAGCGGCTCCGGCGCGGTGAGTACCGATATCTCGATATCGATATCCTTGAGTTCGTCCGGCCGCACGGGCGGGAAGCGCGGATCGTGCGATGCCGCGGAAACGGTCATCTCCTGCACCGTGCTGTCAAGCGGGCCGCGCGCGATTATCTGGCCGATGCAACCGCGCAGATGGCCCTTTTTCTTGAGCGTCACGAACGCTGCCCCCTGTTTTTTTAGCGCTGCGTCCGTTGGCAGCGGCGGTAGCTGCTTGCCCTGCACGTGCGCCTCGAGCGTAGTGCGGGCGAGCGAGAGCAGCTCCTTTTTCTGCGCATCTCCAAGCGAGCCACCGGCGCGCGGGGTGACCGCCGCGATCGCCGCGTAGCCCACCACCCGCGAGCGATCTCCGGTAGTGTCGCCTGAGTTGGCATACTGTATGAGCTTAAATTTTGCGCCGCGGCGCTCCGCTATCTTCTTGAGTATATACACGGGCGATGAGCCGCAGAGCTCTGCCTTGCCCGCAGCGACGGCCTCCATGTAGGAGTCCGGCTTTGCATCCGTGATAAGCCCTATGGTCTTTCGATCCAGCTCCGTGGCATCCGCGTACGGGTGATAATGCGAGAGGTCCGTGCTCGCGACGAAGAGCGTCTCCCCGGCCGGGAACTCCGCGTCCAGCGCAAGAGCGATCTTATCCAGCATAGCGCGGTCGTCTGTGTTGACGAGAACAGGGACGAGTACAAAATCTTTGAGCGTGCGCTGCAGAAACGGCAGCTCGACCTCGAGGGAGTGCTCCGTCGAATATGGCTTCTGATCGTCGCTTGCCCAGGGATATTTCTTGAGGATCGAATTCACCGCGGCCGCGTCGATCGGTATATCGCCAAGCGGAGTGCGGTACGCGTCCTTCGACGAGAGCGCAGCGCCGTAAATCGGCACGTGGTGCGAAATCGCTATCACCACCACGCGCTTGTAGGGCCGCCCCTCGACCTGCCTGAAGCCTGCCGCGGCTATCTGCCCTGAATACTGATAGCCCGCATGAGGCACGACAAGGCCCATGATGTCGCCGTCGAACTGCCTCCTGGGCGCCCCTGCCAAGTCCTTGTCCACAAGGGCCATAAGCTCTTCGCGCGATGCGGGATAAAACTGTCCGGCCACTACCGGCTCCTGTACCGACTCATCGCTTGGCGCGGGCGAGCCCTTTGCCAACTCATCGCCCGCCTTCTTGCAGGCAGCCTGATGCGCTGCGAGGGCGATTGCCAGAAAAATTACGATGACGACTCCAAGGCGTTTCATTTTGCCCCCTCATTTTCCCTCCCCTTTGTAAGCCTGCCCGCCGACGGTTTAGTGGCGGGGGGAGGGTTAGGGTGGGGTAGATCATGATCTACCTCCCCCTTCCCCCTCCTTACAAAGGAGGGGAGGATGTTGTTATCCTGCAAGGTAATCCGCCCGGCTCCAGTACCTCGCCCGCGCATGGGCTTGCTGCGAAAATTTGCGCATGCCCATTCTGCCGAAGAATCGCATGAGCAGCATTGCGCAAAGGCCCATGAGCATGCCACATCCAAACTCCCGCCTAGTTAGTTTCATAATGTCACCTCCACACTCCCGGGATCTTCTCGCCGCACTTGGGACATTTGCCGTCCACGAGCTTCACGTCCGGCATGGTGTAGCCGCGCCTGGTGATCACCGTATCCTTGCACCTGGGACACCGCGTATTTTCGAACTCACCGGAGGGGAGGTTGCCCACGTATACGTAATGCACCCCCAGGTCCTCCGCTATGTGCGCCGCATCGAAGAGCGTCTCGGCGGGTGTGGGGTAGAGGTTGGCGAGCTTGTACATGGGGAAGAAGCGCGAGAAGTGCAGCGGCACGTCGGGCCCGGCGCTGTCGAGTATCGTCTTAACGAGCCACTCTATGTCTTCCTTCTTGTCGTTTAGCGTGGGCACGATGAGGTTCGTCAGCTCCAGAAAGATCCCCTCCTCGCGCGCGATGCGCAGATAATCGAGCACCGGCTTGAGTTCGGCCAGCACTATCTTCCGGTAGAATTCCTCGTTTCCCTTGAGGTCGAGGTTGGCCGCATCCGCGTAGCGCGCAAGTTCCCTGAGAGGCCTTTCGTTGAGAAAGCCGGCCGTCACCAGCACGTTTTTTATCCCCTTCTTCCGCGCGATGACCGACGTATCGTATGTGTACTCATAGAAGATGCTCGGGTCCGTGTACGTGTATGCGATGGAGCGGCACCCGCTCTTCTGCGCGTTCTCCACGACCGCGGCCGGGGGCATGTCCATGTTGTCCGTCTCCTCCGGCTCGCGCTGGCTTATCTCCCAGTTCTGGCAAAAGAGGCAGTGGCCGTTGCACCCGGCGGTGGCGATGGAGAATGCGCGCGAGCCCGGGAGGAAGTGAAAGAGCGGCTTCTTCTCGATGGGGTCGATGTGCGCGGAGCACGGCTTGCCGTAGACGAGGCTCACCAGCTCGCCGTTTAGGTTATAACGCACGCGGCAGTTGCCGCGTCCACCCGGCGGAATCTGGCAGAAGCGGAAGCAGAGCTCGCACTTGATCGTTGAGGCGCTCATGGCCTTTCCTTGTTAAAAAATCGCGCTGGGTGCCTTGATAGCTGACCCGCGTCGATCATCTTTTCCGTCCGGCCCTTCTGGCCTGCATTCCCCGCGGTATCTGTGCCATCTGCCGTGGATCCAGCATCGATCTTCAGCTGCCTTTCGACAGGGGACGGCAGGGTCTCTTCCTGCATCGGCTTGCCCTGCACGGTTAAGAGTCCCGGCTCCCTCGAGTAGAGCGACCACGCCGTGACGCCGAAGACCGCGCCTATTGCCAGCGCCGTAAGCAAATTGTGGAGTCTTGGATATCGCATTTTCACTTGTCCCATATTCCCTCCCTTTGTAAGGGAGGGTTGGGGAGGGTAGATCGTTGATTCATACTGGATCTACCTTCCCCTCCCCCTCCTTACAAAGGAGGGGAGATGACGCATACTATGCCGCACCTTCCCGCCGATCATCGCCATGAGATCCATGACGAGCCCGGTGGGGCAGAAGAAGCGGCACCATATCCTGCGCACAAATAGCGCTGCCACGAGCACCACCCCGGTCTGGATGAGCGCGATGCGATCCGGGCTGCGAGAGAAGCAGAGCGCAAACGGTTCGATCTGTCGGAACGCATAGCTCCCCATGTCGGCTATCGCGTATATCGTGGCGATCGCAACGAGCCACCTGAGCCACGCGAAGGCGTGCTGGCCGCGCTCGTCTGGGCAGCACTTGACCGGCAAAATTTCACCCGCCCCCACCTGCAGCGCCCCAAAAGGGCAGATATACGCGCAATAGAGGTTTCCGCGCCACAGGGACGCCGCGACCGCAAAGATCATGAGGAGCACGAGCGGCAGCCTGGCGAGCCATGAAACGGCGAGGTTTCTCACGTCCACGATATCGCCGATCGTGATCGGGGTGTTGAGCCACACGCCGATCGTCAGCACCGAGACCACAAGTGTGGTCTTCCTGAGCCAGCGCCTGGCAGGGGAGAGGACCGAGGCGATACAAAACCCTATCATTATAATGGTCCCGCATGCGGGGAGCCACGGAAGCGACCGCAGCGCCCCTGCGCCAACCGGGCCGGCCGTCCCCTTGCCGGAGAGTTCTGCGGCCACGGCCAGGGCTGCGGTCCTCGCGTCATCGATCATGGCCTGCGTCGAGAGCGTGGCCCCGCTCACCGTCTCGATATCGGAGAGGTCATCGCCCGCCTTGTGCCCCATAAATCTGGAGAGAAAACCGGAACCGATGACCCTGTCCATAATCTGCGGCGCCTCGTTGTGTGCCAGGACCTTTGTCCTCGTGATCTTTCCGCTCGAATCGATGCCCACGAGCAGATCGATCTCCCCGCCATAGCCGCTCACCTCGGGCAGGATGCTGCTCGTGACAAATGCCGCGCCCACGACCCGGCCCTGGGCGTCCTTCATCTTATAGTACTCGATTGGGCTGATCGCGTGTTCGAATGAGGACGCGCCGGGGACAACAGTGAGGAGTTCTTCTGTTGAAGGGAGCGCCACCGCGCGCGCGGTGATTGTGATCGCGACGATGGCCAGGCAAACGAGCGCGGACGATGCGACGATTCTCCCCCAAGACATGCGCGAAATATGCTCTCCGGTGGAAACTGTGTCAAGACAGCTACGTGCCATGAAGTGCGCGGGGTTCCCCCGTTCATCGCTCAGCAAGCCGACACTGTGCCAAAGTACGCGGTGACTTGCGGCTGGCATCTCGCCTGCCCGCCGGCCGGCAGGCGGGCAAGCCGACACCGAGTTAAGCTCAACTCATAGGGCTAACGTTTGAATACTAGCCATCGCGTTCCCCATTGCTCGAAGCCTGCCGTGGGTCGCCGCTTGCTCCGTGCCGTTGATCGTAGCCCATCGATAAACGGGAGAACCCCGCTTACTGTGTGCCACAAACTACGCTGGGCTGCCCCGTCCATTGCTCAGAAAGCCGACACGGAATAAAGCTGATTCATCAGGCTAACGTTCAATGCCCTGCCATCGCGATCCCCATTTCTTCGCAATAGACGGGGCAGCCCAGCTTACTGCGTGCCATCTCCGCAATGATTTAAAACCAAACCGATGATCACCCGTAGGGAGATGCACTTTGCGATTGATCGCGTCTCTGAATTATCCGATAGCTGAGATATGAAGGCCCTCATTCAAAGAGTGAGCAAGGCGAGCGTGACGGTCGATTGCGACGAGGTCGCATCGATCGACAAGGGTCTGCTCATATTTTTGGGTGTTGTGAAGGGCGACACCGAGGCGGAGGCCTTGACGCTCGCGCGCAAGTGCTGCGAGCTTCGGATCTTCGAGGACTCCGTCGGGAAGATGAACCTCTCCGTGAAGGATGCGGGCGGCAAAGTCCTCGCCGTTTCGCAATTCACCCTGGCCGCTGATTGCAAAAAGGGGAGGCGCCCATCGTTTGATGACGCCGCCCCGCCGGACGAGGCGAACGCGCTCTACGAAAGATTCTGCGAGTTCTGCCGCGCGGGGGGAGTAGAAACCTCAACGGGCCGCTTCGCGGCACACATGCAAGTAGCGCTCACGAACGACGGCCCGGTTACTATCATGCTGGACAGCTCTGC
>JBBAAC010000112.1:0-7873 GCA_041658465.1 bacterium | reverse complement strand
CGCATTTGTCGTATCCAACTGCGCAAGCAGGCCGTGCTGCACCGGCCGCACGGAGACGTTCGATGCAGGGTATACAGCATCGGCCGACTCTTTGGCGATGTTCGTCGGCGACTGATGCTGCAGCGGCACCGGGACCGGGAGCCAAGGAGAACCGTTATTCCCTGCTGCGAGCGCTGCCGCCTCGTCGACATCCCACGCGCCGGGGCGATAATAGACCTTGTACGCCTGGAAATCGAAGTTGTCGTTCCCCTCGCCGATGTTCGGGTCGGTCGCTATGCCTTCTATGCCGACCGCGCCATAGACTACCGGATACTTGCCATCCTTGCGATCCGCATCCGCGGGGAGATCGATCTGCGCACGCACGCCGAAGACGATGAGCGGAGTGGTTACGCGCGATGCGAGGCCCAGGTCGTTCATTGCGGTTACGCGCAGATAATAGAGCCCCTTGGGCAGCGGCTCATCGTCGTTTTTCGTTACGGTGCCGCGCGTGTTCACTCCATCTACGCGCACTAAATTTGCGCCCGCTGCCTGATGCACGTTTTCGATCGCGCGGAAGAGCTCGTTGCCGGCCGCGTCCAGCAGGTCCACGGTGATCACCGCATCGGTCGAAAGGATATAGGACAGCTCGGCTTCATCATTATATCCGTCGCCATTCGGCGTGATCACCTTGGGCTGGGCAACGACTTCATCGATGCGCGTGATCGGCATCTCCATCTCCGCGAGTATGCGGTCGTAGATATGCACGTTCTCGCCGAGGGTGAGCTCTGCGAATTTCTCGCGCGAGGTCTTGTAGACCGAGGTCGTGTCCCAGCCGGAGACTGAAGAGATAAGCCCCTCATAGAGGTCAAACGCCACGATGCCCGAGTCTAGCGAGCCCTCTGCCTCGTAAGGCAGGTGCCAGTCCCACCTGCGTACCGAAGTGCCGTCCCGATGCACGGTATAAACGGAGCGATCGACAAGGAGCGTGATAATCTCAGGCTCCATATCAAGATCGATGTCCGCTATGAGCGGAGGTGCGACGGGCGCCGCGGGCAATGGAAAACGGGCGATCGCCGCGCCGTCTTTATCGTAGGCACGCAGGTCCGGCGCCGTCGTGCCCGCGACCAGCTCCGGCCGACCGTCGCCATCCACGTCTATGGAGGCCGCCCCGCCCTTGAACGACTGGCCGTTTGCGGATGCAAACGCGTGATGCGAGCCGTCCGGCTCCCAGGTCACGATCTCGCCGCCCGCCTGATCAACTGCGTAGAGCGATTGTCTTCCGTCGTTATCCAGGTCAGCGGCGATGAGCTGCGGCGCCGCGCTGAAATCCACGCTGAAGGCATCGAGCTTAGTGAAACCGGCGGCATGGCGATAGGCAAAGACCTTGCCTTTGGCAGTCGCATATACGAGCTCGAGCCGATTGTCCTCGTTGATATCCGCGATCAGCGGCGCGCCGACCACCGCGCCCTCGGCCTGCGGGAATGCAAAGCGCCAGGTCGTGAGCTCGGCGCCGTCGCCCTTGAGCACGCGCAACTGTTCGGCGCCCGAATCGGTCGCGAGGATCAACACCACTTCGAGGCTGCCGTCGCGATTCACATCCACGAGCCTCGTAATCGGCCGCGCCTTGAGGCCGTCGGCCGAGACATTGATCGGCCAACCGGCGATCTCATCGCCCTTGCGGTCCCACGCATAGACCCTGCCGTCCTGCGACACGCTCACGCGCTCGATGCCATAGGACGCATCGATATTTCCGGCCGATATGCGGGCGTCGCCGCTATCCGCGAGAGCGCAGACCGCGGCAACGAGCACGCATGCCCGGGCAGCCATGAAGCAAATTTTAGTAAAGCGTTCGTTCATTGCGCATCCAGATACGCGTTGATCAGGCTCAAATCGACCTGGCGGATCCTGCGGTTCCAGATTACAAACAAATACTTGTCGTCATTGGAGACAAAGGCAGCCAAAGGACTAGAGTCGTAATCATTACTCATATCGATATCATCGTCGTAAGCCGCAAACGAAACTATTTTTTGTTCCGAGCCTTCTCTCACTATACCGACATCGCGGTCGAGAAAGGTATAGTATCTGGCTTTGCTGCGACTAGGAATGGATGGAAGATAAACTAGGCTTCCTATCTTTGTGAGACCCAGGTCATAAATATCTTTGCCCACCCATATTTCATCGCGTGCAGGATGAGTTACCACTCTGGAATATGCTCCGACGTCCTTCTCGGTGATTTTTTGGACGACCCCGCCGTCATCATAGCGATAAACGGCCAATCCACGACGGTAAGATTTGACGGTCGTAACAAATATCGCATGCCTGTCGTAGCTCCTTTCAAATCTCGCCTCGTAGCTGAAATCACCCTGCAGGGACAATTCCGCTGGACAAGTTATCGTCATTGTCTGGCGGTCCCATACGCATACTGCCGGCTTTTTCCACAAGTCATCGTCTTTAAGCAGCACCATCGCGCTCTGCGCCGGACCGCTGGCTATATCTATAATTGAATAGCCGGGCGGTATCGCCACCTGGCCCAGGAGACTATTGTCAGCCGATATCAGCGACAGTGTATTGTCCTTGCCGCACAGAATCGCGCCGTCGGGTGCAAGGTCAAATGTATCAGCAGGAACAGGGAGGGTTTTTGAAGGCAAATATGTCTTGTCCGCCATGCTATAAATTTCCACCGCACCGCCTGACTGCAGCATAATGACAATATCCGTCGACGCATCGTGTACTATTTTTTTCAATTCCCACTCATCGACCCCTGTCGATTGGTTAGTTACATCTACCGCCTGATCGAAGATAAACGTCCGCATCCAATCCACATCATAACTTCCGATTCGCAGCCTGCTGTCTTTGCAATAGCCCGAGAGCGTGACCTCCAACTCATGCGATGATTTCAAATCAGTGGACAACGGATAGCTGTCGCATCCCGCAAAATAGGCCTGCGTACCAGTATTGAAATTAAAACCTATCACGCGCACCTTAGTTCCCAGGCCTCCGGAGAGAGGATCGGCGTCGACTACGAACGGCCAATCGATGCTTCCTTCTGAAACCATGGCATCGACCGAAAGCGAAAATGGCATTTCGCTTCCCTCGCGGTCAATCAGCCCATCTTCTTCGTCGATGGGCCGCATCGTTGCATTAATTATCTGCGCGGAGAGGTGACCGGAAAGCGATACGTCAGCATCTTCGATCGTAAGCTGGCCAGCAGTCGAAACCCAGTCGGCAAAAGGAATATCGCTTTGATCATCTTCATATTGACCTATAGCCAATGCCGCCTGATCTGAGTTCGAAGAAAAGAAGTTGTCCGAGCCAAGCTCAATCTGAGCTCCCGGGAAATAATGGCGAAGGGGAATAAAAAGCACCATCCTGGAAGTCCTATCGGAATTCCATAAGTATAGTTTGGCGATCATATGTTCTGAATCGATTTCGAGATAATTATTCTGTGTATAGGAAGTTTGGTCAAAGTTCAGGGCTGGCGGCGTTGATGATCCTCCGCAGGATGAGATTAAACCAATCATCGCCGTCATGAGAACAATCGTCCCCCTATTCGCCATACAACGCCGAATCATCAACGCAACGACTCCGAACAAAAAGAACATCAAGCATCCTATAGGTGTGCAAACCGCATTATTTCCCAAGAGATCACAGCCACCTCCATTTCCTTCTCCAGGCGCTATGGCATCGGGCTGAGGAACGAAAGCCGTCTCGTCGGTCTCTGCATCATTCACAGGCAACGGAGTCTGCAGGTCGGTCGTGTCGAAATTGGCGAACACGTTTTCTACATTCAGCTTTCCGTAACCCCAGTGATTATCCGGTGCAGCTCCGAAATTTGCGTCTACAGTTGCGTTCCGCGCCAGGAGCATCTCGATCTGCGATGCTGTGAGGGCGGGATTGCGCTGCAACATGAGCGCTATCGCTCCGGTCACGTGAGGCGCCGCCATGCTCGTGCCGCGCATTGCTACGAATTTGCGATCGACATCAACCGCAGCGCCTGACTCAATCAGCGAATTGATTGCGTCTTCAGAAATGGCTGAGATGATCCATTCGCCTGGCGCCGTGATCTCCGGCTTCTGTCCTGTCCGCGCGGGATCGCCGGACGGCCCAGGGCTACTGAACGACGAGAGCTCATTTACCGGAGTGTAGTTGTCAACTGTGCCCACATCTCTGATCAGAGACCCGATACCGGCGCGGCTTACAAACGACGCGACCGCGATCACCTTTGATGCCGTTGCGGGAATTTCCACAGTCCGTCTGCTGTCGCCCGGGCAGTAACGCTTATTGGCCGATAGATATACGCCTTCTCGCTTGGTGAAATTAGCGCCGCTCCAAATCCACGCATCAAATGCGCCGCTGCCGGATGCGATCAGATCAAAGACGTAGTTATTCATCGAAACGTTTTGGGAGTCGTCGCCTTCAGGCGTCTCCACATAAACGATGGTATGCTTCCTGCCGTTTTCAGGGTTGGCCGTTTCGGTGGAGTCGATTATGATCCGCAGTTGTCCGCCATCCAACGTGGAGTCATAGACAGCTCCGTCCGACACAAGCCCCGATTCCTCATATGCGCCGTAGCTATCCACGCCGATCCCAAATGTGAGCGAAGCCCCTTCCCGCTGCCATATATCGACCAGAATCCCGCCCACCCGTGAAGAAGCGCTCAGAAATTCGAATCTGCACTCATTTTCCTGCAGCTCGGTCGATGCATGTATGCTCGCGATGATGTCATCCCTCTGCCGATTGTTGTTACCAGCCGAGGCTACGATGGCGCGGCCAGGGACCGCACCGACGAGCGAATCGAGCGCCTGCTCCATGAGCGACGTGCCGTCGTGCGCACCGAACAGCGTGCCCATGCTGATATTGATTACTGCAGACTTTCCCGCTTCCGCGGCCTTGCGGAAGATATAATCGACCGCATCGACCATGCGTGTTGAATAAGTGCTGAAATTCAAAGATGCCTTGACGAGGACCAGCTCCGCGCCAGGGGCCACTCCCCCGTATGTTGCATCGCGGCCTGCCGCGATCCCAGCCACGTGCGTGCCATGGCCCACCGTATCCTTTGATGGGCATGTCTTGTCCTCAACATCCTTGCGAAGACATTCGATGCCGTAGGAGTTTCCGATCTCTTTGGGAGGTGCAAAGCCGTCGGCGCTGTCGAGGCCCTGGTCCCATATGGAGAGGATGCGGGAATTGCCCGCCGCATCGTTGAAGGCAGGATGGCGCCAGTCTATGCCTGTATCGACTATGCCTATGATCACGCCCGAGCCGTCGTAGGCAACTACGTCGCCTCCGCCGTTCTTCACCGCCGTGGCGCCTATAGCCGGAAGGCTCTTGTCCAGCATGAGATCAAGCGGCCGATCCGCCTCGGCGTAATCGATCGCGCCCGTATCAGCCAGCCGCTCTATTTCGGACAGCGGCATCGTCACCACAGCGATCTCACTGCTGACGGCGCGTGCGCGACCGCCTGCCTTTTTGACAGCGGCGATCGCCGCCTCGATATCGCGAGACTTGACGAGTGCCGTGACAACGTTGTCAGCAACTCCGCCACCATTTTCCTTATCAGCACCTAAAGCATGCTTCTTCTGCAACATGAGATATGGATCGATCGCTCCGGACGCAGACGCCATCGTCGCGGTAAAAATAATTGTGATAGCAAGCAACAGACTTGAAACCGTTTTGATCCACGAGCATGACGTGTTCATTGAACGTCTCCTGTCTAAACTACAGCTTTTCACAGCACATTATCCAAATATGTACCTATGCGGACATCGCAATAGGTCTTTTTGGGAATGCTTCGCAATTTTAGTTCGCGTTGTATCCTTCGATAATTTGTCATTGTCGAATAGATAACAATCAACCGACCACCTTTAATGTACAGCTTGATCGCCATATAGACAGAATAACCGATATCTACAACTTGATGTCCTTCGATATCATCATACTGAATGGTGGCGATTTCATCGCCTTTCTCATTTTTGACAACTATATCATTGTGACTGACTCTGTATGTGTAACGCATGCAATTTTTGTGCAATCGCATAAAATTGATCAGCTCGAATGGCAAAACGAGAACGGGTATACCAATATACATCAGCATAAACGGGACCCAATGTTCGCGCATTGCTGTCGTTCCAAACCATACCCACATAATCAACGTAAGCACGGATAACATGGCAGCCGGTATCGCGCAGGCAATCATGATCAACATAATATTCGCCCATACCGAATATTCGATAATGAATGATTCATCTTTATGCATACCGTCTCGCCTCTCTGACATTACTGTCTCCTTAAAATCATGGCCACATGCGGACTGCACCGGCCCCACCGTTGCTATATTCCGTTATATTTTGCCCACCATATCCATCCGGTACAGTTAATATACCCCATTTACCACCAACATAGACAACGGTAATAGCAGCTGCCGCCGCAGGCGATTCACTTTCAATGGCAAGCGTTGCGATTCCAATAGTCAGATCCATTCCTGCCGAAACCGTCTTTAACGCATCTCCTTGAGTCACACCTTCATATATGTTGTAAGCCGTACTCACCGTACTGAAGTACGTCATACCTTTCGAAATATAAAGCAGTCCCTTTCCACCAATCTCAAACGCTCTCAATGACGTCACTGTCACACTTGAAGCATCCATAACTATTCCAGCTGCTTCAAGAGCCTTGCCGAAATCCTTTTGCGTATATCCGTGTAAATCTGTAGCGCCTTTGCTTAACCCATACGGATCAATCCATAGAATCGGATTATTCCCGACATATACATACACATTCATCCCATCCACATACCACTCGGGATCCCGCTGCAGGAATCTCCCCAATTGCGGCGAATACATACGGTGGCGGTAGTAGTACAGCCCCGTCGCCTCATCGTACCTTCGCGAAGAGAAGCGATATGCGTTGCCGATCGTGCTATCATTCTGCACATTGCCATTCGTATCCGTGATCGTGGCAGCACCATATGGATCGTATGCGTATCTCTCTACTAGAGCGCCGCTCTCGTCCGTGATCGCGGCGATATTATTGCGAGAGTCTGCATGATAGTAATACGCATGACCATTTGCGATCATAGCAATTGGATGGTCTATGCCGTCGTCGTATATGTAGCTCGCAGTTAGCGTACCATCGGTTATCTCCTGCACCTCCTGCCAGCCGTCGTAGATGAATGCCGTCACTTTTCCATCTGCGCGCAGTTCAGATGTGCGGCGCCTGAGGGCATCGTATGAATACTGCGTCACGATATCGTCCGTGATGGCATTGCGCACCTCTGTCACGAGGTTGCGATCGTCGTATGTGTATCGATACTTGCCGTCGTCGATGAGATTGCCGGCTTCGTCGTAGACAAAGGAAGTATTTGAAGGTGCACCGCCGTCCACTGCCTTACTCATCGCCGCATATTGATTGAGCGTATTGGGCGCATAGGTGCGAGAGATATTGAGCGCTGTGTTGGATGGGTCCCTGTACTCGACTCTCGACGACCAGTTGTGTACCGGGTCGATCGCATAGGTCACGTGATTCGAGAAGGCACCTGGCATGGGCTCGCCGATGTGCTGCTCCGAATTCATTACGCCCTGCGACGATGCGATCAAGCGATTTGCGCTGTCGTATTGATACAGCTCGCCCTTGCCCTGGTCGTGCAGGCGTCTTTCGTAGAGTTTCTGCCCGGCACGGTCGTAGCCGACCTCAAAGCCGGCAATTACATTATGCTGCGCATCCTCAACGCGCATTGAAACGGGGCGCGCTGCCGCATCATATGCCTCATCGAGCGCGAGCCCGTTGCCGTATTCGACCTTTGCGTGTCTCGCCGGGCCTACAAATGAGGGTTTTGCGATGATGCCGAGCGAGGCCTCTGAAACCGTGGATATCCTGCCGATCTCGTCTCGCACAT
>JBBAAC010000111.1:0-7967 GCA_041658465.1 bacterium | reverse complement strand
GGATCCGTGAGCATCATCGGCACGACGACCAGCGTCCGGCAGGCGTCGGGAATCCCTGCCTGGAAATCCATCTTCGGCAGGGCGCGCGGCGGAAAGAGCCGCGTCACCAGGTAATTCACCACCTCGAGCGAGATCTGGCTCGCGGGGATGATGAGGAGCATGACGATGAGGCCCTGAATCCAAAGGACATGGGTGCGCAGGCCAAACCAAAGGGCCAGGGAAAGAGATGCGGCGGAGAAGAGGGCAAGCCCTGTGAAATACACCGCCGAGTGATGACGATAAGCCCAGTGCAGGGCGCGGAAACGAAACGCCTCACGGCACCCGATGCGCCCTGCGAAATCCCCCCTTTTTTCGCCGATCAAATACGTTCCGACGTGCGCCGACATCTCATCGTGAACCGAATCGCGGCCTGCCTTGGTCGCCATTTCGATCGCGCTTCTGGCGACCTCATCCTCTGTGAGGCCGGACCCGCGGTGGAGATCCTCAATCGCCCGGCGATACCGGTCGCGCGTGGCGAAATCCATCCGGGGATAGATGCCGGCGGGATCCTGCCGCAGCGTCTGCTCCACCCGGCTTAAGCTTTCGAAGCATTTCTTCCAGTCTAGCAGGGCGAGCTGGCGCAGGCTGATAAAGGCATTCCCGATGGAGAGTTGATCCCTGGTCTGGCGGTTTTTCTCACGCAGGCTGATTTCGCTCAAGGGTTTGCGGAAGGTGCGCTCAAGCCAGCCCTGCACCGGGGCCAGCGCGGTCGCTTCGTCATAGAGGTAATCGATCAGCTGAGCGGCAAAACAGGGGCTGGGGCTCTGCTCAGTTTCGGCCAGTTCCGCCATGATCGAAAAGAGCTGGCCCGGATCTCGCCGGCTGGCCGTGATGAGCCGGTTCGCCCAGAAATCGGCGATCTCTCGCTCGCGCAACTCGCTCAGGGCTCGGCCGGCGAGTTGCCCGATGCCCTCGAGCAGCACTGCGCGCAGCATCTGGGGGACGGCCCAGAGTTCGCCGATCGAGAGCGGCTTCACGGATTGATAGGCCTCGATGAAGGCCAGGACGTTCTCCTCGTCCAGGCGCAGGTCGGTGTGAGAGGCAAGTTCCCGCGCCAGGCCGTAGATGCGCGGCATTCCCCGGTCGGGCCCGCTCGCGAGCGCGGGCAGCTGCCGGTAAAAATGCCGGGGCAGGTTCAGCTGAATGTCGCGGGCAGTGCTCTCGAGGATATATTCATTGTCGAGGAGCCACTCGGCGGTCGGCGGCACGCTCTGCTGCAGGCGGCCCGCCTCGGAGAGATCCAGGCATGCCTGCTGGACCCACCTGCGACCTTCGTCGAGCCTCCCCAGCAGTTCGGTGTCCCGGAGCGGTTTTGGGTCTACCTGGTGCTCCGTGGCCAGACGCTCGGCATGCTCCTGAAACTGCGCCGGGTTGAACGGTGTCCCGCCAGGGCTTACGTTTTCTCCGACCGGGCCCTCGCGATGGGGGTGCAGGACGAAGAGCGCGGGCGGGGTCTCGCCGCTTTCCAGCAAAAGATCGAAGGGGACACGCAAGGTTTCGATCGGCCCCCGGAGGATCAGGACGGATTCGCCTGTGGAAAGCCAGCGCGCGTGATTCTCAAGGAGCCTTCGCAGGGCGCCGAATCTCGATCGCCATATCCAGGCTACGCTGAGGAGGGGGCCATGTGTCTCAACCTTTCCCGCAGCACTCTTGCTCACCCACGCAGCGCGGCGGAAACCCTTCCGCTGCAATTTTATGAAGGCTGCACGAGCCTCATCTTGTTTGGCGAAGTAGCCAATAAGGACGCCTGTTTTCATTCGTTTTCTCTACCAGTCCTGACCTCACGAGTCCACACCTCCGTGGGGACAACCTCGACCCCTGCGTAGTAGGCCTCTTTATGGAAGACTTGTGATGGGTTATGACCGCTTTTTCTCGGCCCGGTCTATGCATTCTGCTCGAACCGTCCGATCGTCCACTCGAGTGAGCAACTTCTTCTGAAAGGGTTTGAGCAGGCTGGTGTGCGATATATCAAACAAATAATCAGCCACAAACCAGATCGGTTTTTCCGTCGTCATCCAGGAAAGGTGATCGAAGCGCTTGAGATTCATTGGCCGCGAAAAGGTGCGAAGGGTCCGTTCCCCGCGCATGTTGAAATAAATGTTGAAGTAGCTCATGGCGAGTTCCCGCAGCGAGCGATACACGGGCTCGCGCCAGCGGCAGCCTGTATAGTTCGACTTGGCGACTGCACCCCAATGCCCTTTGACTTGGTAGATGGCGATGACATGGTCCGTGTCGTATTTGGCTTCCATGTCCATGAGCAGCGGAGGAAACCCGAGCACGCGCAGCGCACATGCCGCAAAGATGGCTCCCTCCAGGCAATGCGATCTGTTTTCCCGAAGCACACGGCGCGGCGACCACGCGGTGTCCGCCAGGTGGTAGGGCATATCGTCCAGGGCGCGCTGGACTCCAAGCGGCGTCTTCAGGCCCCGCAGTTTTTTGATTTCAGCAGGCGTAAAGCCAAAGGTCTCGTGAGCGTTCATAGTATACAGACGTGTATAAGTGCGAATCGATGAAGACAAGCGAAAATCCATGACGAGGCAACGGACATCACAGCCCCGGCCGCTTTACAAGCACCAACGTGTCACCAACGTCCCGTTTTCCCTTTGTCAGCAATCTCCGGCCATCGTTGGGTGGCCGTTTTCTATTTCAATTCAAGAGACGGTTTATTCAATTGACGCAGGGGGCATTTTCACTTTTAACGACGCAGGGTTCACCATTTCTCACGGAGGCACGCCATGTCATCTTTCATCCCGCGCTTTTTCCTCTGTCTCACGGTTTTGCTCCTCATGAATGTCGATGCAAAGGCCCAGACAAAGTCGGTACAGGAGGGCCAGTTCGGAAGGATCGTCGTGACGACGAGCTCGACGCTGGCGCATCAGGCCGGCAATTCATATTCCCCGATCAACGCGATCGACGGCAATGGCCGGACCGCCTGGGTCGAGGGGGCCGCAGGCGACGGCATCGGCGAGTGGATCAAGGTGAGCTACGACTCGCCCATGCCGATCGACGGCATCTATTTCAACAATGGCTACGGGAAGACGGCGAAGTCCTATTCGGAGAACGGCCGCGTCCGCGAGGCCGAGATCGCCACGGAGAACGGCTCCTTCGTGAAGACGCTCCTCGACAAGAAGGAGGAGATCCAGATCCGCCTCCCCGCTAACATGGCCGGGAAGAAGACGCGCTGGGTGAAACTCACGATCAAGAGCGTCTACCCCGGCACAAAGTACAAGGACACCGCGATCGGCGAGTTCCGCCCCAACCTGGAAGAGCACAACTACTCGAACGAAAGCGACAACTAATGCCCAACGAAACGCCGTCCCCTTGTGCCTCGTGATGGCCGCATTCATTTTCCTGGGGGCCTTCGCCTTCACGAACGAACTGCTCTTGAAGCAGGGGTAAGAAAGGGAGGGATGACTATGTCCGTATTCCGGAAGGTGGCGTGCGCAGCCCTCATCCTGGCCGTCACCGCCGCCTGCTCCGGCTCCGGCCCCAAGGCCGACCCGGCGGTCAAGCGCGACTTCGTGCACTACTTGTCGCAGCTGGCCCAAGTCACCGACATGGAGAGCGAGGCGCTCGCGGCCCACGTGAAGGCCACGGAGGATCCATCCATCAATGATGCCGCCTATGGCCGCTTCCTCGCGAATACGTTCATCCCGAAGCTCGAGGCCTTCTATGGAGAGCTCCAGCGGATCCACCCGACGACGGAACAGATCATCGGCCTCCACAAGATCTTACTCAGGCGCACGACGCTCATGATCGCGGGCTTCAGCGACCTCGAAAAGAGCGCGCGCACCGGGGACAATGCCCTGATCGAGTCTGCGAGAGCCAAGAACGCCGAGAGCGATATCCTCTTCAAGAGGTGGAAAGAGCAGCTCGATGAGCTGGACAGACGGTATTCCAAATCCAACTGAGGTGGCACCATGAAAAAGATCGTCGCGCTCGCAGTCCTCTCCCTCTGTCTCCTGCCCGCCTGCGGCGGCAACATCCCCCCGATGGGCTTCGAAACCGACCTCACGGCGAAGGCGATCAAACAGATGCCGGCGCCGCTCGAACTCGACGAGGCGGTCGAAGGCGGGCCGCTCTATATCTTCGATGCCGACAACCCCGATCCGACGCTGCGCGCCTATCGAAAACTCAGGCAGGCGCGCATCGATGAGATGCTCAAGATGATGGACGAGGAAGGCGACCAGCTCGAAGAGGTGCTGGGGGAGATGCCCGCATACCGCGCCGCGATCATCACCTTCTTCGGCCAGCTCGCGGAGTCCATGAATCCCGCCGATCCCGGGCAGGCTACGCTCCGCGTCCTGGCCCTCGACGCGATCCAGCGCGAGACCATCGCGATGATCAAGACGACGGACGTGTATGCGAAGCTCGAGGGGCTCTCCCGGGCGATCGAGGAGACGGAGAAAAAAGAGAAAGGCAAGCTCGCAAACGTCACCACCATCCCGATGCTTGAGTACACGCGGTGGGCGATCCTGGGGAACCTCGTCGACGCCATCAGCAAGGAATTTTCGTATTCCCAGGCGCGCGCGGGGAGCGCCATCGGCTTCATCAAGGGAGACAAGGACGCGTTCGACAAGAAGGTCCGAAAGCTCGCGAAAAAATTCGGAAAAAAGATCGGGAAGCAGGTCGATGAAGTCGACGAGTCCTTCCGCGACGCCCTCTCCACCCACATGGACCTGATGGCGTGTTTCGAATCGCTCAAGGCCGCCGACTACGCCTTCACCATGGCGATGCTCGACTTCACGGAGAAGTCGCTCCCGGAGATCGCAAAGAAAGCGGGCGAGATCAGGACGAACGAAGTCGTGGGCCCCGAGGACAAGGACTACGCCGTCGCGGGTGTGAGCTTTCTCACGGCATTCACCGACGAAATTCGCTCGGGGATGAAGAACGCCGAACCGCCGCCCTTCTTCCGGGTGATGGGGGAGCCAAAAACCTCCGGTCTCATCCCGCCCTTCATGGGCGTCGCGCACGCCGGCGTCCGGGAGATGCTCGACAATGCGGCCGGCGCCCTCACCTCCGGCGCCCGGAAGATGGGCAGCGCCCTCTACGGGGCGGGCGAAGCGGCCGTCAAGGCGCCCTTCTTCGTTGCGGAGATGACGCGGCAGGGTGTGAGCACGGTCGCCAGCTCGATCATCTCCGGCGCGAACACCGGCTTCGGCACCGCCATGGACAAGGCGATGAACCGCTATTACGGCAACTCCCGCCAGGACGAGCGGGATCAGATCGCGGCGACGCGGGCCAAGGCCCAGGTGGCGTGGGACCGGGGCAAGCAGGGGGCGGATACGATGCGCACGGCGCGCGACTACCTCGACAACGTGGAAAAGGGCGTTGGCGGAGGGGTTGAGGAAACCTTCAAGGGCGCCTTGAACATGGGCGGCTACGTCGCCGACAAGCTGACCGGCGGCAGGATCAAGGACATCTGGGGCCGCGACACGCTCAGCTGGGGGGCGGGGAAGATCGCGGAGATGACCACAGGCATGGCGACCGGCTTCGGCAAGGGGGTCATAAACCTCACCCTCCCCGACGCGACGAACGGAGAGCTCCTCGAGGGGACGATCGACACCACCTTCTCCGGCATCGGCGGCAGCAAGGCCCTTGTGAAGCTCTCCCAGGCGTTCTCGGGCGCGAAGGCGGTGGGCAAGGAGGCCGCCGAGAAGCTCACGTCAGCTGCAGCGCGCCTCGAACTCAAGCTCGAGAGCTCGGCCCTCAAGGGGACCTCGGACGATATCATGCGCGCGGCGCAGTCCCGCATCATGAGCGGGAGCGAGATCGCGATCCTGTGCGACAACACGCGCAAGATCCTCGCAAACGAGATACGGGAGAAGGCCCTCAAGGACGCGGAGAAGAGCATAGGCCAGATCCTCTCGGAACTGACGAGCAAGACCGGAAATAAAATCTGCGAAAATATCGGAAAAGCCGGACCTTCGGTGAACGAGTTCGTGTTCGAGAGCGTTGAAGGCAGCGCCAAAGGCGTAGGTCAGGCCGTCGCCGGGAAGACGACGGGAGAGTTTGTCGATAACCTTGCCGGGGGGCAGGCCGACAACGCCATCAAGGCGGGGCTCAAGTTCCTCCTCGTGCCGGACAAGGATGCGGCCGCGCTCGAGAAGATGCTGGCGGCGGATTCGAGGCTCGCGAAACTCGACCCCAACGACCCGAAGGACAGGGAGGCCATCGAGAAGATCCAGGCCGTCCTCCAGGCGAAGCAAATAGAGATGGTGGAGGCGGAGGCGAAGGCGGAGCAGGCCGTGCTCGCAAAGACCGAACAAATGGTCAAGGAGCATCTCCTCGAGGAGATGGAGAAGGAGACGGACAAGGTGCTCTCGACGCCGGTGAGCGCCCGCGGCGCCTTCAGCGGCAAGTACAAGGGGAGCGTCTCGATGACGCTCACGCCGGGCGGCGGGCCCGTGAGCGGTAGCGTCGCGACCGAGTTCGGGACCGCCTCGATCAACGGCAGCGTGGGCAAGGATGGAAGGCTCTCCGCGAGCGTCTCCGGGGGGATGTCGTATGACTGGTATGGGGACGGAAAGACCAAGACGAAGAAGAGCTGCTCGCTCTCGGGGAGCATCTCCGGCACCGTCGGCAACCGCCGCGTCTCCGGGACCTACAGCACCACCTGCTCGGGGGCCGATAGCGTCGGCGGTAGATGGACGGCAAGCTGGTGATATTCGGAAAAAACTGGCATCATGAGGCCTCATTATTAGCTGGAGTTAACCGGGAATATTCTTCACGAATCAACGGAGTGCTGAAAAATGCAATATTCGATCGCGTTGGACCTTCAGCAGAGAATGTGTGAGATCGTGCGCAGGCTCAATTTAATCCATATTGATTGCAATCGAGTTGTCTGTCTCAGAAGCATCGGGAGCAAAACCAGGAGGGTCATTGCCAGATGCCACGCCTTGCCCAAGGTTATGCAGTTGGCGATGGAGGTGAAGGCCCATTATGCGCTCGAATTCCTGGAGCGCTTTGAGCGCCTTTCAAAGGCCGATCAAGACATAACGATTATCCATGAATTGATGCACATCCCAAAGACCTTTGGCGGCGGTTTCAGGCACCACGATTTTGTCTGCAATAAGAATGTAGAGAAGTTGTACAAAATATATTTACAGTCCCAAGCAGGATTGTGAACGGACCGGAGGAGGATATGAGACGCATTACCCTTGTTACTTGCATGCTGGCCTTGTTGACGTTCGCTACGGCGTGCGATCCGAAAAATAAGGGATTTGAGCATTACTGGGTCATTTCACAAGAGGTCGATGTCGTCACATTAGCGCACACGGAGAATAAGGTGTTGGGGACACTGAAATTTGGGGATGAAGTGCTGGGGCGCAAACCGAATCTTGGCGCGGTGTTCCCAAAGCAGTGGCTTGAGGTAAAATTCGGCAATGGCCGCGGATACGTTGACAGGACAAATCTTGGTGACAAAGCGATGATCGACGAGATGAATAACCTGATCGCAAGCGTTAAGGAAAGCCAGGTTCAGGGGGTCGGCGAGACCAGGAAAAGGATTCCTCTTCGGTTGAGGCCTTCATCGTCTTCACCATTGATCGAGATCATAAAAAAACCGGCAAAGGTTGAAGTCTTTGAGCGCGCCGTTGTTGAGAAGGAAAAGAAAGGAACATCAGGAAAAGAGGTCTGGTATAAGGTGCGAGTCGAAGACGGGAGGATCGGATACGTCCCTGACATGATCTCGCTCGTTACACCGAGCGAGTTAAATCAATATACCGCGGCCAGAGAAGCCGTCGCGTGGCGCGAGATAGACGAAAAAGAAGATCCCGCTACCGGCGCGAAGGGCAAAGAGTACATCGTGGCCTACCTTTCAGCGGGCACGCCTATCGATGTCGACTTCAGCCGGATTGAGCTGTACACTTACGACCCCAAATCCAGCCAGTACGCCACTTCTTTGGCAAAGGGCGGCTTGCTGGGGA
>JBBAAC010000110.1:0-7969 GCA_041658465.1 bacterium | reverse complement strand
CCGCGCGCCCACGGAGGGCACAACGGCCTTTCACGACATCTGCCGCGGCACGATCTCCTTTGAGAACAAAGAGCTCGACGACCTCATCATCGCGCGCAGCGACGGATCGCCCACCTATAACTTCACGGTCGTGGTCGACGACGTCACGATGAAAATTTCTCATGTGATCCGCGGCGACGATCACATCAACAACACCCCGCGACAGGTCCTGCTCTATGAGGCGCTGGGCTTCTCGGTCCCCGAGTTCGCCCACCTGCCGATGATCCACGGTTCGGACCGCAAGAAGCTCTCAAAGCGTCATGGAGCCGCATCAGTGACGGAGTATCGCGAGATGGGATATCTCCCCGAGGCCGTGGTAAATTATCTGGCACGTCTGGGCTGGTCCTCGGGCGACCGCGAGATCTTCACGCGCGAGGAACTCATAGAGGCATTCGACCTCTCAGGTGTCGGCAGCGCACCGTCGATATTCGATTTCGAAAAACTCAACTGGGTGAACGCGCAGCACCTTGCAAAGCGCACCGATGCCGAGCTCACAGCGCTCGCAGAACCGTACCTTACGACCATGGGTCTCAAGATGGGGAATCCCGATTATGCATCGCGCGCATTTGCGACAGAGCGCGAGCGCGCTAGGAATCTCAAGGAGCTGGCGGAGGTCTCCGCCTTCTACTTCCGGGACTCGATAGAGATCGATTCAAAGGCAGCGGAAAAATGGCTCACCGGCGAAAGCGGAAAGCGGCTCGAACGCATGCGCGCGCTACTCGCCTCGCAACACGACTGGAGCGAGGCCGCGCTCGCGAAGACATTCGAGGAACAGCTGGCGGAGATGGGTTGCAAGATGCTGGAGCTGGCGCAGCCCCTTCGAGTTGCCCTGACAGGGACGACCGCAAGCCCTGGCATATATGAAGTGCTATCGATTCTTGGCAAGGAGAGGGTGATCAAGAGAATAGATGCGGCCCTACATATCGTGCGTTAGTGCGATCGTTTTTATCGAACGAACGCACTAATAGATTTTGATGCGGGTTATCCTCATGCCATGCGAAGTGTGCGAGGCGTCGTATCCGATGCGAACGCCCTGCTCCAGATAGTTTGGATCTCCGATCAGCGTCACCTCGGAAACGGCGAAGGATATCTGCTCGCCCTTGTCGTTTCGGATCCTGCCGTATCCCTGTTTGGGATAGAATGCTTCGACCTCCGCCTTGCTGAAGAGATCCTGCTCGTCTACCGCCGCCATATGGCGCGCAGGCTTCTCATCCTCTCCGGGGATCGGCAGCCAGTTGGCCGGTCTCGCCTCTACATGTAATCTCGTCTCGTTCATGGTCATCTCGAATATTTGTTGCCGCGGCCCTTGGGTTCCTGAATTTTCTCAGGTTCCCACTTGGGCATCTTTGATTTTGCCGGATCAAGGACCGGATCAAGGAACATCGCTTCCTTGCGTTCCTCCACCTCCCGAACGCGAATCTGCGCGGGATCCTTGCCCTCTATGCGAATGATCGTGGGCTTTATGAAGACCAGGAGCTCCGAGTTCTCGGAGTCTCGTTCCTTGCTCTTGAACAGGTTGCCCAGGAGCGGTATACGCGAGACATACGGGACCCTGCTCTTGTTGAGCGAATCGGAGTAGCGCGAAAGTCCGCCGATCACGGTCGTCTCCCCGTCCTTCACGAGCACAGTGGTCGTAGCGGTGTTGTCGAGGATGACCGGGATGCCCTGCACCTGGCGAGTAAAATCCGGAGTGGATGTCGTGGCCTCGATGTCCATCTTCACGTAGTCGTGTATCGTGATCTGCGGAACGACCTTGAGTTCCACGCCCGTCTTTTTCTCCTGGAAGCCGCCGCCAGCTGACGTCGATGCGCCTCCCGTTGTTCCTATGTTCACGGCTCCCGTGTTCTGCAGGATCAGCGTTGCGCCGCTTCGTATGTTGGCCGCTTTCCCATTCGAAGTGACGATGGACGGATCGGATATGACGTAGATGTCACCCCTCCTCTCGGCGGCCAGCAGCTGCATATCGAGGTTGGTGCCCTTGAAAAGCGCACCAATCGTGAGGCCGCTGGTGGCGGTGGTATTGGTCGGAGGCAGATTTACGTTGAGGTTGCGGCCCGTATCCGCCTGGCCAATGGCCTGCACACCGCCGAAGCGGAAGGTGGAGCCATCTGCCCCACGATTCAGCCCCCACTGGATGCCAAGGGCCTGCGTGAACCTGCGCGTAGCCTCGAGTATCTTTGACTCGATGAGCACCTGCGCATCCTTGATGTCAACGTCGTCGATGAAACGCCGGACCTTGTCTATGTTAGCGGGCATCTCGCGGACGATGATGGAGTTCGTGCGTTCATCGGCGATCACCGAACCGCGGCCGGAGAGCAGGGTCTGCACGTTTGCGACCATGTCCTTTGCGGTCGCGAAGCGGAGGCGGAAGGTCTCGGTCTTCAAGTCCTCGCCGGTGTCCTTGAACTCCGCCACCTTGTCTATACGAACGACATTTCCCTCGATCGCATATTCAAGGCCGTTTGTACGTATGATCGCATTGAGCGCATCCTCGATATGCACATCGCGGAAGCTCACGTCCACGACACCGTCAATGCCCTCCGGCATGATGATGTTGATTTCGGATATCCACGCCAGGAACTGCAGTACCTCGCGGAGCGAGCCCTGCTTGAAGGAGATGTCGTATGTCTTATCGCTGCCTCCCCCGAAATAGCCGGTGGTGGCAACGCCGCTGATGGTCCCCGTGTCAACGGGATGCGCCGAGCCCTGGGGCTGCGGAGCCGCCGTCGATGCCGGTATCGGAGCCGGCGGCTGAAGCTGCGGCGATTTCGGCGCCTGTTGCGCCCAAGCCGCACCGCACGATAATACGGCCGCGGAAGAGACCAGCGCCGCGAGAATAATTGTATAGTATGCGCGCCTGAGTTTCACGCTAGATACCTCCTCCCAGGGCCAGAACAAACACATCGTTCACGCGCCTGAGTTTGACACGATCCTTTTCGATCGAGTCCACGCGATAACCGGCTATGAGATCGCCGGGTCTCACGAGGTAGCCGCTTATCAGCGCATATGCATCGCTCGAGCTGCTGTATACTATCCCCGTCAGCTGGAGGTCCTCTACCGTCAAGTCCTCGGCGGACGAGACTCCGCCTGAGAAGGGATTCGTATGAGTCTGGACCTCCTGCTTTCCCTGCTGTTTCTGAAATCCCTCCCAGTCCATATCAGACAGAGACTGCGCGGGCAGAGAACGGGCGATGACGATAGAGGCGAAAGCAGCCGCAGCTGCGAATCCGGCTGCGCTCCAGCTGATCCTGGATCTCATATCATATCCCTCCGCTCACAAAATCATCGCTTGATGATATAAAGTTCTGCATCTATGGATGCCTTCACGAGGCCTCCGCTAGACGGTTCGCCTTTCACGCTGAACCTGCGGACGACTAACGGCTTATCAAATACCTCGAGCATTGAAAAGAAACTAACCACGGCGCCAGGCCGGCCCTGCAGATGGATCGCAAGCGGCACCATGGAATACGCATCCTTCTCAACCATCTCGCCGATTTTGACATCGCCGATCTTTACGTTCCTGGCCAAATTGCGGCTGCTGAAGGCGCTGACCGTGGAATGGATCTCGGCGAGCGGATCCACAACCCTGCGCCCCAGCATCAGCTTCGACCTTTGGTCGATCTTCGCCTCCTCATGAGGCTGCTGGACCTGAATGTTCAGCTGAGCCTGGGCGCTATCGATGAGAGTCCTGAGGCTGTCGACCTGCGCCTGCAGGCCTTTCAACTCCTCCTTCTGGCTCGTGATCTTATTCCCTATGGGGCTCCAAAGCGTGTTCAAGAAAAACACGAGCATACCAAGCAGCGCCAGCACGAAGATCGCCTTCTCGCGCAGGGTCAAAACCTGTCCGAGGCTGATTTTTGGCAATTGCAGTTTAATCATCTTCAGTCAATCTCTTCATGACCGGTTGAGTGCTGAGCTCGTATTCGAATATGCCCGTCTTGTCCTCGGCCTGTTTTGTATTCTCCAGCGCAGTCCTCCTGAAAAGGCCGCTCCCCTCGAGCTGCAATATAAACGTCGTGAGGGCGCGCTGGGTTTTGGCCCTCCCCTTGATCTCCAGAGTGTACCACTCCTCGACTCCACCGCCCACGGTGACTCCTTCGAGCCAGACATCTGCCGGGAGGGCGTGAACGAGGCCGCGCAACACCTTGGACCACCGCGGTCGCAAAGCGATGATCGTCTCTATATTCTCCTTGGCTGCAACGGTCATCCTTTTCTTGCCGAATGATCTGACAAATTCGATCTGGCGCTCCTTCGCTGCGTTCAGCGCCACAATCTGGTCCTTGGCGGCATTGACATCACGGTCTATGTCATGGGCGCGCAGATACTGGATGCCGTAGATCAGGGCCAGAAAGGCGCACCATCCGGCGAGCAGGGAAAACATACCCTTGTACGTCAAGCCGCGGCCCACGTGGCGGAGAAAATTCATGCGAGCGACAGGCATCTCTTTCAAACGGCCTCCTCATGGTATTGCAAGGCCAACCGCGACCGCATAGAGCGGGGCCACTTTCACAACATCAGGCGTCTGGCGCTGCGGCTCCATGAGTCTTGAAAATGGATTATATATATCGGTTTCCACTCCGAGCGTGCGGCGCAGGTGATCCACGAGCCCGGGGTAAAAGACGCCCATCCCGCACACATGGATTACATCGACGCGATCGACGCCGTACATTATGCAGAATGCATCGATGGAGCGCTGTATCTCGACCATAAGCTGGCTGAAAAAGTGCCCCACTGTAGTCTGGAGCCTGCGCATCGTCCCATCCTCTGATCCAGGGGTATCCTGCACGCCCGCCATCCACGATTGAATCGATTTCTTCGTCTTGTCAGGATCGAGATTCAGGTTCCGCATGACCAGGCGGGCAAGCGCATCGTTGCTTCCTCCCGGCAGGGGGCGACAAAACAAGAGCGAGTGCCCCTTCATGACCGAAAATAGCGTCATCGCATCCCCGAACGTTATGCAGACATGGCGGCGTCCGTCCGCGAGCACCTTATTCGCGTTGAACGATGCCAGAATGGCGCTTGCCGACGGCTCGAGCGAAATGGGCTTCAGCCCGAGGGACCTCAAGAGCTTGGTGTATTCGTCGACGGCCTCCGAGGCGAGCCCATAAGCCATAAGCGCCAGCCTGCCCTCTTCAGCCCCTTCCTCCAGCGGCGTAAACCCGACGACATATTTATCTATAGGGCCCTCGATGTGTTCGCGGAAATTCCATCGGATCGCCTCGAGTATGTCGCGCTCCGGCATCTTCGGAAACACCATGCGCCGCACCCGCAGGCTGGGATGCTCGACATTCAGGGCCACGCGTTCGATGCCCGCGCCGAGCTGCTTCAGCGAGAGCTTGAAGCGCTGCTTCTCCACGGAGCTTGCATGAAGGAGGTCTATATCCAGCTCCCCGTAGGAGACCACGCGAAAGCCGCCGTTAAGGCCGTGATCCAACCTGGCGATCCGGATGGAGTGCCCGTCGATGTCTATGCCGATCCGCTCCCTGCCCCAGCGGATGGCGTCCAGGAATTCGCGAAGGCCGAATGCGCCGATCTTCATTGCGGCTCGATCTCCATTACGCGGTCTCGCACCGCTTCGACTATGGTGTTCGGATAGGAGCCGCTGACTTCGAGGAAGCGCTTGTAATATTCGGCGGCCTTGGCCCTCTCGCCGGCCTTGTCATAAAGGAGCGCAAGATTGAAGCTGGCCTCGGGATACGCCGGTTGGAGCTTGATCGCCTTCTCCAGAAGTTCCCTTGCCTTCACGGAGTCGCCCTGATCGCGTTCCAGGACCGCCATGTTGTTCAGGGCTTCAGGGTAATCCGGCTTCAGATCCAGCGCCTTCTGATAGGACTCCTTGGCCTTGCCCATATCGCCGCGCTTTTTCTGCACGAGCCCCATGTCATTCCACACCTCAGGATCATTAGGCGCGAGCTGCGACGCAGAGGAGAGGCTTGTCATGGCGGTATCGTAGTCGTCCGACCTGAAGGAATCCACCGCACGTTTCTTCATCGCCGCAATGTCGCCCGACGGCATCGATTGCTGAAGAGCGCCTGCCGGCAATGTCTGCACAGGCGTCGCGAGCGGCGTGAGAGGTGGCTGCGGCGACGATGAGAATTTCTTGTAGGCAAAAAAACCGAGCGCCACGACCAGTATGGCTGCCATCACCGCGATGCGTTTGGTCGAGGGTTTGTTCTTCTCGCCGACCGGCTCTTGAAACGTCGAAAGCCCGGAGCCAAGCGGCGCATTTTCCTTGTTTTGAGCCTTCTTGAGCGCATCATGGATAAGCGACATGCCACTCCCCCACAGCTTATTAGGACGAGAAAACAAACCGCTTGATGAAACCCCACGGCGATGCAGCCTGCCTACCCCTCCAGTCCGCAATCGCCATCCTCATCATATTTTTGTCCACCATGCAGGTCCCATGAACAAACGCCGCCATCAGCGCTCGATCGCATATCAGGTTCACCGCACGAGGCAGCCCCTTTGATTCGGCGTGCGCGATCCTGCAGGCCTTGGGATCGAAGAAGACCCTGCCCCCACCCCCGGCGGTGCAGAGGCGATGCGTGATGTAGCGCATCATCTCCAACTCAGTAAGCGGCGCCAGATCAAAGCGCGCCGTGATGCGCTGGTCAAGCTGGCGAAGCTCATGCGTCTTGAGTTTGCGAAGGAGCTCAGGCTGGCCTACGAGCATGATCTGCATAAGCTTGTGCTTCGCAGTCTCCAGGTTCGTGAGCATTCGCAGGGCTTCCAGCGACTCCGTGGAGAGGTTCTGCGCCTCGTCGACCACTACGAGCGCATTATTGCCCTGCTCTGCCCTGGCGAGGAGAAATTTGTTAAGGGCATCGATCTGCTTCTGAGGCGAAGGCTGGCGCACACATATGCCGAAGTCCTTTGTGATGGCCTGGAGGAGTTCGGTAACCGACAGGATCGGATTGACGATCAGCGCAGTGGCGACCGTCTCGGGCATGCGCGAAAGAAGGGCCCTGGTGATCATGGTCTTGCCGCTGCCCACTTCGCCCGTAAGCATCACGATACCCAGGCGCTGGTTGATGCCATACAACAAGGTATCGAGCGCCTGTTCGTGCTGCTTGCCAAGATACAAATACTGTATATCGGGGGTTATGGCAAACGGCCGTTCTGCAAGACCAAAAAATTTCAAGTACATAGCCCCCCCATTTTTATCTGACGCATTATACCGTTTTTAAGGGGGTTGGCAAAGAAAAAACGGAGAGAATTCAGGATATTAACAGTTGTTTCCTCACGCGTTACGGGCAGTTTGGAGGCGTAACCTGAGGCACAGCAACCGCGCTGGTATCGGACATGGTCAGGGTGTGATGGTTACGGTCTTGGTGGTGCCGTCCAGAAGCCGATTGTAGCCGGTATTCCCCACATAGCTCGATGTCACGTCCACGTTCAGGCACGCAGCCTCGTTGTTAGTTAATAGATCAATAGGATTCGCGCCATTGTCCGAAGCTGATTCCAGCGCGTTCCCCGCCGTTGAAACCCGCCACGGGCGCAAGGCTCTGATTGAACGTAAGGCCGATATCCGTGTTGCCCGTTATATCCACGCTCCCGCCGGCGGTCACCCCACCCTGCACAGTGACGTCCGAATTGCCCGTGAAAGTCGCGCTGCCCACCGCAAAGACCCAGCCCAGTATCGCAAGGTTTGAAGTTCCTGAAAAACTCAGGCTGCCGCCGGCGAGGATGGCGGGATTTCCTGCCGCGGCTGTTATCGATATATTGCCGTTGCCTGCGCAGGATATGGAGCCATACGTCACTATCGTGCCGTTCAACGTGACATCATTGTTGATGGTGGCGCTGCCGGTAATATAATAGATGCCGTCGTAAGTGCCGGGACTGAAGGTGTAGTTGCCTGAGATCACGTGATCGGCGATTCCCTCCCAGTAGCTCCAGTCCGGGACCGGTATCGCAGCACTGGCATTATTGT
>JBBAAC010000109.1:0-8131 GCA_041658465.1 bacterium | reverse complement strand
ATCGAGCTCGTCCGGCCATGCAGGCAATGTCTCGGATGCCGAGGCCGCGCGCATGGCGCTCTCAGCCATCAACGCCGCTGTGGACGACATAAAAGCCGGCAAGATCTCCGCGTTGATCACCGCGCCGGTCAACAAACAGCGCATCCAGTCGGCGCACCACGGCTTCCGCGGACACACCGAATATCTCGCGCGGCTCGCGCGAGTGAACGACGCCGTGATGATGTTCTTTTCAGAGGGCCCGGTGAGCCTCAACCCTGAGACCGGGCTTCAAAAACAGCTGTGCGTCTCGCTCGTCACGACTCACATACCGCTCAAGAGCGTGCCGAAGGCCATCACCAGGGAAAGGCTGCTGCTCACAATCAGGCGCACGCACGAGGCGCTGGAAAGGCACTTCGCCTGCCCCGAGCCCAGGATCGCCGTGCTCTCCCTCAACCCCCATGCGGGCGAAGGCGGCTCGATCGGCAGGGAGGAAGAAACCGTGATCAAACCCGCGCTGCTCGCCGCCCAGAAAGGCGGGATCAACTGCGTGGGTCCGCTGCCGGCTGACGGGCTGTTCGGAAGGCTGGCGGACTTCGACTACGACGCGGTCGTGGCGATGTATCACGATCAGGGCATATTACCGATCAAGCTATTGTGCCAGGGCAAATGCGTGAACATCACGCTTGGGTTGCCGTACATCAGGACGTCGCCGGGCCACGGCACCGCAGAGGACGTGGCCTGGCTCGGCCAGGCGGATGCCGAGAACATGCTCTCGACGATCAGGCTCACGAGAAGGCTGGTTGGATGGACGATTGATAACGGTGACTAGTCACTAACATTGGAGGAACAATAATCATGTCCGCGATCAAATTCGGTACAGACGGATGGAGGGCGGTGGTCGGTGAAGATTTCGTGCCTGAAAATATCGGAAAGGTGATCCAGGCCTTTGCAGATGTCTACCCCTCCCTGTCCGAGGCGGGAAAACCCGTTGTCATCGGATATGATCGCCGCAACCAGTCGCCTGAGGCCGCCCTGCAGATAGCGACGGTGCTCCTCGGGAACGGCATCCCGACCGTGCTCTGCAATACATTCTGTCCCACGCCAACCGTCGCATGGTACGTCAAGACCAAGGGCTGTGCAGCGGGCATAATGGTGACCGCCAGCCACAACCCGGCGAAATGGAACGGCATCAAGTTCAAGGAGAGCTACGGCGGCGCCGCTTCGAGCGAATACTTAAAGCCGATCGAAGAGCGCATCCTGGCAAACGACAAGGCAGGGCGCACGCCGAAGACAGCCGGGCGAAAGGGCAACGCCCTCTATTCCGAGTTCGATCCTTATGGCGAGTATGTGAATTCGATCACAGCGCTGATCGATACGAAGAAGATCACGTCGTCGTCGATCAAGAAAATTATGATCGATCCGCTCTACGGCTCCGGCACCGGTTTCTTCCCCAAGATACTGGGCAGCATGGTCACTGAGATACACAACACGGCGGACGTGAACTTCGGCGGCCTGAACCCGGAGCCCATCCCGCCGCACATCAACGAGCTGATGGAGCGCGTGAAGTCCGAGGGCTATGAAGCGGGCTTTGTGACCGACGGAGACGCCGATCGCACGGGGGCCGTGGACGAACACGGGAACTTCGTCACCACTCATGAGGTCTACTGTCTGCTGGTTCGCCACGCCGTCGAGAACAAAAAATGGACCGGCAAGATCATCAAGTCGATCTCGACCACGATGATGCTCAACCGCATGGCAAAGCACTACGGCCTTCCCATCCAGACTACCCCTGTCGGCTTCAAATACATAAGTCCGGCGATGAAAGAGCCCGGGGTGATGGTCGGCGGAGAGGAGTCCGGCGGCTTCGGTTTCCCCATCCACATCCCTGAGCGCGACGGTGTATTCTCCGGCCTCATGATGCTCGAACTCATGGCGACCACGGGCAAGACCATCGGCCAGCTGGTGGCGCAGGTGCAGAAGGAATTCGGCCCGACCCGCTACCGCAGGCTCGACATGCATCTCTCCCTGAATGAGATAGCCCGCGTGCGCGATGCCATGAAGTCGCTCGATATAAAATCGATAGCGGACAGAAAGGTGGTCAAGCACGAGACCATGGACGGGCATCATTTCCTGTTCGATGACGACTCCTGGCTCCTTTTCCGCGCGTCCGGCACCGAGCCGCTCATCCGCATCTATGCAGAGGCTCCGACCTCGCAGCAGGTTGAGGAGATGCTCGCCGAGGGGAAGAAACAGGTCGGCCTCAAATAAAGATAATCCGCAACTTTTTTCACGCAGTGCCGATACATCCCCCGTCAAAGAGCAACCATGATCGCAGGCAACTACACATATGCGTCGCAGGACGGCTGGATGACCGCCCTGCCTTCGTCCGAACTCGCGCAGCAGCAGCAGGAGCTCTCTTCGGAAGGAGTCACTTCAAGCAATTTTGAAGAGGCCGCCGTCTCTGTTCAGGAGGAAATTCCTGTTGCCGAACACCTCGGCACGCCTGTGGCAGAGGCATGGTTGCTCCCGCCGTTCTTATTTCTGCCCAAAATTTGCGAGCTCTTCAACAGGGCCTTGAACTGGCTGATCCGCCGCAGCCCGGCAGAGCCTGCGCTGGTTGAGGCGCCGGCCGCTAAGGCTGCAGAATGGGTGCACGCGTCTTCCCCCGCGAGACCGCTGCTGCAGCAATCAAGGACTGACTCCCATTCAATCAGGGAACAGGCTTTGCTATGTTGGAAGGAAATAGAAACAAATAGCCTCCGCTCGATGATATTCAGGGGAGATGACTCCAACGACAGCGCCACATGCGCCCTCATCAGCGGCACCATGGTTTATCTCTTGGCATATGAAAATGGTTCCGTGCCACTCGCATACAGGGACGCGCCGTGTACTCTCTTCAGCTTTCAGGAGTTGTTCGACCCAGCCCGGCCGCTGCGCATTCTTTCCGAGCAAATAATTGAGATCGCTCAGGGCATCGATGAGATGGCGGACGCTGCGTCCAAAGGGCCGGCGGTGCTCGTTCTCAATGAGGCCGACCTCCTCTCGCGAGATGCCAGGACAATTCCGGTCAGCCGCGCGCTCATGGGCGCACTGGCAAAACCCGGCGTTCGCAAAAATCTCCTGCTGATAGCCACTGCAACGACGCCCGGATGGAAGTTTTCAGATCTCGAGGCGGTTATCAGGAAGTCGGGCTCAAATTGAAACGTTGAAACAGGCCCGGCGTGCAACATAACACACTGATTCCAATTGCAATTCCAATCACTCGCTTATACACCCTCTCGCCATGGCACAAGGCGATATCATCGTCCGCGGCGCGCGGATGCACAATCTCAAGAATATCGACGTGACGATCCCGCGCGGGAGGCTCGTGGTCGTGACCGGGCTCTCGGGCTCGGGCAAATCCTCGCTCGCCTTCGACACGATCTATGCCGAGGGCCAGCGCCGCTACATCGAATCGCTCTCCGCGTATGCCCGGCAGTTCCTGGGCCAGATGGAAAAACCGGACGTCGATTCCATCGAGGGCCTCTCCCCCGCTATCTCGATCGAGCAGAGAAACGCATCGCGCAACCCGCGTTCCACGGTCGGCACCTCCACGGAGATCTACGACTACTTAAGGCTCCTCTACGCGCGCGTCGGCACGCCGCACTGTTACAAGTGCGGCAGGGCGATCGCCGGCCAGACCGTTTCCCAGATGGTGGACCGGATCGCGGCCCTGCGGAGCGGGACGCGCATCGCGGTGCTGGCGCCTATCGCATCGGGCCGAAAGGGCGAATTCGCAAAGGAGCTGGAGAAGCTCCTGCGCCAGGGCTTTGTGCGCGCCCGCATCGACGGCAAGGTCGTCGAACTCGCTGATGCGCCCAAGCTCGACAAGAAAAAGAAGCACGACATCGACCTGATGATCGACCGGCTCACCGTGAAAAAAGAGAGCTCCTCCCGCCTGGCGGACTCCATCGAGACGGCGCTCAGGCACGGCGACGGCATCGTCCGGATCTGGCTCGTCGATGCACCCAAGGATGCGAAGGAGGAGGAACGCGAGATTCTCCTCTCCGAGAAACACGCGTGCCCGCATTGCGGGATCTCGATCCCGGAGATAACGCCCCAGTTCTTCAGCTTCAACAGCCCCAAGGGGGCGTGCCCGGACTGCGACGGGCTCGGCGTGCGCCGCTACTTCGATCCGGATCTCATCGTCCCCAACCGGAAGCTCTCGCTCCGCGAAGGAGCGTTGGCGCCGTGGCAGAAAAAAAGCGCGATGGACTATATCGAACTCTGCCAGGCTATAGCAAAGCACTATGGCGCCGACATCTACACGCCGTTCGACGAGCTGCCGGAAAAAGTGCAGCGCGTCATCTTCTACGGCTCCGGCGACGAGGAGATCCGCTTCTCCTACGACGCGGGCGAAGGCCGCCGCCATGCCTACAAGAAGCCTTTCGAAGGGCTATTGACCAACCTGGAACGGCGACGGCGCGAAACGCAGTCGGATTGGGTGCGCGAGGACATAGAGCGATTCATGAACCTGAGGCCCTGCCCCTCCTGCAAGGGCGCGCGACTGCGGCCTGAATCTCTCTTCGTCACAGTGGGAGGCAAAAACATCGCGGAGCTATGCGCCCTCTCGATCGACGAGGCTCTTCGCGCCGTCCGCTCGCTCAAGCTCTCCAAGAAAGACGAGGCGATCGCTGGCAGGGTGATAAAAGAGATCTGCGAGCGGCTCACATTCCTCGTCGACGTGGGCCTCAACTACCTCTCCCTCGACCGTTCGAGCGGCACGCTCGCCGGCGGCGAGGATCAGAGGATAAGACTCGCCACGCAGATCGGCTCTGCGCTCACCGGCGTTCTCTACGTGCTGGACGAACCCTCCATCGGGCTTCACCAGCGGGACAACCACAGGCTCATCACCACGCTCAAGCGGCTGCGGGACCTCGGCAACACGGTGCTGGTCGTGGAGCATGACCGCGACATGATGCTGGCGTCCGACCATATCATCGACCTGGGGCCCGGCGCCGGGGTGGCAGGCGGCAATATCGTGGCGACCGGCTCGCCCGCCGAGATTATGAAAAAAAAGAACTCGCTGACCGGCGATTACCTGGCCGGACGGCGCGCCATCGAGAAACCCAAACGCCGCAGGACGGCAGACGCCGGATGGCTCGAGATAAAGGGTGCCAGCGAGCACAACCTCAAGGAGATCGACGTCGCGTTCCCGCTCGGCTGCTTCACCGCCGTCACCGGCGTCTCCGGGTCGGGAAAATCGACCCTCATCAACGAAACCCTCCTGGCCGGTCTTTCGCAGCGCATCGACCGCTCGAAGGAGGCCGCGGGCCGGGTGCGCGAGATAAACGGCTGGGAGAAGATCTCCAAGGTCATAAGCATAGACCAGACGCCGATCGGAAGGACCCCGCGCTCCAACCCGGCCACGTACACGGGGATATTCACGCACATCCGCGAGCTCTTCGCGGAGCTGCCGGAGGCGCGCGCCCGCGGCTACACGCCGAGCCGGTTCTCGTTCAACGTCAAGGGCGGCAGGTGCGAGGCGTGCGAGGGGGATGGAATAATACGCATAGAGATGCACTTCCTCCCGGACGTCTACGTTGAATGCGAAGTCTGCCAGGGCCTGCGGTTCAACCGGGAGACGCTGGAGGTGCAGTACAAGGGCAAATCCATCGCGGATGTCCTCAAGATGACCGTGGCCGAGGCGCATCGCTTCTTCGAGAACGTGCCGCCGATCCGCCACAAGCTGGAGACCCTGGTCGAGGTCGGCCTCGACTATATCGAGCTCGGGCAGTCCGCCACCACCCTCTCCGGCGGCGAGGCGCAGCGCATCAAGCTCTCCCGGGAGCTCGCGCGAAGGCCCCGTCAACTCGCGATGGAGGAGACGGGCACACGCACCCTCTACATCCTCGACGAGCCGACCACCGGGCTGCACTTCGACGACGTGCACAAGCTGCTCGGCGTGCTCGACAGGCTGGTGGAGGCGGGAAATAGTGCGATAGTAATCGAGCATAATCTTGACGTGATCAAGTTTGCCGATTACTGTATTGACCTCGGCCCGGAGGGGGGAGACGCAGGAGGCCGGGTCGTGGCAGTCGGCACGCCTGAAGAGCTGGCAGCACATCCGAAATCGCACACAGGCCGTTATCTGAAGGGCGTCCTGGCATAAGGCCAGCAAAGGTTAACGCCAGCAAGGTGGGGGCTGAACAGATTTAAAAACCATGTCATTCACGCTTTGCTGGCTTTACTGGCTTTGCTGGCCTCAAGCTTTATAAAGGAGATCTCCATGAAACAGAGCACGCGCATCCTGATAGTTCTCGCCATCATTCTCTCAATCCCGGCTCTCGCATCCACTGCTGTGCCGACCGCGAAAAAAGAGAAGGCTGCCGAGGCTGCAATCGAGTCATCGCCGTCTTTGCACCAGTACACGACACAAGGCACTCTCGGCGGAGGACAGCCGATCTCCATAACCGTAGTGGCGCCCTCTTCCGACGAGGGCTCCGCGCGAGCCGCCCTTTCTGCGGCACTCGGGCGGGCGATGGCGTTTGAACGCGAGTTCTTCGCCGAGGGCGGCGTCGAGTCGCAGCTGAATGCCCTGAAGCGCGGCCAGCCGCTCACGCTCTCGGCCGACGGCTTTGAATTCATCTCGCGGTCGGTGAAGCTGGCCACCCTCACGGGCGGCTGGTTCGACATCACGGCACCTTCCCAGAAGAACTGGTTCCAGAAGAAGGACTGGCGCCGCATTTCACTTGATGAAACCGCAAAGACCGTGACCTTCAAAAGCGACGGTATGGCCGTGGACTTCCACAGGATCGCCCCTGGCTTCGCGACCGATATCGCTATGGATGAACTCGCAAAGCAGGGTTTCACCAATGCCATGGCGGAGGTAGGGCCGGTGCATCGCAATTCGGGCCGCGACATCTTCACGCCCTGGAATATCCAGATCGGGTTCGGCGAGAACAGCACTGACGGCAACGCATACCGCGCGTACCGATACAACATCTCCAACGTCGCCGCAGCCACCGTGACCCCGTCGGGTCTCGGAAAGGGGCTGGTGGATCCTCTCAACAAGAAGCCGGTATCGGACAACGCGATGCGATCAATAACGATCCTCGCCGCTGACGCCACGACGGCTACCGCGTACGCGCTTGCCGCTTACACGGTGGGCCCCAAGTTCGGACTGCAGTATGTGGAGGCGCATCCAGAAACCCGCGGGATCATGGTCGACGTGAGCGGCAACCTGCTGGCGTCGCGCGGGCTCAATATCGTCACCGCGCCGGAGCGCGATGACAACAAGCAGGCGACAGCAGACGGAGGATCTAATGACCTTCGGCAGAAGCAGCGTGAAGAAAGCCAGGAGCAATAAGCTTGCATCCATAGCAGCCCTCATCGCTGCCGCAGCAGCGCTCTGTATCGCCTCCTCCGCGCACGCACAGGGCGGGGTAAAGCAATACCAGCGCCAGCTCATGCTCGGCGGCCGGCTGCATGGAGCGCTGCTCATCCTGGGCTACGAGAAAGACTCTGCTAATATTGAGAAGCTGATGGACATCGTATACCAGAAGGCGAACGAATCCTATGCGCGCCTGGACTGGCAGAATCCATCAAGCGAAGTATCCAGGATCAACGCGTCAGCAGGTCAGAGTGGGGCCCCTGCTTCAGACGACGTGGTGGAGGCATTCAAGACTGCACAGAAGATCTCGAAGTGGACGAATGGCGCGTTTGACGTGATCTTCGGCGGCACAGGCCATTACAAGGATGTCTCCGTCGGCGGCAGCTCAGTGAATCTCAAGAACGCAGGCATGCAGGCACACTTTGACGGCATGATCGAGGGCTTCATGGCCGAGCTCATGATCCGGTACGTATACGCCGCCGGCATGCAGAATGCGATGGTGAAGGTAGGCAACACATTCCGCGGCATCGGCATGAACGTGATGGGCCCGTGGAAGATCCAGGTGCAGGACGACGAGGGCGGATTCGCTCACCATGCACTCAATCTCTCCGTCTCCAACACAGGCATCGCGACGGTCAGCGCAAACCAGTTCAAGGCACAGCCTCTCGTCGATCCTCGCACGAACTCGCAGGTGGGTCAGCCCTGCCGCGGCGTCACGGTCGTGATGAACGATGCTGCCCTCGCCCAGGGCGTTGCCAATGCAGTCTTTCTAGTAGGTCC
>JBBAAC010000108.1:0-8132 GCA_041658465.1 bacterium | reverse complement strand
GAGTTTTAAATGGAGAAGTCGTCGCCTAAGATAATCGTGATCGGCTCGGGCGTTGCCGGCATGGCTGCCGCACTCTCTGCGGCGGAGCGCGGCGCGTTCGTCACGATGATTTCACGCGCGGAGCCTTTCCGCTCCTCTTCCTCGCGGCTGCGCGACGGCATCGCCGCGGCGCTGGACATGGCCGGCGAGTGCGACAGCGCGGCGCTGCATGCCGCTGATACGATCAAGTGCGGAGATTTCCTGGCGCACGAGAAGCGCGTGAAGGCCATGTGCGAAGCCGCCCCGGGGATCGTGGAACTTCTGGCAAGGATGGGGGTCGCGTTCGAACGCACCCCGGAGGGGATGGTGAGGCTCACGAGGCCGGGCGGAGCATCGAGGCGCCGCGTGGCTAGTGCCGGCCGCGGGAGCGGCGTACATGTGCTCTCCGCGCTGTCGAGCCAGGTCCTGCGCGCACAATCGATGGAGCGCGCGTTTCTAATGCCGGGGTGGGAGTTCCTGTCGCTCGTCCAGGGCGAGGGCGGCGCGTGCTGCGGCGTCGTAGCGCAAAACCTGCGCAACATGGAGATAAAAGCGATCGCTGCGGACGCCGTCATCATCTGCACAGGCGGTTATCCCGCGATATTCGCTAGGCACGCGGCGGCCGCTGAAAGCGACGGAGCGGCCGCGGCTGCCTGCTATGCGCAGGGCGCGCTCTTTGCAAACCCGGAATTCGTTCAGCTGACCCCTTTCGCGATCGGCGCCGCAGGAAAGTGGCGCGCGCTGCCGGATGCGGTCCTGGCCGAGGGCGGCCGCGCGTTTGTAGATAAGGACGGCAGGCCGTGGCATGTGCTCGAGGAGCTTTTCCCGCAGAGCCAGGGGCTCGTGCCCAGGGACGTGGCCGTCCGCGCAATATGGAGATCTATGAAAGAGGCGGCGATGGCGGAGGGTTCGCCCGCCAAGGCGTTCATCGACGTGACGCACCTTGATCCCGATTTTGCAGAGGATCAGCTCCCGTCATTCTTCGACGCGTGCGAGGGACTGCCCGGGCTCGATCCCCTGCATGCGCCAGTGGAGGTTGGGCCCGCGGTGTTTGCGACGATGGGCGGGCTCTGGACTGACGAGGATCATTCGACAAATATCCCCGGTCTCTTTGCAGCGGGCAGCGCCGCGTGCCAGTATCACGGCGCAGGAATACAGGCGGGCAACGAGCTGCTCTCATCCATATACGGCGGAATGAAGGCGGGCAGCGCTGCAACCGCATTCTCCAGGGGCACGGGCGCCGCAGGGGCAGCTCCTTCCGCCATGCTCAATGCGGCGAAGAGCCGCGAGGAGGACGTGGTGGCGCATATCGCGGCGCAGGAAGGCCGCGAGAACGCCCACGCGGTGGCGAGGGAACTGGGCGAGCTGCTCTTCGCGACCGCCGGAATAGAGAAGGATAACGCGGAGCTCAAGAAGTCGCTCGCAAAGATCGGCGAGCTCGCGGACCGGTTCAGCAAGGCGCCGCTTTTGGATCGCTCGGAATGGGCGAACGCGGAACTCTCCTTCATGCGCAGGATGCGCCAGCGCCTCTCGCTCGCAAAACTCGTGGTCGCTGCATCCATCGCGCGCGACGAGAGCCGCGGCTCGCACTTCAAGCCGGCATTTCAGAATCGCGACGACGCAAAGTGGCTCGTCATCACAAAGGCAACCTGGGCGGAGGATTCGCCCACGCTCGATCATTCGGAGCGCATCGAACTCGCGACAAAGCCGGACGAGAGGGCATATTGATGGAGACGGTGCTCATCAAGGTAAAGCGTCAGGACGATCCGGAGGATCTGCCTTACTGGGAGCTCTTCGAGGTGGAGCTCTCCCCCGGTATGACCGTGGCTCAGGCGTTGGCGATGGTGAGGGAGAATCCCGTCACCGCCGATGGAAACTCCACCTCGCCGGTGGCCCACGACTGCTCGTGCATGGAAGGGCTCTGCGGCGCGTGCGCCATGCAGATAAACGGCAAGGCGAGGCTCGCGTGCGCCACGTTCGTAGAGGAATTCGACGGCCCGATCATGCTCGAGCCGCTGTCTAAATTCCCGCTCACGCGCGACCTGCGCGTGGACCGCACTCGCATCCTGGAGGCCCTCTCTGCCGCGGAATGCTGGATCCCGCTCGACGGCCTTCATCCAAACGGCAATATGCCCGTCATCGAGCAGCACGAGCAGGCGCGCATGAGCGTGTTCCTCGACTGCATTGCCTGCGGCCTGTGCAGCGAGGCCTGCCCGCAGGTCAACAAGAGGTCCGCCTTCGCGGGCGCGTATCTCTTCAGCCGCGTGCTCCCGCTAAACCTGCATCCCGCGGGCAAGGGGAGCAGGGGGGGCAGGCTGGCGGCGTTGGCCGCGCGCGGCGGCGTTGCGGATTGCGCCAACGCCGAGAACTGCGAGCGCGTATGCCCGCGCGGAATCCCCCTGGTCGCCGCAGCGGCGCAGCTTCAATGGTCTGTTGCGCTTCATTCGATACGGCGCTATTTCTGGGGTTGACGTCGGGGAAACGATCTCGAATCACAATTGTCAAACAAGGAGGAAGTCATGAGGATCACGGCAACATTGTTCGGCATTTTCTTGGCGGCGATTATCGCCTCGTCCGGCTGCCAGAAGACGCAGGGGACGGGCGAGCAGACGGGAACGGGGCAGGCGACGACCGCTGCCCAGGGCGAGCAGGCGGCGGCCGAGGCGGTCGGCACGATCGTCGTCGGTTCGACTCCGTTCTCGGTGGAGATAGCGGAGACGGAGCAGCAGAAGGAGAAGGGTCTGATGGGCCGCGAGTCGCTTCCGGAGAGCGCCGGCATGTGGTTCGTATTCGATCAGCCGGTCAGCGATAATTTCTGGATGAAAGACACCACGATCCCGCTGGACATGATCTTCGTGGATGAGAACCTGCGGGTGATTTATATCGCCGCAAACACTGTGCCCGGTTCCACGGAAATGATAAAGGCCCCGAGCCCGTATCAATATGTGCTCGAGGTCAACGCGGGCGTGGCTGCGAAGAGCAACATCAAGGTAGGGGATCAGATCCAGAAACGTCTGGGCAATAAGTAAAATCAAAATTCGCGCGTAAAAAAAGGGCGGCCGAATGAGCCGCCCTTTCTTTTGTGAGGCATCTCCTCAGTGCATGCCGCCCTTTCCGTAGGTATGCCCCGCATTCATTGGAGGCGCAATGCTCGGAATCTTTTCGCCTCCCACTCGCCCCATGTTCTCCGGCCGGCCCAGCGCGAATGCACCGGTCAGTTTGGTCCTGCCGTTATCGCGCTTTGCCAGCGCTATCGCTTCCTTTACAAGATCGGATTCGTCCGCACCCGCGCTGTCCGGCCGCCTATCAAACCTATTCCTGTAGAGTACGAGGAAAACGCCTAAGAAAGTGAACAAGCCCAGTCCAACAAACGCAGCAAGCAGGCTTGTATTATAGGTATTCGCTTCAGATAATAAAGGCATATCGAACGGTTCATGGGCAGAAAGGCTCGTGAGATTCATTGCGCCTGCGCCGAACATATCCGTCACGCCCAGTGCACGCCTGAAGAGCGGCGCATACCCGTCTGAATCGAGAGCCATGTTGCCGACGGAGATCGGGAGGCTCGGCACCTTCCATTCAGGTGCAAACGCGGAATAACTTGCCTGCGCATTGGAATACGCCGCGGCCTGCTCATCCGCTGCGTAGGCGACGGCGGCCGTTTCATCATGCGCGCTTGCTGCGGTTGCCTCGGCCTCCACTGGAAACATGGTGGCCAGAAGGAACACGGGGACCGCTGTCGCTGTGGAACTCATCGTTGCCTCCTTATTATTTCGCTTGGGACGCGAGGTTTGGCTGGAAAGGGGTGGTCCTAACCATAAAGACTTATGCGACGCAAGGGTATTTTTTACAGCTTGTACGGTACTGCCCTTCTGATATAGGAATGATCTCTGGGGGATGGAGAGGATGAAATGCCGCTGCCGGCCATCCCGTTCATTATAATAGGCGTGGGAATGGGCATCAGCGCCCTGGCGGCGGTATTTGCCCTACCCGGCTGCTCAAAGGCCCAGGATATAAAAGAGAAGGTCCTCCCTCCAAGCTGCGACAACGTCCCCAAACTGGATTCCTACAAAGATGTGGACGACGCCTCCTATCGTACTTTTCACGCTCTATGGCTGAAGGAGATGGGGAGCAGGAATCCCGAGCCGTGGCTCGCGGGCTGGCTTTCGAGCAAGGATGAGGGCGCGGTCAGGGCGCGCTTTTATCTTGGCGCGGCTGACTACGAGTTCCGGCCTATCTGCGAAGAGAACGCGATCTATGCAAACGATAAGGAACATGTCGCGAAGTGGCGCGCTGCATCCGCAGCATTTTTTAAATCTTATTTCAGCAAGGGGCCGAATCCCGCGGATGAAGGGATCCTCGTGCTGCTTGCCGGTCTTGCCCCCGTGGATGCGGGCAGCATCAACGTTTATGGGGCTATGAACGCTGTGAATTTTCCGACGGAGCCGCCGGGCCGCTTGCGCTCCCAGAAGACCAGTTTCACTCAGCTGATCAAGGCGGCGTATCATTTCAATTTTGCCGCCGACCTGGCCGACCCTGCCTCCCGCTTCAGCATAAAGCGCAAGCCACACGGCATGAAGCCCAAGGACGCGGTCACGGCGAGACAAAATCTGGATGAGATGAAAAAGATAATGGACAGCGTGGACGTCAGCGCGCTCAATGAGCGGCAGCGCGCGATTTACGACGTGCTTAAAAATGCGAGCCACAACCTCAGGGCTTCAATGTGATGATTCCCCGCAGCTTGCTGCGGGGAGCTTTCATCAATACGCCGTGTACAGCTCCGCATCGGGATAATAGAATTTCAGTATCTCGCCGTACTTCGCGCCTTCATCCGCCATGCCCTTTGCGCCCCACTGGCACATCCCGACTCCGTGACCGTAGCCGCGGCCGACGAGGGTGATCTGGCCGCTATCGAGCTTTGCATCGAACCACGTGCTCTTTATCTCCGAGTATCCGAATATCCTGCGCAGCTCAGTTGCCGCAACGCTCTTGTTCCCCTCGCGATCCTGCATGAGCAGATTCTCCACGCGCGGCGAGTCCGACTCTGATTCCGTAGAAAGGCCAAGGATCTCTCCGACGGAGAGACCCGCTGCCTTGAGCTTTGCTACGAACCGGGCCGCGTCCATCTGAAAGCTCCATAGCCGCTTGGGCGAGCGCTCGCAGAACCTGTCTTCCACGGTGGGCGGCCCCTCTTCGCCGGGCCAGACGTTGTGCGCATGTTCCGTGAGCCCGCCGCAGCAGCTGTGAAAATACGCCGCGAAGAGCGCGCCGCCGCGCGTGAGGATCTGGCCCCTTGTCGAGACCACCCCGCTGCGCGAGCGCTCGTCCTCCTTGTGCGCTCCGTCATAGACCTGCGAGAGTACTGTGGAGGTAACATCGTACGGCCTGGCGCTGCCGCGGCGCGAGGCCTCGGTCTGGTTGAGCGCATATGTGCGCGCGGCCACTGCCTGCGCCTTTATGGCCTCTATCGGCCACGCGGGCGATATCTCGCTTCCAATCAGGCCGACGAGATATTCCTCGACCGGAACGTTGTTCACGAGGATGATCCTGGATGGCGTCTGCCAGATCGCGGTGATCGTCCCGCGATACGTTCGGCTGCCTATTCGATAAAGACGGTTTGAGTTCTGGATGACAGCTTCCTTGCCTGCCTGCTGCCCGCCGATTGAAAGCCCGTCTCCGGAAGTTGCTACCGCGGCGCTCGTCCCCGCAGAAAATTCGCTCGCATTTTTACCCTCGCCTAGCCTGATCCTCAGCGATTGACCCATGCCGTCGATGACCACGCGCGGTCCCTCTTCCACGAGCACCCTGACCTCGGGCGGGGGGAGCCCGAAGGCCCGGGCCCCGGGGGCCAGCAGGGCCACGGCTGCGAGCAGGGCCCATATGTATGCGAAAATCTTCATAGTTTACGGGCCTATGCTGCCTTGGCGGGCGCAGGCAGTCAACACAATAACGCTTTGATAAGACAATGGATTTTGCTAGCAACAAAATCTTCAAACTGCCGATAACATGTTGAGAGGAGTGCGCAGCCGGTTGAGCTGCGCGGGGATGCCATCGTGCCTCGTCGTTTAGCCCGAAAACGGGCAGCAAATCTTTCTATACCTGTAAAGGTCGTGCTGATAACTGGCGCGGCCTATGTCGTCATGCGCGGCGTGGGTCTGGCGCTGATGCATTTCGGTATCGCCGATCTCTCTTCGACAGTCGCGGGTGTGAGCGTGAGGGGCATACTCACGGCCATGGAGCTCTTGCTCGTCGCGGTCGCGGCGACCGCCGGCACTCACTATTTCCTGGAGCGGCCGCTCGTGAGGCTCAGGCGCGCGATGTCGCGCGCGGAAGAAGGCGATTTCCTCATCCGCGCGCCCGTGCTCGCGGACGACGAGGTCGGCGATCTCTCCCGTTCGTTCAACCGGCTGCTATCTCGCCTGACAGACCTCTCGGCAAACAACATCCAGTCGGAGCACGATCGGCTCATGGCCCAGGAGCAGGAGCGGCTGCGGCACAATCTGGAGGAGAAGGGCGCGATCATCGAACGCACCAACCGCATGCTCGAGCAGCTCGTGCGCGACCTTTCGCTCATCTACGAGATCGGACAGGAGGTCAATTCGATCATCGACCTGGACCGCCTCTACGCCACGATCGCGGCGACTCTCAAGAAGCATCTGCGCGTGCACGAGTTTGCGCTGCTGGCCTTTGACGAGGGCCGGGAGGAGCTGCAGGTCAAGGCTGCCTACGGGTTTGAAAATGCGGATGCGATCACTCGCATGACCTTCCGAAAGGGCGAGGGGATCACCGGGCTTGCGGCCGAGACCGGCAGGAAGATCTACATAAAGGACACGAGCCGCGAGACGCGTTTTCTCAACTACAAGTGCGAACGGCCCCTGGAGCCGTCCGCGTTCCTCTCGGTGCCTCTCATGTATAAGGACGAGGTGTTAGGAGTGGTCAACTTCGGCCGCCGCGGCGTTGGCAGTTTCACATATCAGGACGTGAAGATGCTCTCCCTCGTGGCGGGGCAGGTCGCGCTGGCTATCGCAAACGCCCGCCTCTACACGCGCACGCGCGAGCTCTCCGTCAAGGACGAGCTGACGGGAATCAACAACCGCCGCCACTTCCAGACCATGCTGCAGATGGAGTGGAAGAGGGCGGTGCGATTCCACAGATCCCTGTCGCTCATCATGCTGGACGTCGATCACTTCAAGCCATACAACGATACGTTCGGTCATCTGCAGGGCGACAAGGTGCTGAAGCAGATAGGCGGGCTTTTGCGCCGCAACCTGCGCGAGGTCGATACGGTCGCGCGCTTCGGCGGAGAGGAGTTCGTGCTGCTCCTGCCGGATACCGACAAGCGAGGCGCTATCGCCGTGGCGGAGAAGGTGCGGCTGCTCGTGGAAGGTCATGGCTTTGTGAACGAGGATCGCGCGGAAACCAGGCAGGTCACGATCTCCTGCGGTATAGCGACGTATCCCGATGACGTGGAGGAGATGGACAATCTCATCGACCATGCAGACATAGCCCTGTATAAAGCCAAGGAACTCGGCAGAAACCGCATCGAGTGTTACAAGGCGGTGGAGGCGGAAGAGCAGGCCGACATCATAGCCCCATCCGTCGTCGATCTACCGGAGGTCGACACCCCTAAGCCGGAAGAGATAAATTGAACAAGTGCCTCGAGATCCGCTGCTGTCAGCGGGTACTTCCGAGCTCTCTTTTGACCTGTTTTTCAGCCTCCAGCCAGTCTCTCATGTCATTGCCTTGCGCATAGCCCCTCTTGCAATAGAGTTCGTACGCGCGCTTCCTGATCGCCTCATATACCTTCGGGTCAGAGACGTTCAGCACGTTGCCCTGCTTTTTTTCGTACGGATTGCTTTTCTCAGCCATATATCCTCCGTTTTCAAGTATGGGCCATTTCGAACTATAAGGAATATATATCCCCGCAAGGCGCTGTGCGCAAGACCTCTGTTTTGCCGGCCCGCGCTGCGTTTCAAGCGCTTTCCAGAGGGGTTTTACATCACAGCCATCGAGCCGAGCTGCTGTTCCAGCGCGATGAGCTGCCTGCGCAGGCCGCGGTCGATGCGGGTCAGGAGGTCGCGCTCATCCTTTGCCTCGCTCGCGGCGCGGATTTCATT
>JBBAAC010000107.1:0-8234 GCA_041658465.1 bacterium | reverse complement strand
GGTCCAACTCGCTCGCGGCCGACGCTGCGGGTCGTCACGAGGTTGATCGCTATGTGATTCTCGAAGAAGGTCACGTTTCTGTGATCCGCCAGCGCCGCCAGGAGTGCCCGCTCGATCTCCTGGCCTGTAAAGTCGCCCGCGTGGAGGATCCGCCGATGGCTGTGTCCTCCCTCCTTGGTGAGGTCAAAGGGCCAGCGCTCGCCCCGGGTGAAGTGCACGCCCCAGTCGATCAGCCTGGATACCTCCTGGGGACCTTCGTGCACAATCTTCCTGACCACGTCCTCGTGACACAGGCCTGCGCCAGAGTTCAGGGTGTCCTCGATATGGCTCTCGAACGAGTCCGCGTCGCCCACGACTGCGGCAATGCCGCCCTGGGCATATATCGTGGCTGATTCCTCGCGGCTGCGCTTGGTCACGATTGCCACGGAGCCGGCGTCCGCCACCGTGAGGGCGAAGGTCAGCCCCGCGATTCCGCTGCCGATCACAAGATAATCGTACTGTCCCTTCATCGCGTTTTGACTAACAGAGAAGGGGGGGGAGTACAATCTCTTTGACAAACACCGATTCATGATGCAGGAAGCACGAGGCATGAATTTTTCATGCTTGGTGCTTCGTATCTCATGTCTCAAAAATTCCTCAATCTTCCAAACTGGATAACGATCGGCAGACTGCTTGCCGCGCCGGTGTTGCTCGTCGTCATGCTCTTCATCGACGACGCGAACCTGGACGTGACTCTCAACCGCAAGTTCTCTTTCGTGGCTGCCCTGGTGTTCACGCTCGCGATGTGCTCGGACATGGTGGACGGCTACCTTGCCCGCAAGAAGGGGCTCCAGAGCACGTTCGGCAAGTTCATCGACCCGCTCGCCGACAAGATGCTCTTCATCGTGGCCATGATAATGATGGTCGGCCTGGGCCGCATGCCGGCCTGGATCGTGGCGATTTTCTTCATCCGGGAAGTGACCATTACCGCATTGCGCGGTATAGCAGTTGATGAAGGCATTGTTATCGCAGCGAGCCATTGGGGCAAATACAAGTCCGCGTTTGTCTCTATCGCGACGGTCGGGCTTCTGCTCCATTACCCGTTCTTCGATATACAATGGCGGCTCATCGCGTGGGTTCTGATTGTCCCCTCGCTCGTCTTTTCGGTCGGTTCCGGGCTCCAGTACTCGGTCGGCTTCTTTCGGGAGGTCTCGCGGCAGGAAAACGCGGCATGAACGGTTGACAAAGCCCGGTGCCGATGGTACAGAGCGCGCCGCTTTTTGGCACAGCAGTCGTTAAATTGAAATATAGTTCGCGGGAGTAGCTCAGTGGTAGAGTGCAACCTTGCCAAGGTTGATGTCGCGGGTTCAAATCCCGTCTCCCGCTCAAAAGAAAACGGTCCCAGCTTTGGGACCGTTTTCTTTTGATGGGTGATGGGCGTTTATTGAAGCCCAGCCGGTTCTGACCGAGGCCGGGTACCCGCAGCGCGGGTGGCCGAGGAAACACCCGAAGCGCGCAGCGCGGAGGGTGAAATCCCGTCTCCCATTAAACGTCAGGCCCAGATCCTCTTGCAGTTTCCAAACAATTATTCCATCGTAATTGGAGAAAGTGGCAGAGAAGTCAGTCATATGGAGATACATTATACGCTTGGGCGTTTTTGGAGTACGGGAGACGCGCTATGGAGAAGCACGGAAAGACTGGCATGTGTGGGATACCTTATGCGCTGGTCAGCCCGGCGATCGAGTCTGCGCGCGGTCGCACCAGACAGTTGATCGAAGAGCTTCGAGCCCAATGGAGGAATGGCAGCAATGAAGGCGCTGGTGAGATATGCGCTGTTGTTAACGCGCTTACCGATGAAGCGAACCTGTGGTTAGCCTTCAAGCAGACGGCAGGTTCCCCAATTATCAACTTGTTGCAGGACTTCTTAAAGTTATTGAAGTCGTGCGACTGCTACCGTAACAAAACCTTTCAGCGGATCCTGCGCGAACGCGGTGAACAGTCGGTTGATATCCATCTCGCCGGGTTAGCCAGCGCTACAGGTGCGCTGCATTCAAGCTTGCAGGCTCTCGGTGTGGCGGGCGGCGAAGTCATTACAACTTCGCTGAACTACGTCGGCGTGATAAATTCGATCATCCTCGCAGGCGCCAGGCCACGGTTCGTAGAAATAGATCGTCGTACATGGTGCATGGACCCTTCTGCCGCGCGATCGGCAGTGAATGAAAACACTCGTGCGATTCTGCTCACTCACTTGAATCACTTTGTAGAGCTAGAACCATTTCATGAGATCTGTGAAGCAGAAGGCAGGCATCTCCCCCTGGTTCAGGATGCTTCGCTTGCGATCGGATCCACATGTGATGGCCTTCGTCCAGGCCTGCTCAACATTGGTCGACCCGGCGTCACGGTCTTCAGTCTCACGGTCTCGAAGATCATCTCGGGCCTGGGAGGGGCCATCGCCGTCTCTGACAGCGTCGATTTGATCCGGCAGATCCAGACGATAGCGAATCAAGGGCTGAATCCTTTAAATGAATGCGAGGTGGAGGATTGCGGTGCAAACTACAAGCTCTCAGCGCTCAATGCGGCCATCGCCTGCGAGATGTTGAAGCGTTTCGAGCAGATCGTAGCTCGTCGCAGGGAACTGCGTCTTCTCTTTGATGAGGCACTTGCGCCACTTGTCAGCGAAGGTCTCATAGAGCTTCAGGCGCTCAGGAGCGACGATACAGTAACACACTACGGGATCCTGCTCCCGCAGGGGGGCAATTGGCGCGAGCTGGCCCGCGTGCTCTTCGATCGACATGGCATTACATCCGGGCGCTGGCACTGCCTGCATATGGAAACTTTTTATCGAAATATCTTGGGCCTGGCCAACCTCTCCCTCCCGGTCACTGAGGATATCGAGCCGCGGCTGTTTTTCCTGCCGTTCCACACGGCGCTCTCGGATGATGACGCTCGCTTTATTTGCGAAAAAACGACCGAGGAGATCAGGGCAGCCTCAAAATAGTTGGAGAGCTTGTCCTTGAGCGTGCATTCATGCAGATCACTTGTCATCGATTCCGATCTTTTTGAGAATAGCTGCAGAATCGACGCCTAGCGATTCAAGCGCATGTCGGATCGCCGGAATGTCGACCTCCACCAGCGCCGGATCGCTTCCAAGTGCATGAATTAACTTTTCAAATTCGATTCCGGCTTCCCTCGCGATGATCTGAAAAAGCCCTACCGGATAGATCGAAATATTGACCGAGGCCGTAAGGATGTCCACAGCCTCGATTCCACGCTGATCCGGCATGAGGGGCTTGACGAGCTCCTCGCCTGCATTAAGCAGCTTTAAAGCGTCGATCGTCTTCGCGACGCCCATCCTCTGGATGAGGGGTATCAAGGCCTCCAGCTGCGCGTTGCCGCCGGCGCGGCCGATACCTCGGAGGCTGGCGTCGATTGAAGTGGCGCCGCCACGGATGGCCGCCAGGCTGTTGGCAATAGCCAAACCCAGGTTATTATGTCCATGGAAACCGATGCTCACATTCGAAGCCGCGACGAGTTCAGCGATCAATTCCTCTAACGCCTCCGGGATAAAGTAGCCGGCTGTATCTACGACATAGAGTGTGGCTATCTGTAGTGACTCGGCGTATTTGCAGGCGTCAAGAAGTGCTTCCAGCGTAGCACGCGATGACATAGTAGCCTGGAGAAAGAGGGGGAGATCCCCTCTGATTGAGTGCACATGCCGGATGTTCGCCTCGAGGGAGCGGAGCTTTGAAAAAGGGCTGAAGAATCGGATGAAATCGACGTGATCGATGATCGTATTGATATCTTTCGGCAGTGTGATGGGTGCCGGACCCGCTATCACGCCGATCTTCGCCCGGCGGGCTGCTTTTCTGGCCGCCAAGACATATTCGGCGTCGCTCGCCGCGGCAGTCAGTCCGATATTTTCACCCGCGCCCAGTCCGCACCCGTGCCCGATCTCTATTAAGTCGACGCCTGCATCATCAAGGGCCGCAACTATTTTTTCCACCTGATCCGGCGCATAGGTATAATTGATGGCATAGCTTCCATCTCTGATCGTCACGTCGAGTACCGAGACTTTCTTCTTTTCATCCATGAGCCCTCCAGAGGTGTGATATTTTTACCTGAATTTTTTCATAAGCGCGAGGTCTTTGAGATTCAACCAGAAGATGGCCGCTATCCAGGCCCGCGCGAAAGAAATGCCCTCGCCGAACCGCATGACAATTCTTGCAACTACAGCAATGACCGTTATCTCCGGCGTCTGCAGATAACCTATTAAAAATTAAACATTTCCTTTGACAAAATTGCCTCGGGTATCTATGGTCGGCGCCCTCAAGGCGAATCGATCCAACGCCCTGAAATTCTAAAGGAAAAAGGAGGAAGTGCCAGCATGTGTCCAGTCCAGATTGAACCGAGCAGTGAACAGAAGGGTAGTGAGTTCGCTCGCCTCTTCGAGGAGAGCACAAAGGTCACCACCGTAAAGGAAGGCCAGATCGTAAAGGGAAGGGTGGTCCGCATCAGCCGCGATTTCGTGGTCGTGGACATCGGCTTCAAGTCCGAGGGCCAGATTCCTATCGAGGAATTCAAGAACGTGCGCGGCGAAACCACCGCCAATGTCGGCGATGAGGTGAACGTGCTCCTCGAGACGGTGGAGAATGAGGACGGCTTGATGGTCCTTTCCAAGGAGCGCGCCGATGCTATGCGCACCTGGGACATCCTCTCCGAGGTCGCTGACAAGGACGGCGAGATCGAGGGGACGGTCGTGGCCAAGGTCAAGGGAGGGCTCTCCGTCGATATCGGCGTGCGCGCGTTCCTGCCCGGCTCGCAGGTGGATTTGAGACCTGCCCGCAACCTCGACAAATACGTCGGCAGCACCTACAAGTTCAAAATAATCAAGCTCAACAAGCGCCGCGGCAACGTGGTCCTCTCGCGCAAGGTCATCCTCGAAAAGGAGCGCGAGGCTATGAGGGAAGCCACGCTGCAGAACCTCGCCGAAGGCCAGGTCTTTGACGGAATCGTGAAGAACGTCACGGACTACGGCGTGTTCGTGGACCTTGGCGGAATCGACGGACTTCTGCATGTCACGGATATGACATGGGGCAGGATCAATCACCCCTCCGAGATGTTCTCTGTGGGCGACGAGATCCGCGTCGTAGTGCTCAAGTTCGATCCGCAGACCCAGAAGGTGAGCCTGGGCCTCAAGCAGCTGCAGCCCGATCCGTGGGTCGATGTCGAGAGGCGATTCCCGGTCGGCTCGCGCGTTACCGGCAAGGTGGTGAGCCTCGCAGACTACGGCGCATTCGTGGCGCTGGAGGATGGAGTCGAGGGCCTTATCCACATCTCCGAGATGAGCTGGACAAAGAAGATAAAGCATCCCTCGAAGATGCTGAACGCCGGCGACAGCGTTGACGCGATCGTGCTGGACGTGGACATCGAGGCGAAGCGCATCTCCCTGGGCCTCAAGCAGATCGAGCCGAATCCGTGGGAGCAGCTCGAGGAGAAATACCCGATCGGCAGCAAGATCAGGGGCGCCGTGCGAAACATCGCCGACTTCGGCATCTTCGTGGACGTCAACGGCGAGATCGACGGGCTCGTGCACATCTCGGACATCGCGTGGGTGCAGAACTTCGGCCACCCATCCGACCTCTTCAAGAAGGGCGACGAGGTGGAGGCGGTGGTGCTGCACGTGGATCCGCAGAACGAGCGCTTCTCGCTCGGTCTCAAGCAGCTTGCGGACGATCCATGGGACAAGATCAACTCATCATATAATGAAGGCCAGCGCGCCAACGGCAAGGTGCTGGCAAAGAACAGCGCCGGATTCATCGTGCAACTCGAAGAAGGCGTTGAGGCCCTTCTGCCACAGAGCGATGCCCCCGAGGGCACGGATGCGGGCAACGAATTCGAAATCATAGTGAAGCAGACGAACCCGCGCGAGCGGCGCTTTTCGGTGGGTATTGCAAAGGCCTGAAGGATGGCCGGAGCAGTGGGGGATTTAGAGCATGCGCCATAAGTGGCTCATCATTACCCTTGTAGTTATAATGGTGCTCGGATTCGCGTTTACGGCCGGCGTCGTATCGTATTTCATCGGCGGCGGCGAGGGACGCGGCTCGACATCTGTCTTTGCCGGCAAGAAAATCGGTGTAATCGAAGTCAACGGTTTCATCGCCTCTGCGGACGACCTCGTCAAAGATATCGAAGATGTGCGAAAGGATGATAACATCGCGAGCGTGGTCCTGCGCATAGAATCGCCGGGAGGAACCATCGGAGGCTCTCAGGAGATCCTGGAAGCGGTGAAGAAGATGGCCGAGAAGAAACCAGTGGTGGCTTCGATGGGTTCCGTTGCCGCCAGCGGCGGCTATTATGTGGCATGCGGCGCCACCAAGATCCTCGCAAACCCCGGCACGGTCACGGGCTCCATCGGAGTCAGGATGGATCATCTGACCGTCGGCCTGCTGCTCAAGTGGGCAAAAATCGGCCATGAGACGCTCAAGAGCGGAAAGTACAAGGATATCGGCTCATTCGACCGTCCGATTACGCCCGAGGAGAGGGCTATACTCGAGGGCGTGCTCACGGACCTGCACCAGCAGTTTAAGGAGACCGTGGCACAGGCCCGCAAACTCCCGATGGAAAAGGTGGACGAACTCGCCGACGGCCGCGTCTTCACCGGAAGACAGGCCAAGGACCTGGGGCTCGTCGATGAGCTCGGAGGATTTGTGGAGGCGATAAGGCTTGCGGCAGATCTTGGAGGAATCAAGGGCGAGCCGAGGCTTTCCTATCAGAAGAAGAAGGGGCAGATCTTCCTGCGCCTGTTTGAAGGCGTGAAGTCCATGCTCTCTGATGCAGCCGATTTCCCGTTGTCTAATTTTGATTTCCTGCAACCAGTGATGTCTCTACCTGCACGCGCCCCCGCGCTGTGACGAAAGGAGGACGGCCTTGAACAAGAGCGACCTGATCGAGAATCTTGCCAAGCGGCTTCCAAACCTGGCAGCACGCGATGTCGAAGTGATCGTCAATACGGTCTTCGATAGCATGACGGATGCGCTGCGGCGCCAGGAACGCATCGAGATACGCGGCTTCGGCAGCTTCGAGGTCCGAACGCGCAAACCCAGGATCGGCCGCAACCCAAAGACCGGAATGTCGGTGGAAGTGGGTGAGAGGCTTGTGCCCTTCTTCAAGGTCGGCAAGGAACTGCGCGAGCGAGTCAACAAGGGGTAGCGATGGAGAGGCTCTGGGCTCCGTGGCGGATGCAGTTTATCGAAGAGCTCCGCGACAGCAGCGGGGGCTGTATTTTCTGCGAACTCGCCGCCGCAGGCGACGATCGCAAGCGCCTGGTGCTCTCCCGCAGCGAACTCTGCTATGTCCTCATGAACCGCTACCCGTACAACAACGGGCATCTGATGATTGTCCCTTTCAAGCACGTGGCGTCGCTATCTGAGTTGAGCCGCGAGGAGCATGCGGAGATGCTCTCTCTTTGCGCGAGATCGATCGAAATCATGAAGCAGGCCCTGGGCGCCGAGGGTTTCAACTGCGGGTTCAATATCGGGGCTGCGGCCGGCGCCGGGATCAAGGATCACATTCACCTGCACGTCGTGCCGCGCTGGTGCGGGGATGCGAATTTTCTTCCGATCATCGGCAACACGCGCTCAATGCCGGAGTATCTTGAAGAGACGTATGACCGGCTGATACCAGGTTTTAAAACCCCTCCTTTGTAAGGAGGGGTAAGGGGAGGTAGATCCTTGATCTACCCCCTCCGACTCCCCCCTGCCTGCCGGCAGGCAGGCTTACAAAGGGGGAGAGAGCATAAAGGGGCATATGAGAAAACTCATCTTTGCAGTGATAATGGCGGTGCTCTTCTTCGTCCTCCTGAATTTCATCTACTGCAACCTGGACAGCGCGGTATTCGGCTACCAGGTGGTCTTCAAATTCAACGTCCCGTATCTCCTCTACGTCCAGTCTGTGCCTCTGCCCATGGGACTCATACTGCTCATCACCTTCTCGAGCGGCATGGTCGCAATCGCGCTGCTGGAGGCGCTCCCCTCGTTCTTCAAGACGCTCGAAATCAGGTCCAAGAACAAAAAGATCCGCCAGTTGGAGAGGGAGCTCTCGGTGGTGCGCCAGATGTCCGATCGTCCGATGGAAGGGGAGGACAAAGAAGAAGTCTGAATTATCCCCCTCCTTTGTAAGGAGGGGATAGGGGAGGTAGATCAAGATCTACCCCCTCTGACTCCCCCCCTGCCTGCCGGCAGGCAGGCTTACAAAGG
>JBBAAC010000106.1:0-8287 GCA_041658465.1 bacterium | reverse complement strand
TTCTCCGCCAGGATGGTTCCCTGGGCGACATCGCGATCGATGATGCCGTCATGCTCATCAGGGTTGCGGAGCGCGCCGGCGGTCTTTCGTCCGTATTCGGAAGGGCCCAGTTTTCTCCGCCCGAACCGAGAGGCGACGCAATTCCAGACGTTTCCTTTCATGGCCCGACCGGACTTGCTGATTTCGTTCTCTCTCGACGCGAGATCTCACACACGGGCGGCGATAATCTTGCAGCCCTCTCGGCACTCTACGTGAAGCACCTCACTCGAGCGGAGGCTGCCACAAATGGTTTCACCTCGTCCCTCGACACGATCGGCGCAATCAACCGCGGCACGGAACCCGCGCTCGCCTATTTTTTGATCGTTCTCGAGTGTCTCAGGACTGAATCGTCCGAGCTCACCCAGGAACTCAAACATCACGCACACCTCCCCGCGCTCGACATAATCCGCGAGGGGATAGCCAGGCGTTTGGGCGTGGATCCTACAAAATGGTCTCGTGCAATCGAGGCATATGTCAGACGCGATAAAGGAACAGCAGTTCACGTCGGCGGAAGAGCGACCTGGAATGGGAGCACGGAGCGTCCGGCACTCGACCTGCCTTCCGACGTCGTTACGGGCGCGCGAAGGCTTCCGTTCGCGGATCATCCGCTCTTAGACGGGGTTGCGCCGTCAACGCCGCCGCGCGTCGGGGGGCTTGGAAAACTCGGAGAGGGCTTCGAGGAAGCAAGTACGCCCCTGGGAAAGATAAGCTGGCGCTATCAAAAAAATATGCGGACGGGAACGACCGAGATCGTATTCACGGGAAGCGACCCTTCAATCGCTGTGGCGCTTCAACACCTCACGGCCGTCAACGGCGGTACAAACGTACCGGACATATGCAGGACGTTTCTCTTTCCATTCAGCCGCGCCCTGGAGCTCGTCCGTAGAGTATGGGACCACATGCATTACGAAGAGTTTGCGAACGCCTCGGGTTTTTTCATAAGGTTGGACCCTGAGACCCTCATGCACGAGGTCGTCTACACGAGGGCGCGAGAACAATATGTTCCCGGGATCGATACGCCGCAGGTCGGATTCATAAGGCCGGATCAGCTCCTCGCAGCCTGGCATCTGGCACTGAAGAGTTTGGCGCACGTGACAACCCCCATCGAGTACGTCGAGGACTCGGAGCCCACGCCGACAGCCATTTTGGAGGCGATGCAGCGTGTGCTGCGCGAGGTCGCACCGGAGATCGCACAGCGGCTGAGGGAGCGGCTGGCGGCCGATACGCAGGCCCTCTTCAAGGGAAATATGCCGGCAGGCGTCTGGCATGCTAGGACAGGCATCATCTTTGATCCGGCTGCTGGGGAGACGCGCGTCGTGGTTCGTCTGTTTGCGGATAAGCCCGCCGGCATGTGGGGCCCTACCGATTCGCTCGTCCGGGCATCGCGCGCCAGCGAACTCGTGGGCAGGCTGACGGATCACGGCCTGGAGTGGGAAGGAAAGACGAATGGAGTGCTCGGTGCGATGAAGGGCGCATGGCGGGCCATCGTCGGCAGGTCGTCCTCGAAGGCCGCCGACGACATCACCTCGCTGCCGCGCATTCAAAATGCCGCTGAGCTCCCGTCTGCGCCGGAGCCGGCGATTATCGTCGCAAGTTCCCATGGTCCACTCGAGCCGTATGTCTCTCCACTGGAAAAATTAGGTCCCCACGTCCTCGCTCGCATTCCGGTCACGCCCGAGGCGCTGGAGCAAATCCTTGCATACGGCGGCACGATGGGCGATGCGGAGCTCGATCGGGTCTTTCCGGACCCGGTAGGGCAGGCCAGGCGCACGATCGCGTGGATCGAGGAGATCAAGCGTGGTTGTCCGGAGCCGCAGATGCTGAAATTTTTCAACGAATGGATTTCAAGGATTCATGAAGCGGACGCCGGCTACAGACTCAAGCGAGCGCTTGAGGCCGTGATCCCGGACGCATTGCACCATGACGACCGCGATATCGAGCGTGCGCGCGCAGAGCTGCGCGGACAAGTGGGTCTCAGCCTGAGCGACGACTTGAGCGGCGAAGAACCTCCGCGCATGCGCGCTGCGCTGCTGGACCGGCTGCGCCTCGCACTCGCGGGAGATGCCATCGAGCCGGGGATTCTCACGGGGATCTCACACGAAATGACACAGCAGGCGATCGATGTAAGTACGAAGGTGTACAGCTTCTCTCCTGGGACGGTCTTTCACATGCCGCGCACGCACGATGCGATGAATGCGGTGGCCTGCTGCCCGCGACTTTCTGCAGTGCACGCGCTCTTCCAGAGTCGCACCGGAGTCGATGATCCGCTCACATTCCTGCAGTTTTTGGAGTTCGAGATAGGCGTCAAGTTCAATGCGAGGAAAGGACTATCCTTGAGGCAGGACTGGCTCGAATGGGTGCGCCTGCGCGACGCGCGGCTCTGGGCTGTTCCGAACAAGGCGGACGTTCTCGGCAAGCGCCTTCCCGAGTACGCGCTCGTCCATGATTCGATAGGAATTTTGGCAGGCGCATTGCCGCCGCATGATGGAACAAAGGGGCTTCTAGAGAAGGGCAGCGGTGAAGTAGATTCTTCTCCCGGCGACGAGTCTGCATCTTTGCAGATAGATGACGGAACAGAAGCCGAAGGCGGCATCAGCGATCAGTTGCAGGCTTCGGCGCAGGTCTTATGTCCGGGCCTCGGCCGTGTGCGTTGATCCATCAATTTATCGATCCCGATAGAGTTTTTGATAAGTAGGGCTCTTCTCGGCCACCGCCGACGCGGAAGTATTGCCGGCATGGGAAGGTTTTGGTGGCTTCGGCGCCTTTGCGATGTCGCTCGAGCGCCGCCCCTTTTTGAGCGCGCGGCGCATGATCCGCAGGAAATACGGCAGCAGCTTGTAAGTGAAGAACGTGCCGATGGCGGCGACGAGCGCTGTCTGCGGGTCGCCCTCAATGCTCTTCACGATCCCGTCGATCGCATTGTCAATTCCTGTGCGCATCCCACCCATCACCTGGCTGAAGGGTGTGTTGTGGTAGACTGCGAGCCCGAAATCGCGCAGCACGAACCCAATAGCGCGCGAGCCCCCGATGAGCCGCTCGTGTGCCGAGCCCTGCTGCCCCAGCGTGAGCAGCGCGGCAATGAGTGCGAGCTCGTTCATGAGTTTTTCAACGATGAAGATCAGCGTGCGGACGATAAAGCGGATCATGGTGCCTCCCTCAAAATCCCTCCCCTTTGTAAGGGGGTGTTTCCGAACACGTTCCCTCCCTTTGTAAGGGAGGGCTAGGGAGGGTAGATCAAGATCTACCCCCTCTAACTCCCCCTTACAAAGGGGGAGGATGACTTCGGAAACACCCCCTACAAAGGAGGGGGGTTATTTTTGATGTCTCAATCTCTTGATCAACGTTATTACCGAGTCTTTTGCCTTCACAAAATCCTCGCGATGCACCCCGCGCTCGCGCAGGGTTTCGATCAGTACATAGAGCACGGGCACGAGTATCAGGCTCAAGAATGTAGACGCGATCATTCCGCCGAAGACCGCAGTGCCCAGCGAGTGGCGGCTGGCCGAACCTGCGCCGGTTGCTATCACCAGCGGCACCACGCCCAAGATGAACGCGAGAGCGGTCATGAGGATCGGCCGCAGCCTGATGTGCACCGCGCTCAGTGCTGCATCAACGATGCTCAAGCCCTGCTCGTGTTTTTCTTTTGCAAACTCCACGATGAGGATCGCGTTCTTGCTGGCGAGGCCTATGAGCATCACGAGCCCGATCTGGCAGTAGACATCGTTGATCAGCCCGCGGAACCACTGCGCGAACAGGGCGCCAAGCATCGCAAGCGGCACCGCCAGCATGATCATGAGCGGCATGCTGTAGCTTTCGTACTGTGCTGCCAGGAAGAGGAATACGAAGATGATTGCGAGTGCGAAGATGTAGGGCGCCAGTCCTCCAGACACGATCTCCTGCAACGCGGTGCCGGTCCATTCAAAGCCATAGCCCTCCGGCAATGTCCTCGCTGCTATCTGTTCCATGGTTTTGATTGCCTGGCCCGAGCTGTAGCCGGGTGCGTTATTGCCGTCGATCTCCACGGCGCGGTAGACGTTGTAGTGCGTGATCGTCTGCGGCCCGCGGATCGTGTTGATGGTGATAAGGGCCGATAGCGGCACCAGCGCACCCTCGGAGCTGCGCACGTACAGCCGCGAGATATCGGTGCGGTCGGAACGGAACTGATCCTGTGCCTGCACAAATACGCGATACACGCGGCCGAATTTATTGAAGTCGTTTACATAGAAGGAGCCCAGGTACGCCTGCAGGACGTTGAAGATCTGCGAGACCGGGATGCCCAGCTGCTTGGCCTTGTCGCGGTCCAGGTTCACGTAGAGCTGCGGGTAGTTGGTCTTGAACTGCGTGGACATGCCCGCCAGCGAGGGGTCCTGCATTGCCTGCTGCATGATGCTGCGGGTCACGGCCGCGAGCGGGTCGATCCCCTTGTCTTCCTGGTCCTGCAGCATGAACTGGAAACCGCCGGTGGTGGAGAGGCCGCGTATGGCCGGCGGATTGAACGCGAAGATGAGGGCATCGCTTATGTTATGCACCTGCGCCTGGATGCTGCCCATGATCGCCTTGAGCGAAGTCTCAGGTGTCTCGCGCTCGCGCCAGGGTTTGAGGATAATAATGAGCGTGGCGGAGCTGGAGTCCACATTGGCGGTGATCAGGTTGAATGCACCGATGGTGATGATGTCCTGAACACCCGGTGTGGCCGCCGCAATCTCCTCAATCTCCTGCGTGATCTGCATGGTCCGGCCAACGGCCGTGCCCTCAGGGCCCTGCATGATCATGAAGAAATAGCCCTGGTCCTCGTCAGGGAGAAAGCCGGTGGGCACGATGCGGAAGAAAAAGAGGGTGACCACGAGCAGTACAGCAAACCCGCCGATGATGATCTTCCAGCGCTTGATAAAGATGCGCACACCTTGCACATAGCTTTTAGTGGCCCAGGTGAAGAAGCGGTTGAAGAGAGCGAAGAATGCAAACTCGCGCCCTGCCTGCTTGCGTTTTAGGATCGCGGCGCACATGGCGGGTGAGAGGGTGAGCGCGTTGATAGCAGAGATGCCGACGGAGAATGCGATCGTGAGCGCGAACTGTTTATAGAGCTGGCCCGAAATGCCGGGCATGAATGCCACGGGTATGAACACGGCAAAGAGCACGAGGGTTGTGGCGATAATCGGGCTCACCACCTCACCCATGGCCTTCTCGGTGGCTTCGCGTGCAGGGAGGTTCTCCTCCTCCATGATGCGCGAGGCGTTCTCCACCACCACGATGGCGTCGTCCACCACAAGCCCTATGGCGAGCACAAGGCCAAAGAGGGTGAGCGTGTTGATCGAAAACCCAAGCGCCATCATGAGCCCGAATGTGCCGATGAGCGAGACCGGGATGGTAATGGCAGGTATGACCGTTGTGCGTACGCTCTGCAGAAAGAGGAAGATCACTAAGAAAACGAGCACGATCGCCTCTGCCAAAGTGACGAGCACCTCTTTGATCGACTCGGTCACGAAAACCGTGGTGTCGTAGGGGATCTTATACTCCAGGCCCTCGGGGAAGCGCTTGGAGAGCTTTGTCATTGTCGCGCGCACTTCATTTGCTAGCTGCACGGAGTTGGCGCCGGGCAGCTGGTAGATGCCGATGGTGATTGCGCTCTTGCCATTGAGAGATGTGAACCAACCGTAGTTTTCAGCGCCCAGCTCCACGCGCGCCACGTCGCGCACACGCACTATCGAGCTGTCGGGCCCGGTGCGCACGATTATATTTTCGAACTCCTCGATGTCCTGCAATCGCCCCTTTGTAGAGATCGTATACTGGAATGCCTGGTCAGGGCCCATCGGTGGCTGGCCGATTGCGCCGGCCGCCACCTGGATGTTCTGGTCCTGTATCGCGTTGATCACGTCCGAGGCGGTGAGGTTCATGCCGGTGAGTTTGTCCGGATCGAGCCAGAAGCGCATGGAGTACTTGCGCTCGCCGAAGATCGTGACGTTACCCATGCCCGGCAGGCGCTTGAGCACGTCCACGATGTTGATCGCCGCGTAGTTGGAGAGAAAGAGGTCGTCGTAGCCCTCGTTCGGCGAATAGAGGCTGATCGCCTGGATAAAGTCCGTGGACTGCTTCTGCGTGGTGACGCCGATGCGTTTGACGTCATCCGGCAGTTGCGGAATAGCAATGGCCACGCGGTTCTGCACATCCACCGCGGCAATGTCGAGGTCATAGCCTATCTGGAAGGTGACATTGATCGTGCAGGTGCCGTCGTTGTTGCTCGTGGAGTACATGTACATCCCGCCCTCTACGCCGTTTATCTGCTCTTCAAGCGGGCGGGTGACTGTGTCCTCTACCACGGCGGCGCTGGCGCCGGTGTATGTGGCCGAGACCTGCACGACCGGTGGTGCGATCTCCGGAAACTGCGCAACGGGCAGGAGCTTGATACACACGCCGCCCGCGAGCACGATCACGAGTGCAATGACGGTAGAGAAGACCGGCCGTCGGATGAAGAAGTTTACGAACATGTTGAGTCAGCCCTCATCTTCCCCTCCTTTGTAAGGAGGGGATAGGGGAGGTAGATCAGGATCTACCCCTCCTAACCTCCCCCTGCCTGCCGGCAGGCAGGCTTACAAAGGGGAGGAACGTTACCTCTCCCAAAGACATCAATGTTGTTTCGTCGGTGGTGGCATAAGCACTGCCTTTAGCATCAGATCCCTCAGCCCCGGCTCTCGCTTTGCGAGCCTTGGGATCACCTGCGAACCAGGGCGCACGAGCTGCAAGCCGGAGATGATAACGCTCTCGCCGCCGTCAATCCCCTTGTCCACGATGCGCGCGCCCTCAATGCGATCCCCTGCTGTGATGTGCCGCTGCTCCACTGTATTGTCGTCCTTGACGATCATCACGTAGTCACCTTGCTGATCCTCGGCAATCGCCTGCTCCGGGACCAGCACCGCATCCGGATGCACGCCGAGCTCCACGCGTGCCTGCAGGTAGAGGCCGGGCAGAAGCGTCTTCTCAGGGTTGGGTACGACCGCGCGCATGGAGACAGTGCTGGTCTTCTGGTCGACCGTGTTGTCCACGAAATCGATTACACCCTTATGCTCAAACGGTTTGCCATCAGGCATGAGCACCTCGACCTCGACCTTGCCCTTCTCGCGCTTGTCGATGATCGCCGCGGCATCGCGCGAGCTGGGCGCAAAATAGACATACATCGGGTCGAGCTGCACGATGACAGCGAGCTTTGTGTCCTGGCCCCCAGCGCCCACGAGGTTGCCCACGTTCACCAGCATGCGGCCCACGCGCCCGGATATCGGCGAGTACATCTTGCAGTAACCCAGGTTGAGGTTTGCCTGCTCCACCGCGGCGCGATCTGCCTCTACGGCAGCCTTTGCTTCATCTGCCTTGGTGCGATAGTTATCGTAATCTTCGCGCGACACGTAGTCTTTGTCGGCCAGCGGCGCGTAGCGTCTGACCTGCTCGTTGGCAAATGCCAGCGCTGCCTCGTCTTGCGCGAGCTGCGCCTGTGCCTGATCCAGTTTTGCCTTGAATGGCGCCTCGTCGATCTCAAAGATCAAAGCGCCTTCGTTCACATCAGCGCCTTCCTCAAATGCCTTCTGCGTGAGAAAGCCCTCCACGCGTGCCCGGATGTCGACGATGCTGAGGGCCACTGTGTTTGCGACAAAGTCCTGCGTGTACGGAACTGATTTGCGTTCAGCGAGGTCCACGATCACTGCCGGCCCATGCGGTGCGAGTATGCGATGCACACGGTGCAGCCCCCAGCTCACGGCCACGAGCACCAGCGCAAACGCGGCGAGATACCGCCAGGTGAGGAAGCGGCGCATGCGCTTTACGCGCCCCCAGAAGTTGTGCAGCCATTCCAGCACCTCGCACCATAGTTCGTCATTCAGCTGCATTATTTCCCCCTTCGGATGCTGCCGGCGGGAGGGTAGACCCTACGGCATGCAGCAGCTCCGCGTAGGACGTGGAGATGCTCGTGCGGGAAGTTATGACCTGCGCGCGGGCGGAGGCGAGCACGCTCTGCGCGTTTAAGAGCTCCACGATGTCGGCCGCACCCAGCTTGTAGCGCGCCGACGAGGCGTTGAAAGATTCAGTGGCGCTGGTAAACAGGCTATTGCTGGCCACGAGCTGCTTTTGCGCGGTCTGGTAATTGTGAAACGCGTCCCAGACCTCTGACACCGTGTTCTCCTCCTGGATCTTCAATGAGGCGCGCGCCGCCTCGAGCTGTGCGCGCGCGGCCCGCACTGCGTTCTGCATGTTGAATCCGTCG
>JBBAAC010000105.1:0-8433 GCA_041658465.1 bacterium | reverse complement strand
GGTTCATGATGTTCGTAGCAGGTGTGCGGCTGCCGTATCTCTTCGGGATGTTCGCTGCGGCCCTCCCGCTCGTGATCGCGCTTGTCGCCGGCTCAGCGTATCGGCGCCGTCGCGTGCTCGCGTTCCTGAACCCGTGGAGCGATCAATACGGATCGGGATTCCAGATGATACAGTCCTTCGTGGCGTTCAACGAGGGAGGATGGTTCGGGAGGGGGCTGGGACAGGGGCAGCAGAAGCTCTTCTATCTGCCGGAGGCGCACACCGACTTCATCTTCTCCGTGATCGGCGAGGAGCTGGGGCTTGTGGGGATCATGTTCGTGATCGCGCTCTTCGCCTTCTTCTGCTACCGCGGGCTGTGCATAGCGCTCGCGGCCCCGGACCTCTTCGGCAGATATGTCGCGGTCGGTTGCACGCTGCTCATAGGCCTCGAGGCGGTGCTCAACATGGGCGTGGTTATGGGGCTTCTGCCCACGAAAGGCCTTGCGCTTCCGTTCATAAGCTACGGCGGATCATCTCTTGTGATCTCGCTTCTGGCGGTGGGAATCTTGCTCAACATCTCGACGTACAAGCGCGTGCAGAGGAGTTGGGAATGAGCCGTGTGAAGGAAAAGCTTCGTGTGCTCGTGGCCGCCGGCGGGACCGGCGGGCATGTATTTCCCGGCGTCGCTGTGGCGGAGGAACTCAAGGCCGCATCGCCCGGCGCGCAGATCATGTTCGCGGGGACTTCGCGCGGGCTCGAGGCGAAGATATTGCCGCAGGAGGGCTGGCCGCTCATCCTCATGGGATCGAGCTCGATCAAGGATCGCAAGGGGATCGCCAAACTGGCGGCCTGGGCGAGGCTCCCGTTCTCGATCGCGCGCGCCATGCTGATACTCGTGGCGGAGAAGCCGCACGTCCTGGTGAGCATAGGCGGCTATGCGGCGGGCCCGCTCTCCGTTGCGGCATGGATCATGCGTATACCCGTGCTGCTGGTGGAGCCGAACGCGATCCCCGGGATGACGAACCTGAAGCTCGGAAGGTTCGCCCGCCGGGTGTGCGTAGCGTTCGACGAGGCCGCGAGGAGATTCGAGCCCGGCAAGGCGCTGCTCACGGGCGTGCCAGTGCGGCGCAAGGTGCTTGAGGTTCGTGCCGCCAGCCCGGAGGGTTTGGGCCGCACGTCGATCTTCCTCTTTGGCGGCTCGCAGGGCGCAGTACACCTGAACCGCGCCATGATGGATGCGCTGCCGCACCTCAAGGATCTCAGGGGGCGGATGAGGGTCATCCACCAGACGGGTACGAACGACGACACTGGCGCCATAGCCGACGCATATGGTGCGGCTGGAATCGACGCAAAGGTCTTCGCTTTCACGGATCGCATCTGGGAGTGTTACGCGGAGGCAAATATCGTGATAGGGAGATCCGGTGCGAACACTGTGGCGGAGGTCGCTGCACTGGGACTGCCGTCGATACTGGTGCCGTATCCCTATGCGGCGGACGACCATCAACGCGCGAACGCGGAGTGGCTGGCTCGCTTGGGCGGCGCCGCGATGATTCTCAACGGCGAATGCAACGGTGAGCGGCTGGCGAGCGAGCTCAGGATGATGATCGCCGACGGCGGGAAGATGGATGAGATGGCGACAATGGCGGCGAAGGCCGGCAGGCCCGATGCCGCGAAACGGATAGCACAGGAGTGCATGCGGCTGGCGGGACGATGAATTGATATCGCTCCCCTCCTTTGTAAGGAGGGGAAAGGGGAGGTAGATCACGATCTACCCCACCCCGACCCTCCCCTTACAAAGGGGAGGGAAGGAGAAACGATGTTCAAGAAGTATCAACAGATTCACTTCGTGGGCATCGGCGGCATAGGAATGAGCGGCATCGCCGAGGTGCTTCTAAACCTGGGCTACCGGGTCACGGGGTCGGATCTCAAGATCGGGCCAACCGCGCAGCGCTTGAAGAGGCTCGGCGCCAAGGTCTTTGCGGGACACAAGCGCCAGAACGTGGACGGCGCTCACGTCGTGGTCGTGTCGTCCGCGGTTCCGGAAGAGAACCCCGAGGTGCGTGAGGCGCACGGGCGGGGGATCGCGGTCGTGCCGCGCGCAGAGATGCTGGCGGAGCTCATGCGGCTCAAGTACGGAGTGGCCGTGGCGGGCACGCACGGAAAGACGTCGACGACATCGCTCATCGGGTGCCTGCTCGATCGCGCGGGGCTCGATCCGACTATAATCATCGGCGGCAAGGTGAACAGCCTTCGCTCCAACGCGCGGCTGGGTCGCGGAGAGTATCTGGTCGCGGAGGCGGACGAGTCGGATCAGTCTTTTTTAAAACTCGCGCCTACGATCGGCGTGATCACGAACATAGACCCCGAGCACATGGAGAACTACCAGGGCTTCGACGACATGCAGCGCGCATTCGTGGAGTTCGCAAACAAGGTGCCGTTTTACGGCGCCGTGGTCGCGTGCACGGGACACCCGGTAGTGCGCAAGATACTGCCGCGCATAAAGAGGCCCACGATCACCTACGGCGCCGCGGGAGCCGACTACTCCGCGCGCGCCATCGAACAGGACGGCGAGCTGCTGCGCTTCGAGGCGCTCTATCGCGACGAGCTTCTGGGAAGCGTGGCGCTGCGGATGACCGGTTCGCACCAGGTTCTGAATGCGCTCGCGGCGATAGCGGTGGGCCGGCACCTCGACATACCGTTCAAGACGATCCGCGCCTCTCTCAAGGAGTTCAAGGGAGTGGCGCGCAGGTTCCAGATTATATCGAGGTGCGGCCCGATGGTGGTCGACGACTACGCGCATCATCCGGTCGAGATCGCGGCGACGCTCGCGGCTGCGCGCGCGGGCTGGCCTGGGAGGCGCGTGATGGCTGTGATTCAGCCGCACCGTTACTCTAGGCTTGCCGATCACTTCGATGAGTTCGTGAGCTCTATGAAGGACGCAGATGCAGTTGTGGTCATGGAGGTCTACGCAGCAGGAGAGAAGCCAAAGCGAAACTACACGGGGGAGATACTATGGAGAGAGATGTGCCGACATTACCCGAAGAAGATGGTGGCGTTTGCGCCGACGGGGCAGGACGTGCAGACGACTCTGACGCCGTGGTGCAGGAAGGAGGATCTGATCCTCTTCCTGGGAGCGGGGAGCGTGACACAGACGGCGAAGGCGTTTGCGAAGAGCTTGACCTGATGTCCCTTCCTCCGAGACTGCGCGCTCGCTTTGAGCGGCAGTCTGAGGAGGAGAGACGCATGACGCGCGAGCAGCGGGACGAACTTGCGGCACTTCTGCCGGCTGGCAGGGTGCGTTTTGACGAGCCGATGTCGCTCCATAGCGCGGTCGCTGCGGGCGGTCCGGTTGAGGCATTCGTGATGGTCGAGGATATCGAAGAGCTCAAGCGCGTGATCGGCTGGGCGGTCGAGCGCGACCTGGACTACCGCTTCTGGGGCAAGGGGAGCGCCCTGCTCGTGCGCGACAAGGGAGTGCGAGGCCTCATCGTGGCGCTTGGGTCCGAGTTCAGCAAAACCTGGGTAGAGCGCGCATCCGGCGAGGAGATCTATGTCGCTTGTTCGGCGGCCACCCCGATATGGGAACTCCTGAACTTCTGCACAAACGAGAAACTCACCGGGCTCGAGGGCATCGCATGCGAGCCAGGCACCGTCGGCGGTTTCCTCTGCGCATCTTCGTCGTCAACGGCGGAAGGGCCTCTCTCGGCGCTTGAGGAGATAACGATCGTCACGAAGGACGGGCGCGAGCTTACGCTGCGCAGGTCCGCAATCAGGGTCGAGGAGGGGAGGCTCAAGATCCCGCGCACGTCCGCAGTGACGCGCGCGCTCTTCAAGCTCTCCCGTGCCGCCGAGATCGCCGAGGCGCCCAGACATTGTCCCGACAGCGGTGCCGGGCTGCCGCATCTGCGTTGCGTCTTCACGAGCGATTGCCGCACGGCCGCATCCGAGCTCATCGAGGATTCAGGGCTCAAGGGGGTGCGCGTGGGCGGCGCCCGCGTATCGATGGAGGATGCCAACTCGATAGTCAACCAGGGCAAGGCGACCGCGCGCGATATAGCGGTGCTCATGAACCTCATGCGTGACCGCGTGAGGGAGCAGACCGGGGTCGTGCTGGTGCCGATGATCGAGTTGATCGGAGAGAGATGACGGCGAAGCCGTCAGAATGACAGTATGTGAGGAAACTATGAGTGGAATCTGGAAGGGCAAAAAAGTGGCGGTGCTCCTGGGAGGCGTTTCGAAGGAGAGGGAAATATCCCTGCGCACCGGAAACGCAATCACAGAGGGGCTCAGGCGCCTGGGCTACGACGTGGCTACGATCGACGTTCAGGGCGGAGTCGAGCTGGTCGCATCCCTGTGCGAGATCAAACCGCAGGTAGCGGTAGTGGCGCTTCACGGAAAGTTCGGGGAGGACGGCTGCGTGCAGGGGCTGCTCGAGATGATGCGGATACCATACACCGGCGGCGGAGTGCTCGCGTCGGCCGTAGGCATGGACAAGATCGTGTGCAAGCGCCTCGCCATGGAACTCGGCATCACTTGCCCGCGCGATGCGGTCTATGATGCGGCGAGGATTTCGGCCGAGTCGTTTGCAAGGGAATGTCCGCTTCCGATGCCGGTGATCGTGAAGCCTTCCCGCGAGGGCTCGACGATCAACATGACCATCGTCAATGATGCGAAGGACCTCGCCTCGGCGCTCAAGATCGCGGAACAGTCGGACAACAAGATCCTCGTCGAGCAGTATATCCCCGGCCGCGAGATCACGGTCGGCATCTTGAACGGAATGCCGCTTCCTGCGCTGGAGATCGCGCCCAAGAGTGGTTTCTACGACTACAGCTCGAAGTACACGAAGGGCGCGACCGAATACATAGTGCCCGCAAGGATCGGCGAGAAGATCGCCGCCAAGCTCGGGCGCTGGACCGAGCAGATCTACACCGCGATAGAGTGCGACGGCATGGCGCGCGCGGATTTCATCGTGACGTCGGACGACGAGGCGTATTTCCTGGAGATCAACACGATACCGGGCATGACGGAGCTGTCCCTTGTTCCAAAGGCAGCTGCGCATATCGGGATCACTTTTGATGAGGTCTGCGAGCGATTGCTCGATGGGGCAAAGTTGAAAGTGAATTAAAACATCCCCCTCCTTTGTAAGGAGGGGCAAGGGGAGGTAGATCAAGATCTACCCCCTCCAACTCCCCCTTACAAAGGGGGAGGGCGAGAGTGATCGGATGAGCGTCTTCCTGGAGAGACAACAAGTGCAGAAAAAGCGCCAGTGGACGCGGCGCCTGCGACAGATCGAGCGCGGTCTCATCGCCGCAGCGGTCGTGATCGCCGGGCTCGTCTGCCTCTACGGTCTCTACAGGATCATATTCCTCGGCTCCACGTTCAACGTGAAGCGGATAGTCGCCGAAGGGAACTGGCACTATCTCACGGCTGACGGCGTCGCGGCGCTCTCCGGCGTGAACGAAGGCGACAACCTCTTCTGGGTCTCCGTGAGCGACGTATACAAAAAGCTGCGCACCGAGCCGTGGGTCAAGAAGGCGGCGGTTCGGCGCAGGCTTCCGAACACGCTCTGGATTTATGTCGAGGAATTCCGCCCGGCGGCGATCATCGCGGCCGACGCGCTCTATTACGTCGACGCGGAGGGCGACATCGTAAAGAAGGTGGAGCCCGGCGAGGAAAAAGACTTTCCGGTGATCACCGGCATTCCGGTGACCGACGGAACGACGCTTGCTTCATCCGACGCGACGCGCGTGGGGGAGATGCTGGGCATCATCGAAAAATTCCGCGCCACGCGCATCGGCGGCGAGCACGACATCGCAGAAATGCATTACGACGAGGTGAACGGTTACTCGATCATGACGCGTCGAGAGCCGATGCAGATCCTCATCGGGCAGTCCGACCTGCAGGAGCGCATAAGCCAGATCGACAGGATGAGCAGTGCCATCGAGGCGCGCGCGGGGCGGATACAATATATGATGGCTAACGAGGATGGGAGAATAATCGTAAGATACCGTCCGTCTTGAGCCCAAAGGTCCGGCGGGTCGCGATCCTGCGGCTGCCGGACCCCTGGGCTTGTGGACGGAAAGAAAGGGGGAGTTTTTATGGCTAAGAGGGAAGATCTTGTAATCGGGTTGGACATCGGCACCACGAAAATATGCTGCATCGTCGGTGAGGTGATGAACGAGGGGGTGGACATCGTCGGCATCGGCACCCATCCCTCAAAGGGCCTGCGCAAGGGCGTGGTGGTCAACATCGAGAGTACCGTGAACTCCATACGCAAGGCGGTGGAGGAGGCGGAGCTCATGGCCGGCTGCGAGATCACCACGGTCTTCGCCGGCATCGCGGGCGGCCACATCAAGGGCCTCAACAGCCACGGAATCGTGGCGATAAAGGACAAGGAGGTGACGCCGGCTGACGTCGATCGCGTGATCGATGCGGCCCAGGCGGTCTCGATACCCCTCGACCGCGAGGTCATCCACGTGATCCCTCAGCAGTTCATCGTCGACGATCAGGACGGCGTACGCGATCCGGTCGGCATGAGCGGCGTTCGGCTCGAGGCGAAGGTGCACATCGTCACGGGCGCGGTCACCTCGGCGCAGAACATCATCAAGTGCTGCAACCGCGCCGGGCTCAACGTAAACGACATCGTGCTGCAGCAGCTCGCGTCCGCTGAAGCCACGCTCACTCAGGACGAGAAGGACCTGGGCGTAGTGCTCCTCGATATGGGCGGAGGGACTACGGACATAGCGATCTTCTCGCAGGGTTCGATCGTGCACACCGCGGTGCTCACCATCGGCGGCAACCACCTCACCAACGACGTCGCGGTGGGGCTGCGCACGCCGGCGCACGAGGCGGAGAAGATCAAACAGAAATACGGATGCTGCACCGCCGGCATGGTCCACAAGGACGAGACGATCGAGGTCCCCTCGGTCGGAGGACGGAGCCCGCGCGTGCTCTCGCGGCAGATACTCGCGGAGATACTCGAGCCGCGCATGGAAGAGATATTCACGCTCTCGCAGCAGGAGCTGGTGCGCGCAGGCTTCGAGGACATGGCCGCGGCAGGGCTAGTGCTCACCGGCGGAACTACGCTGCTTGAAGGAGCGGTGGAGCTGGCTGAACAGGTATTCAACCTCCCCGTCCGGCGCGGCCTGCCGAAGAGGATCGGCGGGCTCGTCGATGTGGTTCGCAACCCGATGTACTCCACGGGCGTAGGCCTCACGATGCTGGGATCGGCCTCGCGCGCGGAGCAGCGCTTCAAGATACGCGATCGAAATATCTACGCGAAGGTTAAAGGCAGAATGAAGGAGTTACTCGGGGAGATTTTCTGATTCCTTTTAACTTTTAACTTTTCACTTTTCACTGATTTCAGGGGAGGAACCCATGTTCGAACTGGTCGAAAGCTGTGCACAGAATGCGAAGATAAAAGTCATCGGCGTCGGAGGAGGAGGCGGCAACGCAATCAATACCATGATGGAGCTTGGCCTCGAGGGGGTCGACTTCATCGCCGCCAACACAGACATGCAGGCGCTGCGCGCCAACCGCGCCCCAAACAAGGTCCAGCTCGGCCGCGAGCTCACCAAGGGTCTCGGGGCAGGGGCGAACCCTGAGGTCGGCCGCAACGCGGCGCTGGAGGACCAGCGGGCGCTCGCCGAGCAGCTCTCCGGCGTTGACATGGTCTTCATCACGGCCGGCATGGGCGGCGGCACCGGGACCGGCGGCGCGCCGGTCATCGCGAAGCTGGCCAAGGAGATGGGCGCGCTCACGGTGGGCGTAGTGACCAAGCCGTTCACGTTCGAGGGAAAGCAACGCACCCTGCAGGCCGAGCGCGGCATCGCAGAACTCCGCGAGGCGGTGGACACGCTCATCACGATACCTAACGAAAAGTTGCTGGGCGTCGTGGCGCACGATGTCACCGTGATCGACGCGTTCAAGCAGGCCGATGAGGTGCTCCTGCAGGCGGTGAAGGGTATCTCCGACCTCATCACGGTGCACGGGCTGGTCAACCTCGACTTTGCCGACGTGCGTACGGTCATGAACGAGATGGGCATGGCACTCATGGGCACGGGCATCGGCTGCGGAGAGGGCCGCGCGATAGAGGCGGCTACAAAGGCGATATCGAGCCCGCTGCTCGAGGACATGTCGATAAAGGGCGCGACCGGCATACTCATCAACATCACAGGCGGCTCCGACATGACGCTCTACGAGATCAGCGAAGCCTCCAAGATCATCCAGGAAGAGGCGCACGAGGATGCGAACATCCTCTTCGGCGCTGTGATAAACGAGGCCATGCGCGACGAAATCCGCGTCACAGTCATTGCTACCGGCTTCAACAAGCCGCTCAGCAAGGTCGCCAGGGTCGTGGCCGCTACGCAACCGTCGCAACATGCGTATGTTCCGCAGGCAGCGGTCGGCATGGTTTCCAATATCCCTGCGCACAGGCCTCAGGTGCAGGTCCCA
>JBBAAC010000104.1:0-8433 GCA_041658465.1 bacterium | reverse complement strand
AGAAAACGGCGTGACTCCGGCTCACATGTGCGCGATATGGGAGCACATCCAGCAGAGGGCCAAGAGCGAGAAGATAGAGCTTTGCGCCGGCGTGGGAGAGATGCTCTGCGCGCTGGCTTCAAAGTGCGACATGGCCGTCGTCTCCGCCAACTCCTTGAACACGATCCGCAGCGTCCTCACGAGGCTTGGCGTGATCGATCGCTTCAAGTCGATCTCGGGCGGTGAGGAGGATTTCGAGAAGGTGGAGCGCATCAAGGAGTGCATGAAGAGCGCGGACGGCAAGCCGGCTTCGACGTTCTATATCGGCGATACGGTGGGAGATATCGACGAGGCGCACCGCGCAGGCGCGCACGCCATAGCCGTCGGGTGGGGGTGGCACCCTGCGGAAGCGCTCAAGGACTCATCGCCGGACAGATTTGTGAAAGATCCGCAGGAGCTTGTGGATTACATGGACGAATTCACGCGGGGCACTGTTTCCTGATCATCAAATGTCTCTAAAGCACCGCATCGATGTAGCCGCGGGCCGCGCGTCGGCCGATCTCCTTCTCCAAAACGCGAGGATCGTATCCGTGTTCGCGGATCGGATCTTCTCCGGCTCCGTGGCGATCGCCGACGGCGTGATCGCGGGCTTCGGAGATTATCGCGCGCGCAGGAAGATAGACCTCAAAGGCGGATACCTCTCGTCGGGCCTCATTGACAGTCACCTGCACATCGAATCGACGCTGCTGGCGCCATCGGAGTTCGCGCGCTGCGTGGTTCCGCGCGGCACCACTTCGGTGGTCGCCGACCCTCACGAGATAGCGAATGTCCTGGGCTCCAAGGGGATAAGATGGATGCTCTCCGCGAGCGAGGGCCTGCCGCTGGACATCTACATCGTGCTTCCCTCCTGCGTGCCCGCATCGCACTTCGAGAGCGCAGCGCAGAAGCTGGGGGCGCCCGAGCTCAGAAAGCTGGCGAATCTGCCGCGCGTCATAGGCATGGGCGAGGTCATGGATTTTCCCGGCGTCATCGCCGGCAGAGAGGATCTTCTCGCCAAGATCAGGCTCATTCCGGGCATGCGCGTGGACGGACACGCGCCGGGGCTCTCCGGCAAGGAGCTCTATGCGTACATAGCGGCCGGCATACACTCAGACCACGAGAGCACGACGGCCCGCGAGGCCGAGGAGAAACTGGCCGCGGGGCTGCACATAATGATCCGCGAGGGCACGACCGAAAAGAACCTCACGGAGCTGGCGCGGATAGTGACGCCGGCGAACTCTCACCGCTGCTTCTTCTGCTCCGACGATCGCAGCGCGCGGGACCTCGTGCGGCATGGGCACATGGACGACATCCTGCGGCGCGCGGTGGCTGCGGGGATTCCTCCGATCACGGCGCTGCAGATGGCGACGAGCAACGCGCCCTACTACTTCAGGCTCAAGCGACGCAAGGGTGCCGTGGCGGTGGGATATGCCGCGGATCTCGTGGTCTTCGACGACCTGCGCAGGTTCAGGGCGCGCATGGTATTCAAGGGCGGAAGGCTCGTCGCGCGCGACGGCGAGCTCATAGCAGCATGCAGGCCGAAGGCCGCGCCCAAACAGACTGCCGCGATGCGCGTAAAGGGCCTCTCTGTTGAGAGGCTCGGAATCAGGTGCGCCAGGCCTCGGGTGAACGCGCGGGCGATCCGGGTGATACCGGGCCAGATAATAACCCGCGAGGAGGCCGTGGCGATGCGTCCGCGCGGCGGAGAGATCCTTGCTGACCCCTCGCGCGACATTCTGAAGCTCGCGCTCTTCGAGCGCCATCACGCGACCGGCCGCGCGGGCGTCGGCCTCGTGCGGGGCTTCGGGCTCAAGCGCGGCGCGCTCGCTTCCACGATCTGTCATGACGCGCACAACCTGATCGTAGTGGGCGCCGACGACGGCGATATGATCGCGGCCGCAGAGGCGCTCGTGAAATGCGGAGGCGGGCTGGCGGCTGCGGAGGGAGGGCGCATCACGGCGCTATTGCCGCTGCCGATCGCAGGGCTCATGTCTGATATGGGCGCGCTCGATGTCGCGGAGGCATACGCGAGGGTTGGCAAGGCCGCGTCGAAACTCGGCTCCGCGCTGCCGGAACCGTTTCTCTCGCTCTCCTTCCTGGGCCTTTCCGTGATACCAAAGCTAAGGCTTACCGACAGGGGCCTGCTGGACGTGAGCCGGGGCCGGCTCGTTCCCCTCTTCCTCTGATTCAGGCAGGGCTCCCCAGAGATCTGCGAGCGGCAGGAGCCCGCTCGAGATGAAGACCTTGTTTTCGTTGCCGGAGATCGAGATCCCCTTGAGGATATCCACGAGGGGGAGGTTGTGCTCCTGCTCCAGCATGATGAGCGAGCGCACCCCCTCAAGGAACATGCGCATGCTCATGGCCTGCGCCTGGTCCGTGAGATTGAGCGCAGCCTCGATCGTCTGGCCGTCGGCGCTTCCGAAATCGACGCTCTCGGGCAACTGGATCGTCTGCGGTACTAAGCCCTTGAGCCTCGGACCTATCACCGCATGGCCGAAGATCACCGCGTCGGAGAGCCGGCCGATGGATTCAACGGGAGAGGGCCTCTGGCTGTAAAAGGTGACGAGCGCGTCGCGGTTGCCCACGGCAATATGCTGCTTGTCGAGGATGATGAATCCGAACGGCTCGCGTTCGTCGCTCTCCGCGAAGAGCGTCGCCCAGCCAAGATCCTCCGACGTCAGCCCCGAGCGTCCGGCGGCCATCGCGGCCCTGATGGCCGGCAGAATAATGCCCTGGTCGAATTTTCCCTGTGCCAGTATCGCGAACCTGGGCTGTTCGTCCTTGTTCCCTAGCGTGCCCACGAGCGTTATGAGCCCCACCGCATCCTGGTGAGCCATGAGAGCGGCTACGAGCTCGGCTGCCACGCCCTCTTTTCCGTGGATGAGTTCCAGGAGCCGTTCCTTGAGCATCGGGTTGGCGAGGGCGCGCGGCACGTCCACGGTGAAGTCGAATTCGGAGCCGGCCGGCATCCAGCGCGACAGCTTCATGAATTTTACAGAAGTGGGCGCCGCGGCATCGTAGCTAGGGGCGCGAAAGATATCGCTGGCGTCGCGCAGGAAGAACGCGAGCGCCGCGAGCACGGCGACGATTACGATGATCTGGATGAGCCTTCGGGCGTGTTTCTTCATCGCTAGCCCTCCTTGATCCACGCGTCCACGAACGCGGTGATGGAATGCCGCGCCTGGGAGGCAAAATACTCGAGGTGCGGGAGCTTCAGCGCGTCGTATGGGTGCTTGAGCAGGTGCTCCGCCAGCGCCAATCCGTCGGGGCGGCCTGCCTCGTCAAGCGAATCGCTGAAGTCGGGTATTGCATGGTCGAGCGGATCCAGGACAGCTCGAACCACGAGGTAAGGCACGCCCACGGCCGCGCACGCTGCGGCGAGCGCGGTGCTCTCCATGTCGATCGCCGCGGCGGCGAGCTTTGTGCCGACAAAGGCCTTCTCGTGCGGCGACGCTACGAGTTCCTCTACGGTCGCGATGCCGCCCGTGCGGCAGCGCAGCTTCATGTCGGCGCATATCCGCTGCGCTCGCTCGACATTCGCAGGGTCGGCATCAAGGCGATGCTCCGTGCAGGCGTCGACGACCGACGATGCTATCACGATATCGCCGGGCGCCAGCGCGGGGTCAGCGCCGCCGCAGTAGCCGACGTGCAGGCAGAAGCCCGGCCGGTAGTTGCACAACATATAATTGATGGCGTGTTCCATTGCTGCGAGGCCGAGGCCCGAGCGGCAAAGAAGGAGCGGCCTGTGGTCGTACATGCCGCGCATGAAGAGCGCGGGCCGCACGTGCACTCGCGCATCAACAGACATCCTGGCGACGACGGTCTTAATCTCGTCATCAAGTGCTGCTATGACTGCAAGCGGGATCTGCTGCATATGGCACTTATACGGCTTTAATAAAGAACACGCAACGCCGCAGATGGGCGGTTTTTAGAGGCACTCATCAGTAGACCGTAAGCGTCGTCACCTCATAGCGCGTTCCTTGATAGGAGCAGTACAGCCTTGTCATTGTTCCGGGAGCTTTGTTGACAACCGGGCTGAGAATAATCCTGCCTGCCTCGTCAAGGTTTCCTTCCGCGTGGGATGCCTGAGTATCGTCCGGCGAATCGCCTACTGTCACTGAAAAATTCCCGCTGAGGGGTTTTTTCTCCGCATCAACAACTTGAAACGTCACGTCCATGGTTTTTTGGCTCTCCACAGCCGTCGGCAAGGTGTAGATGATCCTGGAACCGTTGCCGATATCGACCCACGGGGGGACACCGCCTCCGCTGTCTTCGGAGTGCCATACAAAGGCATCACATTCGATAATCTGGGTGTAAGACGGACTCCACACCTCGATCTCAACCGGGAAATATACCGCCCGAGGAGGTCCGTCTACGACGTTGGGCACTGAAAATGTATTCGTGGCCGCCCAGGTGATTTCAGGAAAAGGGGCCCCGTCTATTCCGCTCTTGATGTTCCATTTCAGCGGCGTCCCGTCGCCGGACGCCTTGGTGATCGTGATTGTCGTATCCGTCCCATGAAGGAACGATCCGGGATTTGGAGTACATTCAACCTTGAATGAATCTTCAGTGCCGCCTCCCCCGATGCCGTTCTCTTCCATGTAACTTATGATGAAGATACATATATAAGCCTCCGACGATTTTCCCAGATCGTTGGTGACCGTGACTTTCGGCTTGAGTGCGCCGGAGGTCGTGTAAGTATGCGCCGGCGCCTGCTCCGTGGACGTCGCCCCGTCGCCGAAATCCCAGAGATAAGTGAGGCCCCCGCCGTCCGGGTCTTCTGCAAGGGCGGTGAAGTTAACCGTAAATCCGGATATCACCTCGCCGCTCTGGTTGGTCATTATCCAGCCGTTTAAGTAATCGGCCTTGATCCTCACGGCCGGGTAATTATCTCCGGCCGGCGAGACAGCGACGTTTGTCATCTTTGCCGTGCATGTGCCTCCCTCATCATCCGTGACCGTAAGCAGCACTTCGTACTTGCCGGACGCGGTATAGGTATGCGTAGGCTTGGCCTCCGTTGATGTCCCGCCGTCTCCGAAATCCCAACTGTAGGCTGCGATGTCACCGCCATCCGGGTCATAGGCATATTGATCAAAGTAATTCGTGAATTCTACGGCCCCGGACAATTTTCCCAGAATGACGCCCAGATTCGCAGCGCTGTCGACCTGAAATGGAATCTGCACAACAGGTGCGATACCCGGGACGACGTTGCCGGAACCGCTGCCACCGCATCCAGACGCATGGCACGCAATGGAAATCAGAAAAAGGATCAGCAAAAAATGATGCATTCCCTTCGGCATATCTTCCCCCGCTTTTATTGGAGACTATTCAAGTCGAAATTATATCATCCGAAGCAAGGAGTGAACAGCTATATTCGAGCGGCACAGCCGTGAGTGCGTTGCTAACCGACGAGACCCAGCGCCGCAAGGCCTTCGCGCCAGTGCAGGGCAGCGACATTGCCGATCTTCTTTGCAACAGGATCGCGCGAGAGACAGAAGGCCTGCGTCTTTTTGAAATCCCCGGCAAATCGTTCGAGTATGCGCGTGCTCCGCTCATCGACGCGCTCGGCTGATTTTATTTCCACAAGGGCAACGGGAAGACCCGGGCGATCGATGATGAGGTCGATCTCCGCATCATCCTTGGTGCGCAGATACGAAAAGCGATAATCTTTTTTGAGGTAATCATTGAGGCGCATGGCCTCGACGATCACAAAATGCTCGAAGAGTTTCCCAAAGCCGTATGTACCAGGGACGAGTTCCTGGGTGAGCGTCCGATCGAGCGCGCGCTTTACCCCCGTGTCAAAGAAATAAAATTTCGGGTTCTGATGCTGCTGCTTGCGGATCGAGCGGTGATACGGCGGCAGAAGCGCACCAATGAGCGTGTCTTCGAGGATCTGAAAGTACGACTGCACGGTCTTCACATCCACGCCCACGTCGCGGGCGATGTTCGTGTAGTTGAGTATCTCGCCGTTTAACTGCGCCGCGATCTCCAGAAATTTTCTGAAGGGATCGAGCTGTCGCACGATGTGCTCCGCCCAGACTTCTTCTTTCAGATACGTGAACGCGTATGCGCGGAGGAAGTCGTTTTTCTCTTCTGACGTTGCAAGCTGCACGACCTTCGGCAGGGAGCCCCATCGCAGGACATCAAGATCGTCAAATGCGTCGGCCAGTTCAATGTGCGTCAGAGGGAAGAGGTGGTTCACAAATGCGCGGCCGGCCAGGAGGTTCGCGGCACCCCGTTTGAGTTTTCGTGCGCTCGATCCGGTGAGAGCAAACTTGACGGGGGAGGTTTCGATCTGTTGATGGACAATATCCAGAAGACGGGGGAGTTTTTGCACCTCGTCGATCACGACCCACTGAAGCTGCCCAGCGCGGGCTTTGATCTGCTCGGCGAGCGATTCGGGTCTTTGAGCGAATCGATCTTCCTGCAGCGGATCGAGCAGGTCGATCCAGAGCGTAGTCGCCTCATCAAAGAAGCCGTGGAGGAACGTTGTCTTGCCCGTTCCTCGCGGCCCAAAGAGGAAAAAGCTGTTGGTTTTTAATGGTTTTAATAGTCTCTGGAACATACTCCATAAATATACGCTATTTATGGAGTGTTATCAAGGGCTTTTTATCTTTCACACGAGTCAAATGCTGACCTAAGCGGGCAGGTCCTGAGTTTTCAGAAGATCGTCCACCTTGCCAACGTAAGCGCGTCGCGGATCAGGAATGGAATAAAGCAGCGAGTCTTGTGAGGACTGCGGTTTGGATGCGCGGATCCTTGATGCGCTTTGCCCAGCGGATGGCCTCGCGTTTTTTCAGAAGATCCAGGTTCAGCTCCGGAAAGTTGGCAAACTGCCGTTTCCGGCGGCTCGCGAGATACAGGCAATCCACCAGCGCCTTCTCCGGCGAGGCGATCAGGTAATCGCTCTGGGCGTGCCAGTCAAAGCCATCGAAAAAATCCGGCGAGATCTGATGGATCTCATAAGTCCCGACCGATGTCTTCACGACCCTGGAGTGCGCAGTCGATGCGACCGTGATTACCTGCGGGATCTGGCTGATGACGCCGTGGCTGTGCAGCGCGCTGATGAAAGAGAGATACGCCTGATGGCGCGGGTTCAGAAAGGGAATTACGAGGAACGGGCTGAATCGCGGATCATCCGCAAAGCCCCAGACCCCCTGGGCAATCTTGCGAATGACACCCTTCTGTTCGAGACGCCGGAGGTTCTGTGTCGTCGAGGCAAGCGGCGAGCCCGTAAGCCCCGCGATTTCGCGCGTAGTGAATACGAGCCTGCCTATCCGATGGATCGCCTGTATGACATCCATTTTCCTTTTCATCTTCATCTCGGCAGATGCTCCTCGATGGCATTTACGACCTCGATCTGGATTTGCTCCCACGTCCCCTTGTTATCATAGAAGCGCCGATCTTCATCTTTCAGATATGCGATGACCGTATCCCTGAACAGATTGAAGTCCAGCTCAAAGGCGTTGACCGATGCCTTCTTGAGTGTTGCCTGGGAAAGGACCTTGAGCTTGTCGCCTCGATCCTTGAGTTTCGGCAGGAGCATATAGAGATCGAATACGTCCCGTGCCTGTGTCGTGCTGCGCATCGCCAGGGCCTCGATCTTCTGGGCAATCGCGATCGCGACAGGATAATGCGAGACAAGAAGCGGATGAAGCCGATATGCACTGAGGATGCTCATATCGATCGGCTCGGTGACGACGTTTGGATCAAGGCGCCTGCGTGAGAATTCAATTTTTGTGAAGAGGTCTTCACGTGAATCGGTGATGAGATGGAGTTTGAACCGCTGTGTTGTTTCCGTCTGTTTGGCGGTCTTCATGTCCGGTGGAACAATTCGGTTGATGCCAAAGGGACGCAGCGTTGTTGCGAGGATCTTTGATTCGAGGATTGCCTGCACGACCTCCTTGAGACGAAAGACCTCAATTCCCGTTACATCGAGGTCCATATCCTCGGAATACCGGATGCTCCCGAAGAACAGGCGGAGATTGGTGCCGCCTTTCACGGCATAGGTATTCGGTTTGAGGACCGTGGCGAGCTGTCTCAAAAAGGCGATATGGAAGACCTCGCGCTGTTCAAGCGACCCGATCATATTATGTATTATAGTTTATTTATAAGTTAATTACAATACATAATATTATTGACGAAACAATCACCGTGAGCTCGAACCCGCAGTGGCACATGCAGTTCGCGCAGCGCGTGAACGCGTTCAGGAATTGAGTTTTTCGTCTGCAATGATGGATTGAAGCGCTTCGAGCAGGATTGGCAGCTTTTCCTGAACAATATTCCAAATCATGACTGTCCGGTTTAACCTGAAACGGCAATAAAATCGCGTGTAACACCTGGAAAACGCTGTGTCTCGTTTGAAACTCGAATTTCAAATCTCCTCCCCTTTGTAAGGGGAGGTCGGGTGGGGTA
>JBBAAC010000103.1:0-8435 GCA_041658465.1 bacterium | reverse complement strand
AATAGCGGGGGAAGATCGGAGAAGTTGTGGGCAGCACGGAGTTCGTGAGCTGCGGCCGTGTCGGTCGCGCTGTAGGTCTCAAAGGGGAAAACGCCGTCTTCTGGAACAGCGGGCAGAGCCCGGTGGAACTAGGCGGCGAGCTCTTCATTCCCGACAAGAAGACCCAAGATCACAAATCATACAGGATCGCGGCCTTGCGCACGCAGGGCCGTTTTGATGTGGTGCGCTTCGACGGAATCTCGGACCGCACCGGTGCAGAGTCGCTCCGCGGTTCCGAAATTTATCTGCCGGAGGATCGTCTGCCCAGGCTCCCTGCAGGCGAGTACTATTGTTATCAGATACTCGGGCTCAGAGTTGCCACTGAAGATGGCCGCGAGCTCGGCAAAATCGTGCGGATATTTACTGCCGGCGAGAACGACGTGTACGAGGTCCTTCCCGAGGATGCGGCCCGCGGGCAAGAGGTCCTTATCCCTGCGATCGCCGACATAGTGCTCTCGATCGATATCGAAAAAGGTCGCGTGATCGTAAGGCCGATGGAAGGGATGATCGAATAGAACTATTTTTTACTATGCGCTACAACGACTGTCTGGTTTAACCGTGCGTCAACCATTCCCCTCCTTTGTAAGGAGGGGTAAGGGGAGGTAGATCAAGGGGAGGTAGATCAAGGGAAGGTAGATCAAGGGAAGGTAGATCAAGGGAAGGTAGATCAAGGGGAGGTAGATCAAGGGTTTCCCGGTATCTACCCCTCCTGACCTCCCCTTACAAAGGGGAGGAATTTGAAATCCAAGATACAAACGAGGACAAGTTCTTTCAAGAAGTTGCACGCAGTTTTCTCTCAATTTCAGATCTAACGGGACAGTAGTGATGCGCTTCGATATACTCACAATTTTTCCAGGCATGTTCGAATCGGTCCTTGGCGAGACCATCATCAAGCGCGCCCGGGAGAGCGGTCGCGTGGAGTTCCTGCTGCACGACATCCGCGACTTCGCACGCGACAAGCACCACAGCGTGGACGACTCGCCGTATGGAGGCGGGGCCGGGATGGTGATGATGGCAGGGCCCCTGTGCGAATCAATCGAGTCCGTGCCGCGTGAGGGTCGTTCGCTTCGAGTGCTTCTAACTCCTCAGGGCGAGCCGTTCACCCAGAAGACCGCAAGGGAGTTTGCCTCCCTCGACCAGCTCATACTCGTATGCGGCCGCTACGAAGGCGTAGACGAGCGCGCGAGGAGGGTTGTGGCCGAGAGAGAGGTGTCGATCGGTGACTATGTGCTCTCTGGCGGCGAGATAGCGGCCATGGCCGTGATCGATGCGGTCACAAGGCTCATTCCAGGGGTACTTGGCAACTCTGAATCGATATCCGAAGAATCCTTTGAATCCGGACTGTTAGAGTATCCTCACTACACCAGACCCGAAGAATTCCGCGGAGAGAAGGTGCCGCCGGTGCTGCTCACAGGCAACCACGCCGAGATAGCGCGCTGGAGACGCGAGCAGGCTATAATGCGTACAAAGGAGCGCAGGCCGGATCTCTTTGAAAGGTTCGATCGAAGTGTTGACAAAGAGGGGCGAAACCGATAAAAGCCCACGTCTTTTCGCACATTTATGAGGAGTTGGTCATGAACATCCTAGAGAAGATAAACCAAGAGCAGATCCGCAAAGACATCCCCAGCTTCCGCGCTGGCGACACTGTCCGCGTCTACTGCAAGATCCGCGAGGGCGACAAGGAGCGCATCCAGCTCTTCGAGGGCGTCTGCCTCCGCCGGCATCGCGGTGGGGTGAACGCGACCTTCACGGTTCGCAAGAATTCCTACGGCGTGGGCGTAGAGCGCGTCTTCCCGCTGCACTCGCCGCTCATCGAGCGCATCGAGGTCGCGAGTGCCGGCAAGGTGCGTCGCTCGCGTCTCTACTATCTGCGCAAGCTCTCCGGCAAGGCAGCACGCATCGAAGGCCGCGAGACTTTTGTTGAGGTAGCAGAAGAGGTCGCCGGTGAGGAATCCGCAGAGGCCGGGGCGGATGAGGCAGCAAGCGCTTCTTGATCTTCCTCCTCCAGACCCATTCAGACTTGAAAAGAGCTTTCACGCGCAGGGGATAGATATCATCGCCGGCGTGGATGAGGCAGGTCGCGGCTGTCTCGCAGGTCCAGTAGTTGCGGCCGCTGTCATACTTCCGCGGGAAATTTCCATCAAAGGACTCAAGGATTCGAAGCTCCTCTCCGCGGAGCAGCGCGAGCGGCTTTTCGACGTGATCTACGGGTGCGCCGTAGCGACCGGCGTAGGCATCGTGGGTCCTCTGGAGATCGACCGCATCAATATCCTTCAGGCCTCGCTCCTGGCCATGCGCATCGCGGTCGATGGGCTGGCCGTGAGGCCGCAGCAGCTCTTCATCGACGGAAACCAGCCGATCGAGCATGAGATCCCGCAGAAGATCGTGATCAAAGGAGACAAGATCTCCAGTTCGATCGCGGCCGCGTCTATCATCGCGAAGGTCACGCGAGACCGGCTCATGTGCGATTTCGGAAACGAATACCCAGCCTTCAAGTTCTCAGTGCACAAAGGATACGGCACGGAGCTGCATCTCGCGGAGCTCGCCAAACACGGACCGACGCGGATACATCGCAAGACGTTCCGCGGAGTCCTGCAGCAGGCGCATAGATAACGCCTCTGAATTCAAATACTCGTCGCTCTGGTAGGGATGTGTGCATCGAGGTACGCCGCAGTCGCCTCGCCAAATAAGTTTCGGCTTCGGGTCCTGTCAGTCAGCACAATGTCATAAAGCACGCGGAGACCCGCGGCTGTCATCTCGCCTGCCCACCGGCCGGCAGGCGGGCAAGCCGACACGGAGTGGTGCAGAGATCATACGCTAACGGTGGATTTCCAGCCTTCGCGGTCCCCATTGCTCGAAGCCTGCCGCGGGTCTCCGCTTGCTATGTGCTGCTATTGTTTATCCAGCACCACCCGAAGCCGATGAGCATGGGCGAGGCCACTTGTACACCTCGACAAATAACTGCCGGCCAAGGCGCTCAAGATAAATGGACGTCGGTGACCGGTTGTACATCTCTCTGACGGCGTTCCGGGATCATCTGTTTCGGAACATCGCCGGGAGCGGCGGGGCAATTTACAGATACAGAGGAGACAATCTGAGCAGGATCGGAGATCCTGCATTTGGACCCGTCGCCATGAGCGGGCGGTGAAGGCCAGACCAAATCGCGATGTCAAAACGCAACGTCCCTATAACTTATACTTTCTGGACGTTGCAGTTTTTGACTCGCGATTTGAGTGTGGAAGGTTCGCCGCCCGCGAATAGCGAACGGGTCGCCGCGGGAGGCGCGTTCCGTAACAGATGATCCCGGAACGACGTCACAGGCTTTACCTGAGGGGCGCTATTACGCCTTGAATTCTGTGCCTTTGAAGTATACTCAGTAAATAACGGAGGGCATCGATGAAGAACATATTCAAATCTGCCGAGGTGGTCGCCACAAAAGAAGGAAAACAGTATCACATCGGCTGCGGGCCGGGCGATGTGGCGCCCAATATCCTCTTGTGCGGCGATCCTGCCCGCGCGCATCGCGTGGCGCGCTTTTTCAGCGAGGCGCGCGATCCGATCCAGAGCCGCGAGTACGTCACGATCACCGGCCGGTATCGCGGCATGCCGCTCACGGTCATGGCCACGGGCATGGGCCCGGACAATACCGAGATCGCCGTCGTGGAGCTCAGCCAGATCGTAAAGAACCCGACCTTCATCCGCATCGGGTCATCGGGCGCGCTCAAGAAGGGGATCGAGCTCGGAGATCTAGTGATCTCGACCGGCGCAGTGCGCCTTGAGAATACGTCGACCTCCTTTGTGGTGGAAGGGTATCCCGCTGTTGCGCATCACGAGGTCGTGGTGGCGCTCCTCGAGGCCGCGCGCCGTCTTCGCTTCACGCATCACGTGGGGCTCACCGCCACGGCGCCGGGCTTCTACGGCGCGCAGGCGCGCAAGGTCCCGGGCTTTCCGCCGCGCGATCCTGAGCTGCCTGCAAGGCTCGATGCGATGAACGTGTCGAACTTCGAGATGGAATCATCCTGCCTCTTCACGCTTGCCGCCCTCTCCGGCGCACGAGCTGGCGCGGTCTGCGCGATCTACGCGAACCGGCACAAGAACGAGTTCATCGACAGTGAGGCGATGGATGGGGCAGAGAAGCGTTGCATCGAGACAGGGCTCGCGGCCTTTGAAGTGCTCGCGATGATGGACGCGGCAAAGGCGGATGCCAAGTGGTGGACGCCGTCGATGGGGCTGTGAGCAGCTTGCGCGTTGGCCCTCCGTAGGAGAGGCGCTCGTTGATGCCCCTCGATATCACATGAAGGGATCGGGAATCGTGGAATAATGAGGCGGTGGTATCTTATTGCGAGAGATATGAGGGATTGGCTCTTTTTCCTCGAGTACTTCACGCACACGCGGATTCTGCTTCTCGATGTCGGGATCGATCTTGACGAAGAGCATTGCCACATATTTTCGAATATAAAATGAACGATCGTTTAACATTTCCAGCAGCATTGGAAGCGCATCTTTTGCTGCCGCTCCGAACCGCACCAACATCTCTAAAAAAGAATATTTGTCAGGGATACTTGAAGGGCTTTTCAGCGCCAAAATGATATGCTGCAGAACTGCGTCGTCTGTTGGAACCGACGAATACTTCAGCCAAGAGCCGATCCATGCTGCTCTCCCAATATTGTTTTCCTTCACAGCGGAAACGAATGCTTCAACAAGCGTTTGCTTTGCTTCAGGTGACTTTCTGGCGAGATATTGGAGCGCTATTACGGAATTGCCAAACCCTTTTTTTGCCTTGAAGGTATCTATTACGAGTCGAAGGGCGGCTGGGTTTGACGATGGATCTATGTCGCACAGTGCCATCAGCGCATTTCTTGTGACATTCGGATCTTTGTGAGAGATGAGCTCTGCCGTTATTTCAACGGCGCGGGGAGAGGAGGAGATTATTGTCGTGCATAAATGTTTTTGCTTGTCACCAAATTCACTCCCCAGGCTGAGGTATTGTATCAGGATAGTTCGTATGATGTTGTCATTTGCAGGATCGAGACGGAAGAGCGCGTGCGCGATTTCGATTTTTCCGGACGAATTGAATGCCTTTAAGATGCTCGGTATTGCCTTGCGAGCGCCATCAGGGCCAAAAGAGGCGATCGCCTCGATGGCGGCGAGGTCTAGATCTGCAGCCCGCTTCTGGATATGAGCGTTCATACCGGCATTAGTGAAAACTGTCGGGAGATCCGAAGAGGCCTTCGCCTCTTTGGTGGCGAGGGCGAGAGATGTATCTTTGTCCTGGATAAGGGCGATCACAACAGGCAGCGCATCTTTTGCCGAGGGTCCGGCCTTGGTGAAAGCGTGTAAGATGTCGAGGCGCTGTTGTACGTCTGTACTCTTCTTCAGCAGTTGCGCTGCGAGCTCGACTGCCTTTGGAGAACTCGTCAGTATTTTGACAAGCGCATTGCCGGCTTCAAAGGAGATTTCCGGCGAGGCGTCGCGATGCGCATTGAGCAGCGCCTGAATGACTTGTTCGTCTGCAACGCCCGTGCGACCCAGTGCTTCGACTGCTGCCATTCGGAGTTCATTGCCGGCCGAAGGATCTTTTATCACCTTGGCCAGGGCCAGCGCGGCCTCTTCGGATGATGCAAAGATCCGATCCAATGCGGTTACGGCCGCAAGCCTTACCTCTTCCTCCTTGTCGGCCGTGGCCTTGATAAGCGTAGCCTCGGCCCCTCGTGCTTCGAGGTTACCAAGTGCAGTAGCCGCCACGGCTCGCATCCTAGGATCATGGCTTGCAAGCTTTGGTTCGATCAGCAGGGCAGCGGAAAGCGCATCCCGGCCCATGGCGCCGAGCGCCGCGATCACCTGGATTTCGCACCCGGCGTCGCCTTTTTCAAGGCGCTCGATAAGTGCGGGTATAGTGCCTTTCATGGCGGCGCCGAGCTCTCGGATTGCGATCGCCGCATTTCTGCGCACCAAAGGATCGGTATCGCCCAGGGCCTTAGCAAGGCCATGGGCAACATCGTTATTCGTCTCGCCCAGCTTCCCAAGCGATTCGGCGGCAGCGGACCTGACCTTTGCCTCTCGATCTAGGAGCGCATGGAGGATGGCCGGCGCTGCATTCCTGGGCGGCGGTTTGAGCTGCCCTATGGAGCGTGCCGCGGCCTCGCGGACCCGCGGGTCATTGTCCGACAGCGCCTCCATCAGCGCTGCCTTGGCCACCGGCGAGCCAATCTGTCCCAAGGCCTCTGCCGTACTTGCCCGGACCTCGGCCGGATCGCTGCGCATGGACTCAATGAGGCCGGGTCTCCACTTGTCCGCCAGATCGACCGCGCCCACGCTGCGAAGCGCGCCGTAGAGCGGGCCCTGTTTCAATACTCCCGAAAGTGCAGGCGCCGCGTCGTACGCGTCAGGTCCGAATGCCCCGAGCTGTTGGATCATGCTGATCCGGGCTGCATCCGAATGCGTGCGCCCCCACTCCGATGAGGCATGATTCGCGAGCACTTTTTCCCGCTTATAGATGCCCAACGCGCCGTCGATTGGGCCGTGTTTCAGTATCCCGGCAAACGCGGCGCCGACTGCACCAGGTCCGAATGCCCCCAGGAGGTAGGTCAGGCTGATGCGGGCCGCATCCGAAACCTTATACAACGATATCGCCGGTGCGTGACTCGTGAGCCATTTGACGCGCTCATGGAGGGCGCGATTGCCGTCGGCGCCCTTCAGCGTCTGGATGAGACCTTGAGAGGCACCCCATTTTGTGCTTAGCGCAGTCTCTTCATCCGCCGAGATTCTGCCGTCATGGAGCATCGTCTGGAGCTCCTGCAGATATCGGTCAACGCGCCCTGCGACACTATGGCGATACAGGGCAACAGCTTCATCATAACTTTGGCCCCATACAGGATGAAAATCCTCGGGATACTCCCAGGATGACACATCACCCGACCAGAATAGGAATTGTTTTTCGTCCCCGGACTTGATGGCCTCCAACAAACACAGCGCCCTCAGGGAGGGATTGTATATGCATTTCGGTACTCCCAGCTCCTTTACTTCGTTGATTTCTTCAAGGGAGGGACGTCCGCGGATTTTACCTCTGACAAAGCTATCGATCCATTCCCTGGACACGGCCTTTACCACGCGCTCCCGCAATTCGCGCAGGTATGGCTGACACTCTGCCCTCGACGGATCCACGCCCTGGGCGTAGGCGTTGATGAGTGCGTTTGTCAGCTTCTCGACAGGGCTAACTGTATTCATAAAAAAGGACTCCACATTTCATGTTGGGCAAATAAAGGGGCGCATCCCCCATTTATTATCGGCAGGAGGATAGGGCGAAGTTGCGGATAAAAAAAGTTATATAAATTAGCTGGATGCAACTGAAGACGGATTAAAGCGGACTTCGCTCACAAGCCGATCCCCTCGATCGCGAGGAGCCTCCGCTTGAGCGGGAGACCGCTTGAGAATCCGCCGATCGAGCCGTTTGATGCTATTACGCGGTGGCAGGGGATGATGATCGGTACTGGATTAGCGCCGCACGCATTGGCGGCCGCACGCACTGCCTTCGGCCTCCCTGCCTTTGCCGCAAGCCATGCGTAGGAGCGCGTCTCGCCCCACGGTATTCGCGCGATCGCGCGCCAGACCCTGCGTTGAAACTCCGTGCCTTCCGTAAGATCGAGCGCATCGTCAAAGTCTACACGTTGGCCCCTGGCATATGAATCGAGTTTTTTTATTATCGCGTCGAATGGGCGCGGGTCTTCATTTATTACAGGGTCTTTGGAGAAGTATCCCAAGAGCGTCCTGCGTCCGCCGGAAGGCTCGATGCGCGCGATTCCCTTTTCAGTGCGCGCAATCCACACTGTTCCTATGCCGCTTATCTTTTTGCATGCGATAGTGAGTGTTGTCATGCGCGCAGGAGATGACAATGACCGCCCGGTGTCAAGCGCGCAAAAAAAGACGGGGGAGCCCCGTCTGAGATTCTCATGACTATTGCAGGTCACATCTTCGCTGCCACGTGCAAAAACGTATTCATGCCGCCCGCGAACGCGGCTGCGGCCGGGTCGTCCACGTTGAGCGAGCCGTCGCCGGCATCGGCTGCGGCCTCTGCATCTCCCGACGCGACGGGGCCCGTTGATTCCATTGCTCCATCGCCCAGACCTTCGATCCCCAGCTCCGACGTATCGATTGCCTTTATGTTCTTGCCGGCCCTGTATCCCAGGACCTTGACCGGGATGTAGACCTCGGGCGGGTCCCAGCCGAAGCGATCGATGACATTTGCCAGCTCCGACAACTCATCCGTCAGCAGCTGGCCGTGCTGGAGATAGCTTTGCAGCCTTTCAATTGCTCTCTTGTCGATGCGCGCAGGGCCCGGGACCAGGTACATCTGCTGTTTTTTGCACGTAAAGAAGTTGTCCATCATGCCAAGGAAC
>JBBAAC010000102.1:0-8438 GCA_041658465.1 bacterium | reverse complement strand
GGCGAGGCATCGTGGTACGGCCCGGGGTTTGCCGGCAAGAAGACCGCCAGCGGAGAGAGGTTCAACCCGAACGCGATGACGGCAGCTCACAAGTCCCTGCCGCTGGGCACTGAGGTGCAGGTCACAAATCTGGATAACCGCGAGTCCTGTGTCGTGCGCATCAACGATCGCGGTCCGTTCGTGCGCGGCAGGATCATCGACCTGTCAAAGGCGGCCGCAAAAAAGATCGGCGTCCTCGGCACAGGCACCGCAAAAGTCGAGCTCGCCGTACTAGGCCCGCGCGAGCGCAAGGATGAAGATGCTATTGAGAGCAAGGGGGCATCCGGCCTGAATGAGGATGCGAGTGCGGCTGATGCTATCGACGAAGCAGTCGCGAGCGCGTCGGGCAAGGATAGCAAGCAGACGCTTCTGGCATCCAACGGCCATTACAAGGGCAAGGGCAAAGCCGACGAGAGGCCCGTGCGCCGCAACGGCGTCGCGTATCTGATCGAGCAGGACGATGCAGCCGGAGGAGGGGCTCAGGCGGACGTCGAGATCTCGAAGATGGCGAAGAAGACAAAGCCGGAGAAGAGGGCCCAGGCAGCAGACAAGAGCTTCAAGCGCATAAGTAAGAACGACGCAGCCAAAGCGGAACCCGTTGAGAACGAGCAGCTCGATGCGAAGTCAGAGGATGCAAAGGCAGAGATCGACGAACAAATCGACCAGGAAGTAACGACCAATATTGAAGAGGCAAAGGCGGAACTCAAGGCCCCGAAGACCGTGAAGGTTGAGGACGCGGATGACAAGATAGCGGAAGCCCTGCAGAAGCTCGAAGAGCGCAAAGAGGCGAAGGCCGCGGGCAAGGATACGGCGGAGATTGCCAAAAAGGAGAGGCCCGCCGCAAAGAAGGATGCAAAGGCAACGACCAAGAAGAAGGCGACCTCCAAGGCCGCTCCGAAAACGCCTGCGAAGTCCGTCGTAAAGGCCGCGGCCAAGAAATCAACTCCCTCCACTGCGAAATAATTCTGAAAAGAGCGCCAAGGCGGCCAAACCAGCTGCCAAACCCGAGACAAAAAGGCGGTAAAAAAATCGACCGCAAGTGCGCGACCTGCAAAGACTTCTTCGCAATCAATAGAATTCTAACGCCGCCAACACCCTCAACACCTTCAAGTTCCTGAATATTATCGAGGTCCGCGATGCCGCAAGGGCGGCAAAGCCGCGAACTCCGCGCATCAAATAAAAAATCAACGCGTGACGCAACAACGGATGATTTTGTACCGATAATGTATGCAAGGGGGCTGTGACAAAAAACGGAGAAGTGCATGCCACCTCCCAACAAGCCTGTAATACCACCATTACCACCATACACTCCGGCGAGAAAGCGCGAGCTCCCCAAGTTTCCAGATCTTGAATCCCATGATACACTCGCAGAAGCAGTTCGCGATGCGCCGATCGACCTTTACGGCGACAGGGCGACGCCCGCAATGCCCCCTGCCCTTCCCGTGGCAGGCAACCTCCCCGTTCATCAGATCCCTGCAAATGCGCTCAAGTGGCTGCAGACCATAGGCGGAGAACTGGGCAGGCTGGACAATATCTCCGGGTTTCATCGCAACTCCCCTACCGCCGGCGTGCTCTCCCCCAGCAAGGACTTCATCGTATATTTCGACGCCGCAACCGGCGAGCCAACAGGCATAGCGCCTGGCTGCGAATTGCCGTTTCCCGAAATCCTCCCTCCTGGAATCGCCGCGGCGCACGTAAACTACCTGGAGATCACCGGCCTAGGATTCATCTCGGTGCGAAAGCAGACGGCTGCTACACGGGTCTCGCAGGCCGCATATTCGGTGCTGCACATGATTGAAGGACGCACGCCCGCGCTGAGCGAAGCAGCCCCGGCGATGATAGACCTACCCGGAGGCGTGCAGCTCATAGTGCCTGTCGACGGCGTGGACGCGCATAACAGGGAATTTGCAGAGAAGATGATGTCCGGCATGAGGTACGGCGCCATGACGGTGATGGTAAAAAAGTTTCCTCGCATGACATTGAGGGGGCAACTCGCTTTCTCCGAGTGGCTGGCCCACAGGGTCCCGGACGCTCAGGTCCCGATGGAAAAGATTGCAGAGCACGTGCAGAGAAGGGCTTATGGCCAGCAGCAGCACGACATATCCATCGATGCGAGCGGCCGCTTTGTGGGCGACAGCGCCCATATGCCCGCGGAACACAGCCCGCGCGGCACGACTTATACGATGGGCGCTTCGAACATGACGGAGTCCCGCGCCCGCAATGTCATGTTTGAGGATGTCGTTCAGCAGGACGGTACTATCATAAAAGTGCCGGTAAGCTATGAGTGGGAAGGCCCGATGGGTGCCGCGCACCACGCCTTCGAGCGCTGGTTCAATTCGCCTGAATATGTGCGCCTGAGGCAATCTGTCTTCACCGATGCAAGGATGACGGATGCCATGTTCCAGGGGACAAATCCGCGAGAGCGGCTCGCCGCGCTCCTGGCCCACCTCGATAAGGACGCCCAATTAGAGAAGCGCATGAAGAAACAGGCGCTCTCCGCGGGAATCACGCCCAGTGAACATAAGGCATACGTCGACGAGCTTCGCGGTTACCTGACCGCGCCGGCGATTGCGCCTACGGATGAACTCGAGATCTCGTATCTCGAGATGATGATGCGCAAGGCCGCCGGCGATCCGGCGATAGACACGGTCTGCTCAACGCTCAAGGTCTCGCCCGCGGGCGGCTTCGAGAGGGCCAAGTCCGCAGCGGTTGAATACCTGAAGGCACGGCACCCGGAGATAATGAGCGAAGACAAGCGAGACCTTTACGCAACCATGTACGCCAACGATGTAGCGGACGGAAAAGTTTTGCATAGCGCTGATGGTGCCCCCCTTAACGCTGACCATATGGAAGGGATCGTATCGAGCTATGAGCGGACGCTATCCGTAGGAAGAAGGCCCGGCTTTGGAGATACCGGCGCAAATGAGCGCACGGAAGCAAACCCCACCTACGCGGAGTTGCGAGCAACCAGGGGCTTCCGGGAGGAACGCCACGGCACAGTCGAGGATGCCGAAGGTCCCCCGACGGAGAGAATGGTCGATCCGCTGGAACGGGCTCGCCCCAAGAACGTAAAAATCGAGGTGCGGGATGCTGTGAGGGCAGTTAAGCCGCGAATTTCGCGCATCAAATAAAGTCGGGCATTTTCCGGTATGACGCATTCGATAATTGTATAAAACGCCCTTCACACCCCTCAAACGCCTCCTGATAATCCAGTAATATCAATGCGTTATGACTCCTCTCAGTATCTAGCAACTTAGGGTACCCTCTCAACCGAAAATATAAGTGAGGCGATTAGTGTCTTCCATCGCCTGGAAGACTTGAGAGGCCAGTGTGCCAGAGCCGGTCAACAATACAGTGACGTGCAGACCGCCGAATACCAGGGGAGAGGTCGTCTGCATTTCGACCCAGCCCGGCAATCCCGCGGAGAACCCTTTACCTTCGGAAACCCCTTCCCGCTCGATAATCTCCAACAACGCGCTCGCAGCTACTTCGGCAGTATCTTTTGGACTGGGCTTTGCCTTCTTCGGCTACGCGTACGCGCTCTCGAGAAAAAATTCATCTGCCAGCGATGTCGATGCAGAATCTACGGATTCCGGGGTACGCAGAGTTCCGAACGAATCCGACGTGCTGGAAGCGACGACGCGGAAGCTGGCAGCGGTAGAGACCCTATACGGCATACCCGTTGAGGGGCGAGATGCGAGGGCAGTCGATGCGCTCGCGAAATGGAACGCCGAGTCGATTGAGGACAGGGGAAATTATATAGCCAGGGCCGCGCCGGTCGTAGACGAGACCGTGGACGGCAAGGTCCCGCCAAGGTCGTGGCTTGTGGGACGGTATTCCCATGTCGCAAATTGGCCGGCCCCAGCCGGCAGTCCTCAATCCAAACCAACGGAGATCACGCTCGAGCCGCATGAACTCGTCACGGAAAATATTACTCTCAATGAAGTCCGGGGCCCCAACCCCCTGCTCGTCTCAAAGACGGAAGAGGCGCTGCGCGCGGTCGAGGATTTCATGGGCGTGCGGCCCGATCCCACACACCAGCGCGCGCGCAACTGCCTCGAACAGTGGCAGCGGTTGTCTCCAGAGGAACGCAGGGGCTATCTAAAGAACAAGCTGATCGCGGCGCAGACGGATCGCGGCAGGATCCCTCCGAAGATCTTCATGGCCCCGCTCGTGCAAGCGGATGCGAACAGGCGCCTCGACGTAATCGCGCGGCAGATCTACTTCATGCGCGGGGACATCATCCCGCCGGACGCGCGCAGGATCGCGCCCGATATCTACGCCCGCTGGATGAAGCTGCCGGAGGAGACGCGCGCACAGCTCATGGAGCGCACCTCGCCAGGGAGCATAGCCACGCCGAACGGCGAGGCCATCGTGGACCCGCAATGGCTCGAGCTCGTGCTGGATTGGCGGGATCAGGTCGATCCCGCCAAGCGGGAGGCGCAGAGCTATCAGAGCGCGAAGATCAAATACGATAAGATGGCGAAGAGGTACGCAGAAAAGGCGCTCATGATCGAGGCCGAGGCGATCCTTCATGACAATACGAATCCGCTCTTTGGGGATGAGCTACGGCTCCACGCCGAGGAACTTCATGAGCAGATCGCGGCGTTCAGGGCGGCAGCCCAGGAATGTCACGAAAAGTACGTCGCGCTCGATCTCAAGATCCGCGCGCTGGAAAATGGCAGTTCCGGACTAGTCGAGTACGAGACCAGGGCCATCGAGTCCACGGAGTTCGAATGCAACATCTCGGGCGTCAACGCACCGCCTGCCGACAGGTTTGAGACCGCGAAGTCCGCTGCGCTGGAATACCTCAAGGCGCGGCATCCGGAGTTGAAAAGCGAAGACAAGAGAAACCTCTACGCCACCATGTACGCGAGCGACGTCGCGGACGGCAAGGTGCCGAACATCGCGGATGGCGCGCTTCTCAACGAGACGCACATGGACGGCATCGTATCCCGCTTCGACGCGGCGCTCTCCCGCAAGCCGAGACCCGTCACACCCGATGACGCGTCGAATGAGAACGGAAGGCCGGGCAACACCACCGCGGAAGTACGCGCCGTGAGGGGCGTGAAGGAAGAGCGCAACGAATCTGGCGTAGACGGCGAGAGGACTCGCCCGGAGATGGTAATCGAAAGAGAGAAACTTCCTCGCCCCAGCGAGATAAAAGTCGAAGTGCGCGAGGCGACCAGATCGGTAAGGGCGCCGAAAACGCGCATCAAATAAAATACCCTCTCGCCTCGTCCTTAAACCCCCGATTCGATTGACTTTGCAGCTACCATCTACTAGACATCCTGCGGTCGCTGGATAAACCCCAAACCGCTGGAGGCCCTTCATGCTGCAGCCATTCAAGAACGAACCCCTGACCGATTTCAAAAACCCGGAAAATAAGAAGAACATGGAGGCTGCGCTGGCGGCCGCGGCAAAGGAATTCGATCGCGACTATCCTATCGTCATAGGCGGAGAGAGGATCACGCTCAAGGAGAAGATTCGTTCCTTCAATCCCGCGCAGAAAGACCAGGTCGTGGGCACAGTGCAGAAAGGCACCAAGGAGCACGCGCTCAAGGCAATCGACGCGGCGTGGAAGGCGTTCGATTCGTGGAGATATGTTTCCACAGAAAAGCGCGCAGACTATCTTGTGCGAATTGCCGCAAAGATGCGCGAGCGCAAGTACGAGCTCGCTGCATGGATGGTCTACGAAATCGGCAAGAACTGGATCGAGGCCGACGCGGACGTAGCGGAGGCAATCGACTTCTGCGACTTCTACGCGCGCGAGGCCTTGCGCCTGGGCGTCACGCATCAGTGCCTGCCCTGGCCGAACGAGACCAACGAGCTCGTCTACATCCCGCTGGGCGTGGGCGCCATGATCCCGCCCTGGAATTTCCCACTCGCGATACTCGCCGGCATGACCACCGCAGCGGTCGTGACGGGCAACACAGTGGTGCTCAAGCCCGCATCGGACACGCCGATCATCGCCGCGAAGTTCATGGAGATCGTGGAGTCGGTCGGGCTCCCTGCCGGTGTCGTGAACTTCCTGCCCGGCCCGGGTGGTGAAGTCGGCGAGACGCTCATCACCCACCCGCGCATACGCTTCATCTCGTTCACAGGATCGCGCGAGGTCGGGCTGCATATAAATGAAGAGGCGGGCAAGACTCACAAGGGACAGAAGTGGATCAAGCGCGTGATCGCGGAGATGGGCGGCAAGGATGCGATCATCGTCGACAGCGGGGCGGACGTAGATGCGGCCGCGGAGGCAACGAAGGCCTCAGCGTTCGGTTTCCAGGGACAGAAGTGCTCCGCGTGCTCGCGCGTAATAGTGGATGAAAAGATCTATGACGAGTTCGTGGAGAAGCTCTGCTCGCGCGTGAAGACGATCACGGTCGGCCCGACTGACGACCCTGCGAACTGGATGGGCCCTGTATCCAGCAGGAACGCGTTCGACAAGATGCGCGAGTACATAAAGATCGGCGGCAAGGAAGGCCGACTGGTATGCGGCGGCGAGGCCTCGGACGAGAAGGGCTATTTCATCCAGCCGACGGTCATCGCGGATGTCGCCCCCGCAGCGCGCATCGCGCAGGAGGAGATATTCGGCCCGGTGCTCACAGTGATCAAGGCGCGAAACTTCGACGATGCGATCTCGATCTTCAACGGCACTGACTACGGCCTGACCGGCGGCGTCTTCACGAACAATGCGGAGAAGATCGCGCGCGCGCGCCGCGAATGTTTCTGCGGAAACTTCTACGTGAACCGCAAGATCACCGGAGCGCTGGTCGGCGTGCAGCCGTTCGGCGGATACAACATGTCGGGCACCTGCTCCAAGGCAGGCGGCAACGATTACCTGCTGCTCTTCCTGCAGGCGAAGTGCATTAGTGAGAAGATCTCGTAAAAGACCCCTCCCTTTTGAGGGTGTTTCCGAACACATTCCCTCCCTTTGTAAGGGAGGGTTAGGGAGGGTAGATCGTTGATTCGTACTGGATCTACCCCCTCTAGCTCCCCCTTACAAAGGGGGAGGATGACTTCGGAAACAGCCTCCTTTGTAAGGGAGGGTTAGGGAGGGTAGATCATGCCTGCAAGCAACAGTAGCGGCGACAGCAAGGAGTTGCGTGCAGGATCTACCTCCCCTCCCCCCTCCTTACAAAGGAGGGGAATAGGTGTTGCGCTTTCCTCGCTGCTTGCACCGTTTGCCCGCCGCTTCATCGCGGGCACGACGCTCGCGCAGGCGCTCCAGGTGGCTGCGCGCCTCAAGACAGAGGGATTCGGCACCACCGTCGACCATCTCGGCGAGGACGTCACGAACAAGGCCGAGGCCAGGCGAGCCGCTGAGCAGTACGTCGTGATCTTAAAGGCGCTCAAGGAGCGAGGCCTCGACCGCAATGTATCTGTGAAGCTCTCGCAGATCGGGCTTCTGATCGATCCTGAGATGTGCGCCGCGAATCTCGCGCGAATAGTCGCGGCTGCGGAAGAGATGGGCGGTTTTGTACGCGCCGACATGGAGGGATCGAACCTGACGCAGGGTATACTGGATCAGGTCATGCGCGCGAAGAAGAACCGTGCCACGCCCATCGGCGTCGCCCTTCAGGCGATGCTCAAGCGCACGCCCGAGGATGAGGTAGGACTGATCGAGCGCGGCATAGGTATCAGGCTCTGCAAGGGCGCGTACAAGGAACCGCCCGTGATCGCGCATCAGGGCATGGATGAAGTGAGTCGCCAATTCGCAGCGCTGGCAAAGCGACTTCTGACGACCGGCCTGTATCACGGGGTCGCCACGCACGACGAGCGGCTGATCAAGGCGATCGAGGCGTTTGCCAGCACGCAGCGAATTGAAAAAAATCGATTCGAGTTCCAGATGTTGCTCGGCATCCAGCGCAGGCTCGCGCGCCGCATGGCTGCGGAGGGATGGAGAGTTAGGATATATATCCCGTTCGGACGCGCGTGGCTGCCATACACGCTGCGCCGACTGCGGGAACGGAAAGAGAACGTGTGGTTTGTGGTGAAACATTTGTTTGTAAGATAAAATCGTACCATCGTACCAACGGAGGAGTTATGACCAAGACAGAGAAGTACATAGCAGAGGTGGAAGAGGTATCCGCGCATAACTATCACCCGCTGCCGGTGGTGATCTCAAAGGCGGAAGGGATCTGGGTGACGGACGTGGAGGGCAAACGCTACATCGACATGCTCTCCGCTTATTCAGCAGTGAACCAGGGGCACAGGCACCCCAAGATCATCAAGGCGCTCAAGGACCAGGCGGACAGGCTCACACTCACATCGCGCGCGTTCCACAACGACCAGATGGGGCCGTTCATCAGAAAGCTCACCAAGCTCACTCGCTACGACAAGGCGCTGCTCATGAACACGGGCGCGGAGGCGGTGGAGACCGCAATCAAGGCGGCGCGCCGCTG
>JBBAAC010000101.1:0-8477 GCA_041658465.1 bacterium | reverse complement strand
GGTTCCCCCGGCAGGAGGGGCGGCTGCCAACCCTGGCGACAATATCTGGGTGATGGACGCCGATGGAAACGATCAGCGGACATTGACGGCCACGGTCGCAGCGGATGTCGAGAATCAGCGCCCCGACTGGTCTCCTGACGGAACGAAGATCGTCTTCGACTCGAACCGTGCGCTCGACGGCACCGATGCCCCGAATGTCAATGGAACGGAAAACATCTGGGTCATGAATGCGGATGGCACAGGCCTCACCGCGCTCACGCAGAATACAGACGGCGCCCACAGCGCGGCGCCTCAGTGGTCGCCGGACGGCGGCAGGATCTGCTTCCAGTCGTACCTGCCGCTTGCCCAGGGAGGGGCACCGAGCCGCTCGTACAACATCTGGGTCATGGATGCGGATGGCGGGAATCCCGCTGCCCTCACGGCCGTCGGCATTGCCGATGCGCCAAGCCAGTTCCCCCGTTGGTCCCCGGACGGTAGCAGGGTCGTGTTTCAATCGAATATGCCGCTCGGCGAGGGCGGGGCCGCGACGGCATCGAGCAATATCTGGGTCGTGGATGCGGACGGAGGGAATCTCACCGCGCTGACGCAGCTCACCGCCGCAGGCGCGGCCAGCGAGGTTCCACAGTGGTCGCCGGACGGCACCTGGATCACCTTTCACTCGCAGCGCTCGCTGGACTCGACAGCCGATGTGGCGAATGCCAACGCCACCGCGAATATCTGGGTCGTGGACGTGAGCGGAGGCAATGCGGCGGCGCTGACAAGGCTGACGGCGTTAAACGCCAACAGCTTCTACCCCTCCTGGTCGCCGGACGGTTCGAAGATCCTGTACGTCTCGACGCGTTCGTTCGACGCCGCGGCGGACGCCACGAACAGCGGCTCGACGGGCAACGTCTGGACGATGGACGCCGACGGCACGGATGCCATGGCGCTGACGCGCCTCGATGGCGGCGGGCCTTCAAGGTTTGCGATATGGTAACTCCCACTGCAACAACCGTATGGGGCATGTTGTATTCGGTCAACTGATGACTTACGGCTGATTTAGCTTCCCACTCATGACTCCCCAATCAAACATATACGCAGTGATCCTCGCCGGCGGGGAAGGGACGCGCTTTCATCCTTTTTCTACGCCTGAGCGCCCGAAGCAGTTCCTGAATATCGTCGGCGGCCGTTCGTTTCTCAGACACACGTATGAACGTATAGCGCCGCTTTCTTCGTCCTCGCGCATCTATATTGCCGCCGGCGAGGCGATCCCTGACATTTCGTGCGGTGCGTTTCGCGTCAAAGCGTTCGTGGAGAAGCCCGATATGCCGACCGCGCGGCGATATCTGAATGAAGGCACCTATAGTTGGAACAGCGGCATGTTCGTGTGGTGCGTGCGGGATATTCTTGATGAGATTGCGCGCTATCTTCCCGCGCTGCATACGTTGCTCGATTCGTTCGACAATGGCCGCGACTATTGCGCGCGTTTCTTCGACGCGGCCCCCGCGATTTCAATCGACTACGGTGTCATGGAAAAATCGCGCAGAGTGGCGGTCATCCCGTGCGACATCGGTTGGAGTGACGTGGGGACGTGGGAGGGGTTGTACCGCTTGTATGCGGATCGCGCCGTGACGCTGTCCCCCGAGGCTGTGGGCGTGATGCAGCAGGTGCTGGGTCAAGAATCGCGCGGCGAAAACGACTGCCACGTTCTCGAGGTTTCCACTGCGGAACTCGATGACGTGGTGCGCATTGCCGACGATTATGGGAGATCGGTCGAACGATCATGATACGTCATACGTCATCGTTCGATTCGATGTGGTATTGGTTGTGGAGGGGAAGGTGGTGCTATGAAGGAGATGAAATGGTTCGGCATCTTGACGGCGTTGGTGGCAATGGCGCTGACGAGCATGGAAGGCGGCGGGCCCTCCAGCTTTGCGATATGGTGACGTTATCCAATAATGACAAATGTTGACACTGATTAAAGCGTTTATAAAGGAAGAGTGTCCAGCCTTCATTCCTCTTATAGGGAAGATTCGTAGGCTGCGCTATAAATTGACCCCCATGAAGATGAAGTTTTCAAGGATCTATTTGAAAAGGGGCTTTGGTGGTGAAGAGTCCGTTTCGGGCCCTGGATCCGACTTGGGCCAAACATTGGTGATTAGACGAGAACTTCCCAGTCTATTGAAGGAGATTGGTGCTCGGTCATTGCTCGACGCTGCGTGCGGCGACTTCAATTGGATGAAGGCGATGGAATTGAACATCGATAGATACGTAGGCGTTGATATTGTCGAAGAACTCATATCGCAAAATAATCGATTATATCGCGATAAGAAAAGAGAGTTCATGGCGATGAATATCGCCACGGATCCCTTGCCGGCAGTGGATGTGATTATGTGCAGGGATTGTCTTATTCATCTCTCGTTTTGGAAAATATTTTCCGTGATCAAGAATTTCAAAACAAGTGGTTCGAAATATCTCTTGGTGTCAACATACACAAAAGTGTTTCATAATAAAGATATTGTCACGGGACAGTGGCGTCCTCTGAACTTACAGATGCCTCCGTTTAATTTCCCCTGCCCACGCTACATAATGAATGAGAATTGTCGCGAGAATGAAGGAAAGTATTCTGATAAAAGCCTCGGATTGTGGCCGTTGGGCGATATTAATGTGTAAGTTGGGTATTGCAAACTTCTATGAGCAGCACTGAACAGACGCTTCAAGCAGGGTTGCGCGGCACGGACGCCATGTCGCTGCCGCGCCTCGACGACGGCGGGCCTTCAAGATTTGCGATATGGTGAGGAGCATGTTGCACAATCGTACGAATAGTAGGGAGATCGAGTGATAAGCGAGAGACGGCATCGGTTGATTACAATCGCAGCTTCCATTGCGTGCGCATGCTCCTGTGCATTCGCAGTACCTGCGATCTTCAATTATCAGGGCATGGGCGCGATCGTTAAACAACTGCTGCCGGCATGCGGTATCATCGGCATCTTCGCTCTGTATGAAACCGGCGTCTTGCCTGAATTCAGGGACTTCTTTTCTCTTCCGAGAACGAGCGTCCTCGCACGGTATCTGGTGTTCGTGGTAATCACCGCTGCGGGGTGGGTGGGGTTCTCGCAGTATGTGCCGGAAGGCATCGTGCCCTCCTTGTTCAGCCTTGCCGCACTATTCGGCGTCGTTACGGCGCTTGCCGCGGTTGCGCTTTTGAAACCTTTGCAAGGTTTTATTGTATTGATGCTCACCTTGCCTTTCCTCAGGTTTGTCGAGTTGCAGTCAATGTATAAAGTTCTGTCAGGGGCGCTCATAGGGTCTTTTATCGTGACGCCCACCACGGCAACAGTTACGGCGTTCATTATGGTCTATGCGCTGAACCTGTGCGCGAAGCGGAAGAAAGTCGATTTCCCTCTTACGCGAGAAACAAAGCTCTTCATTCTCTTCGCGGTACTGTGCGGCATCTCAACGATTCATTCCGGAGATATCGGTACGAGCGGCATTGGGTTGTATGTCGAGGTGTTGCTGTTTCCCTTTTTCTTCTTCTTCGCAAAAGACATGTGCGCCGATGACAAATCGGCGATCACCATATTCTATACGATTATCGCGTATGTATCGCTTCGTCTTGTTTTTTCACTCTATATGCTCCTGAGGGGCATGGAAGCGGGTTCCGCCACTTATGCGGTGAGCCAGATCGAAGAGCTTACGACGATGGCGACACTGGCAATTCCATTATGCATCGGCGCTGTGACGATCGCAAAGAGGAGATGCGTGGTCATTGCGGCCTTGGCGATCTGCGCAATGGCTTTTGCCGCGCTGATTGTTGGAGATAAGCGAGAGCCCGTGGTTGCTCTGTGCGCAACCTTGCCGTTCTTGCTCCTCATGAAGTCCGATTATAAGAAATATTTCGTCATCGGCTTGTTGGGCGGCATGATCGCCCTTGTTGTGTTTGCAAGCATCGTCAGTGAAACCCACCTGCACACGATTCCGACAAGTATAGATGATGTCATGAGCGATAATGTCCGTATGTCCGCGTGGGTGGCGGCGCTGAAGATGATGCGTGAATACCCCCTGTGGGGAATCGGGTTTGGGCAATTCGTAAATATGCTTGATTCTTATGCACCGCAGACCTTCCCCTTTCTGAATATATGGCCGTTAGCCGCCCCGCACAACTTCATACTGCACTATGTGATGTCCATCGGCACGCTTGCGTCGGTCGCGCTGTTCTCGCTCATAGCGATTTCATATCATGCCGGAATCAATATCGTGAGGAAGAGCACGCACAGAATCATCACGAATATTGCGGTCACGATTATGTGGGCGTTGAGCTGTTTTATGATTGCGTCAAATACCGGAGGGACGATGGTGCCCTTCGCATATTCAGTGGTGCAGCTCAAAGAAAGGATCGTGTCATTCATTCCGGACTATGGAATCCTGATGTGGCTCTTTATGGGTCTTTTAATGGCGACGTATCACAGGGAGAAGCTCAGCTGTAAGGACAGTGAGGATTAATCTCGTCTCGCAGCCATTGTCTGCGTGTGGGTGGTGATGAAGTCATGAGTGGCCCTACAGTAAATATATCATGCGGATCAGTGAGCGCTGATGAGTGCGCGCTAGAGTCCGATCTCAAAGCGAGGGTCGTCAGGGGAACGCTATGGGCTTTTCTGGATCGATTTGCCCCGCAGCTCTTGATGCTGCTGGTCATCCCGATCCTTGCGAGACTTCTGGTTCCGCATGACTTCGGCCTTGCCGCGCTCGCAAGCATCTGTGTCGGCATCCTCGACCTCTTCTCCGATTACGGCTTCGGAAGCGCCATTATCCACCAGAAGGATCTCTGCGAACATGACTTGCGCACGGCTTTTACGTTCAATGTCGGAGTGGGCGCGATCCTCTTTATCCTGTCGATCATCAGCCTGCCGCTCTTTGTGGCGTATTGGCACGAACCGCAGTTAAGAGAGCTCTTGCCGGTGCTGGCCTTGCTCTTCCTGTTGAGCCCCTTTCTTGGCATGCCGATGGTCCTTTTGCAGCGGAACATGATGTTTAGGGAGTTGGCCTATGCGCGCGCGGCCGGGGTTGTGGGATATGCCACGGTGTCACTCTCATGTGCGCTGATGGGTTTTGGGGTGTGGTCGCTGATTATTGCCACGATTGCCGAACCGCTCTGCAAATTGCCGGTGCTCTATAGGTACTCGCCGTGGCGATACCGGTTTGGCTGGAATCAGAAGTCGATACGCCGTTTATCGGGCTACGGGATCTATCTCTTCCTCTTCCGCGTCGTGGATTACGTGAGCATGCAGTTGGACAAGATCCTGCTGGGAAGGATGGTGGGCGTAGGCATGCTCGGGTATTACACCATCGCCGATAGCATGAGCAAAAAACTCTTTTATCAATTGGGGATCCCGATCGGTAATGTCCTTTTTCCCGCGCTCGCCGGCATTCGTCATGATGCCGAGAGGCTTCGGCAGGCGGCCCTCAGCGCGTTCAGAACGCTGGCGCTCCTCATCCTGCCTATCACGGCCATCCTGTGGGCTGTAGCGCCGAACCTCATCTACGTCCTGCTGGGGCCAAAGTGGATGGAGAGCGTGTTGCTCTTTCGCATCTTGGCGGTCGGCGGAGGCCTCATGGTGATCGGTGGAATCGTGGGGCCTGTCTTCCTTGCCGTGGGCAAGACGGATGTGCATTTCAAGCTCGGTTTTGTGAACTCAGCGATGCGGATTGCGGCGGTCGTCGTCGGGGCGCGGTGGGGGTTGATCGGGATTGCAGTGGCCCTCACGGCAATCAATGGCATCATCTTCATGACCAATCCCTATGTGCTTACGAAGGTGCTGAAATGGGATTTCCAGAAATTGGTTGGGGCCTGTTTATTGCCGCTTGCGGGGTCGGTGGTGGTGATTCTCGTGCTGGAGGTGGTCAACCGATCCTTCGTTCAGGGCACGTCCTTCGCGCATAATGCCGTCGAACTCGTCCTGAAGACGGCGCTGGCGGTGCTCGTTTGCGGTGGCTTCTACCGACTGTTCCAGGTCGACGTGATCACAATGGTCAGGGACATGGTGAAAATGAATCGCGAGAAAGTACCGCCAGCATGACAATTTCCACGGTAGCGCTGTTTCCCGATTTTGACGAGGGCTTCAATCTCTCGATGATGCTGTATGCCAATAGGCTGATCGAGGGTCTCGCTGCATTCTATCCTGCTCTCGATGTCAAATTGTATAAACCGCGAAAGACGGAGTTCCCGGATCTTTTCAAGCCCTTGCTCGCTAAGATACCCTACGTGAGATTTTACAGCCGCGAACTCTTTATCTCCCGAAACATCACGTATCCCTATCTCGCGCGGCGCCATCAGCGTCAGATCAATCACATTCTGGGTCACAACAATGCAAATCTTGCATATCATCTCGATGGCGCAAGAACAGTGGTGACATGTCACGATTTACAGCCAATCGTAGCATATGCCGATGCACCGGTGCGGCCTAAATGGCTGAAATGGTTTGAGCGCCGAATAGGCGGCATGGCAAGGGCGGCGAGGGTTATCGCTATTTCGGAAAGTACAAAAAAAGATATTTTGAAATATACAGACGTTGTGGAAGAAAAAATCAGCGTCGTGTATCAGGGTGTTGATAATTGTTTCAAACCGATTCGAGATGAGAAACTGCTTGATGACATCGCTAACAAATACGGCATCGACAGGAGATCGCGGCGTATCATCCTCAATGTGGCCAATAACCAACAGCGTAAGAATCATGAGGGCATATTGAAGGCCGTTCGGGTGTTGAGGGATCGGAACCCGGATATTCTTCTTCTCCACGTGGGAGATACGTTACATTCAGGGCAAATGGAATTGGCGAAAGCGCTGGGTTTAGCTGATATTCTCCAGGATGTTGGTCAGGTGTCACAGGAAGACCTCGTAAGTCTCTACAATCTTGCCGACGTGCTCCTTTTTCCGTCGTTTTATGAAGGGTGTGGATGGCCGATTCTTGAGGCGCATGCATGTGGAACGCCTGTTATTACATCTCGGACATCGAGCATGCCGGAGATGGCAGGAGATGCGGCCTTGATAGTTGATCCTTATGACATCAGAGATATTGCGAATGCTACGGCCGAAGTGTTGATAAACGATCATTTGCGTAAATCGCTCATTGAACGAGGGCTGCAGCAGGTAAAGAAGTATTCGTGGGAAAATCACGTGAACGGCGTGATCAGCGTGTACGATGATATATTGAGTGGTGAGAGGAGTGTGTCGTGAGAATCGTTTTTATTGGACCGTATGGCAGAGTTGGCGGTGCTGAAAAAGTAATGCGCAGGGATATTGAGGTGCTTTCGAAGTCCGGCCACGATATTGCGGTAGTATATGGTGATAGGATGGTTGCTGATGATTTGCAACCGCGCGTGAGGAAATGCTACTTACGTGATATGCGTCCCGATTTTACGATCAATGGGGGCGGATCTAAAAAACTGTGGGAATCGGTGGTTGAATTAGAACCAGATATAGTCCACTTTCACACAACGGAAATCTTTGGCGATCGTGATACGATCAGCAAAATCATCCTTACGTTTCCAACGATCGTGACGATTCACAATTATTATCTGCTTTGTCCCAAGAACTCGAAGAGTCTTGCATTAAAGGATGGTCGGGTGTGTTCGCGACACGTGGGGCCCGGATGTCTGATTGGCAAGTATCTGCGGGGCTGCTCGGACCACTCGCAGATCGCGACATGGAAGAGATATCTCAAGGTGAAGGCGAATGTTGCATTACATACGCGTGTTGGGAGAATTGTTGTCGTAAACGACTACATGAAGCGGATGATAGCAAGGGTTGGCATTGCGCCGGAGAAGATTGCCGTTGTCGTTCCCTCGGTTTCTGATGTAGAGCGAGTTGAGGTCGAGGAGCAATCATGCGAAGAAGGGCGGGTGTTGTTTGTCGGCAGACTGGTTCCCAACAAGGGTGTTGAATACCTGCTTCAAGCGAGCAGTTATCTGTCGGAGTCTCACAGGATAGTCATTGTTGGGGATGGCCCGGAGAGGGAGCGGCTTGTCCAGATGGCGGTCGAGTGTGGAATCGAGAAGAGGGTTGAATTCGCGGGGGAGATCGACGGAGAGCATGCGCTGAGGTGCGAGTATCTAAGGGCGTGCGTGGTCGTCGTGCCGTCGGTTCTCTTGGAATCCTTGGTCCTCGTTGGCCAAGAGGCGGTCTGTATGGGAAGACCTGTTATAGCTACGGATGTCGGCGGTATTCCGGAATCAGGTTGGTGCGAGGACGGACGTAATGGATATTTGGTGCGATCGCGGGATGCCCGAGCGCTGGCGGATGCCTTGGGGAAGGTCCTCGGAGACAGGGAGAAAGCCCACGAGATGGGGCGCGAGAGCAGACGTATGGCGCTCGAACGGTTCAGACCGGCGGGACATCGGCGTGCGCTTGAAGCGCTCTACGAAGCGTGTCGAAGCCAGCAGCAATCCTAGGTGATCATGGACAACGTTGAGCTGCACGTGATCAGGAACCGTCGGCAACT
>JBBAAC010000100.1:0-8512 GCA_041658465.1 bacterium | reverse complement strand
CATCTGGATGGAGCGCAAGGGCGCGGCGTACATCCAGGACCGCCGCGGCCCGAACCGTGCGCACATCCTGGGCATACGGCTGGGCGGACTCGTCCACACGATCGCGGACGTGATAAAGCTATTCACAAAGGAAGAGGTGACGGCAAGGGGAGCTCTCCGACCGCTTGTCTATCTGGCGCCGATCATCGCATTCTTCGCGGCCACCGCAACCGTCGCAGCCGTCCCGTTCTCGGGGCCGATTTCGGTGGCCGGGCGAACGCTCACCTTCGAGGTGGCGAACATCCAGGCGGGGCTCGTCTATGTATTCGCGATCTCGTCGCTAGGCGCGTATGCGCTCGTGCTCGCCGGGTGGACCTCGCAGAACACCTACTCATTCCTCGGCGCGATGCGCGCGGCCTCGCAGTTCTTGAGCTACGAGCTTGCGCTCGGGATGGCCGCGATCTCGATCTTCCTCGTCGCCGGATCGCTGTCGCTCACTGACATAGCCGCCGATCAGGGCGCGGCAGTATGGCGCTGGAACGCGATCCGCCAGCCGCTCGCGTTTCTCATATTCACGACGGCGCTCTTTGCCGAGGCATCCAGGCTGCCGTTCGACCTGCCGGAGGGCGACTCCGAGATCGTGGCCGGCTATCACGTGGAGTACAGCAGCATGCGCTTTGCCATGTTCTACATGGCGGAATATGCGCACATCTTCGTCGGTTCAGCGGTCATCGCGACGCTCTTCTTCGGCGGTTGGAACGTGCCGTTCGCCGACCAGTCGCTCATCGCGGCAAACGCGGACCGCATCGTTGCAGTCGCCTGGCCGATTTTTGCGCTGGCGCTCATGCTCGGCGGAGCAAAACTCGCCGGGAGGTTCCGCAGGCGATTCAAGGATATGAGGGACTATGAGCCTGTGATGATAGGTGTCCCGTCGATCATCGCCGGGATGGCCCTGGCGGGGCTTTATGTCATGCACGGCGGCTGGCTGCTTGACGCCGAATGGCTGCCTGCTGCGGTGGCGTTCGCAACGGGTTTCATCGCGATGCTGACCAAGACGATGATCATTTCGGCGCTCTTCATATGGGTGCGATGGACCCTGCCGCGATTCCGCTACGATCAGGTCATGGCCTTCGGATGGAAGATGCTGCTGCCCGCGGGCCTGCTGAATCTCGTCGTAACGGCCGGTATAATGATGTATCTTAAGGATTAATATGCTTGAAGCGATTCTATTTTACTTTCTTGCGGCATGCGCGGTGGCGGCGGCGATTGCGGCCATCACGCGCATAAATCCGCTCATGAGCGCGATATGGCTCGTCGCGGCTCTACTGGCGCTCGCCGGCCTGTATGCGACCCTCTCCGCCCCGCTCGTCGCTGCGATACAGGTGATCATCGCGGCAGGGGCCGTGATGGTGCTCATCCTCTTCGTCATCATGCTCACTAATCTGGGGCCCGGGGGCAGGCGGCCGCACGCGATCCGCTTCGGCAAGATACTCGGCGCCATGGCCGCCGCATACCTGGCGATAGTGATGATCCTCGCGGTGGCGATTCCTCCGTTCGTCTCGCCGCCCGAGAGCGGTGGCTATTACGAGTCTCCCCTGACGCTCGGCGGCTTCATCCTCGGCAGATACGCCGCGGCCTTCGAGCTAGCAGGTGTCATGCTCCTCGTCGCGGCGGTCGCGGTGGTGTCGATAGGGAAGTGGGGCGAGGTCAGGGCCTCCGAATCCGAAGAGGACGCGGAGGAGCGGATATGACGATAACGCTTCAGCATTATCTAGCGCTCGCGGTGATGCTCTTCGCGATCGGGGCCACCGGGGCCGTGACCAGGCGCAACGTGCTGCAGATCTTCATGTCCATCGAGCTCATGTTCGGCGCCGCTGGGCTCGCGCTCCTCGCCTTTGCGCGCTGGAACCTGCTGCCCGAGGGACAAGCGGCGGTATTCTTCTTCATAGCGGTCATGGCGGCGGAGGCGGCGGTGGGACTTGCGCTCGTAGTATCGCTCTTCCGCAGGCGAAGGACCATGTTCGTGGACGACATGAGATTGCTGAGGGGCTAGGATGCTTGAGCTGATCTACAGCCACATCTCGCTTCAGGGGCTCATCTGGCTCGTGGTCGGTCTCCCGCTCGCGGGCGCGGCAGCCAACGGGATTATGGCCCTGATCTATGCGCGCAGTGAGGGCGCCCGGTTCAAGCACCTGGCGTCGCTCATCGCATGCCTTGCGACCGCGGGCGCGTTTGCGGCCTCGGCTATCATCTTCCTGACGCTCACCGGATTCGAGGCCGTTGAGCCGTCGGCAATAACAGGGCCCCTCTTCCGCTGGACCTCTTTGCCGGAACTCGTAGTCGACGTGGGACTCAAGGTCGACCAGCTCTCCATGATCATGGCGCTCGTGGTCTCCTCGGTCAGCTTCCTGGTGCACGTCTATTCTGTCGGCTACATGTGGCACGATGACGGTTTCCTGCGCTACTTCGCGCAGCTCAACCTCTTCGTCTTCTTCATGCTCCTTCTCGTGCTCGCGGACAACCTCGTGCTCATGTTCGTGGGGTGGGAGGGCGTCTCCCTCTGCTCGTACCTGCTCATTGGCTTCTGGTTCGACGACGCGGCAAAGGCGAGAGCGGGCACCAAGGCGTTCATCTTCAACCGCATCGGCGACGCGGGCTTTCTCCTCGGGATATTCCTTATCTACGGCGTGATGCTCGCCTCGGGCGCATCTGCCGGATCCGGATACTTCAACTTTGAGACCATGCAGCGCTTCGGCTCATATTTCGTCCCGGTGGCCACCGCCATATCGCTGTTGCTCTTTGCGGGCGCAGTGGGAAAATCCGCGCAGATCCCGCTCTACGTCTGGCTGCCCGATGCGATGGCAGGCCCTACCCCGGTCTCCGCTCTCATACACGCGGCGACTATGGTGACGGCCGGCGTCTATATGGTAGTGCGGCTCAATTTCATCTTCGTCCTCTCGCCTGTGGCGCTGGAGGTCGTCGCCTGCGTGGGCGCGGCGACCGCGATACTCGCGGCGGTGATGGGCCTGGCTGAAACGGATCTCAAGAAGATCCTCGCCTACTCCACCATCTCGCAGATAGGATACATGTTCCTCTCCGTGGGCGTCGGCGCATTCACGGTCGCCATCTTTCACCTTGTCACCCACGCGTTCTTCAAGTCCCTGCTCTTCCTGACGGCCGGGAGCGCGATCGCCGCCCTCTCGGGCGAGCAGGATATCCGCCGCATGGGGGGCTTGAAGAGGCGCATGCCGATCACCGCGTGGTCGTTCGTCATCGGTTCCGCGGCGCTGGCCGGCATCGCCCCCGTATCCGGCTTTTTCAGCAAGGACGCCATACTCTGGCAGACCTACGAGCGCGGGCATGTGGCGCTATGGGCGATGGGATTTCTGGGCGCGGGCCTCACCGCGTTCTATATCTTCCGCGCCGCGGGCTCCGTCTTCTTCGGAGAGTGCGCGGCAACTCCGGAGAAATACAAGCGCGCAGCGGAGCCGGCGCTCTCCATGGTAGTGCCGATCATGCTCCTGGCAACGTTGGCCGCGTGCGCCGGAGCGCTTGGAGTTCCCGAAGCGCTTGGAGGCGCCAACCGCCTCTGCGCATGGCTCGGCAACCTGATACCTTCCGAACTCTCGCGCGCGCCTGCGGAGGGATCGCGCGGGCTTGAGATCGTGCTCACGGTCCTGACGCTGCTCTGGTCGATCCACTTCTCGGTGCTCGGATGGCTCATCTACGCGCAAAAGAGAGACTGGCCGCAGCGCGTGGCAAGGCGAGTGGCGCCCCTCGCGCAGCTCGTCTCCAGGCGCTTCTACGTAGATGAGATATACGACCTGCTGATCGCCAGGCCGCTTGTCTGGCTCTCGCGCCGGATACTGTGGCAGGGGCTGGACGAAACCGTGGTGGACGGCATAGCGGTCGACGGTACGGCCCGTACGGCCGAACTCTTCGGCGCGCTGGCATCCGCAGCGGAGACCGGTATATTGCAGCACTATCTGCTCTATTTTCTGATAGGCGCCGTGTTGATCGTGGGATTCGTGGCGCTTTGAAGACCGTGGCCGGTAATCGGCGAAAGGTTTTTGCGGCATGGAGATGATCCTTACTGCAGTGGCATCAATCCTTCGCGCTCACATGCTCAGCGCGGCGATCTTTCTGCCCGCGGCGGGCGCGCTCGTCGTCGCCCTGCTCCCGGATCGAAGGGCTGCACTGGTCCGCTCCGCGGCACTCGCGATCTCGCTTGCAACGCTCGCACTCTGTGCCGGGATCTTCCTGCGCGTGAAGGGGTCCGGGGATCTGGAGCTCAACGAGGCCGCGGCATGGATGCCGTCGCTCGGAATACGCTACCGAGTGGCGGTGGACGGCTCGTCCATGCTCCTCATGCTCATGACCGCGCTGCTTTCCGTCACCGCCATTCTCGCGTCCTGGCGCGAAATAGGCTCGCGCGTAAAGCTCTTTCACGCCCTCATCCTCCTCCTGGAATGCGCGATGCTGGGCCTCTTCGCCGCCGTGGACATGTTCCTTTTCTTCGTATTCTGGGAGGCGGTGCTCATCCCCATGTACTTCATCATAGGCATATGGGGTAGCGGCGACCGGGCCAGGGCGGCGCTCAAGTTCGTAATCTTCACGATGTCCGGCAGCGTGCTTATGCTCCTGGCGATCGTCTACGCGGGGGGCGCTGCCGGCTCGTTCGATCTCGTGGATTGGCTCAAATACAGATTTAGTCCCACCGAACAGCGCTGGCTCTTCGCCGCGTTCGCGCTGGCGTTCGCGGTCAAGGTGCCCGTCATCGGGCTGCACACGTGGCTGCCCGATGCGCACACGGAGGCTCCGACCGCCGGCAGCGTGCTGCTCGCCGGGGTGCTGCTCAAGATGGGGGGCTATGGATTCTACAGGGTAGCGATGCCGCTCTTCCCGGTCGCCGTCGCGCAGTACGCCCCTCTGATGCTCACGCTCGCGGTGATCGGCATAATCGCGGGCGCGCTGCTCGCCATGGTGCAGACCGATCTCAAGCGGCTCATCGCCTACTCCTCGATCTCTCACATGGGCTTTGTGATGCTTGGCCTGTGGGCGCTAAACGGGCAGGCGGCAGCCGGCGCGGTCCTCATGATGGTGAACCACGGCCTCGTCACCGGGGCGCTCTTCCTGATCGTCGGCATGCTCTATGAACGGCGCCACACGAGGCTCATCGCGGATTACGGCGGGAGCGCAAGATCGCTGCCGCTCATCGCCGCGGCGTTCATGTTCATGTCGCTTGCCTCGATGGGGCTGCCCGGGCTCAACAACTTCGCGAGCGAATTCCTGGTCCTGCTGGGCGCGTTCCAGACCAGGACCGCATATGCGGCGATTTCGGTCGCAGGTGTCGTGCTCACGGCTGCATATCTCCTCTGGGCGATCCAGAGGGTATTCCTGGGTCCTCTCAAGAATGAGGACGAGAGGAAGATGCCGGATCTCGGTCTGCGCGAATGCGCGTCGCTCATCCCCCTGGCGGCGCTGGTCTTCATCATAGGGATATGGCCGCAGATCACGCTCGCCAAGATCTCGCGGCCTTCGGATGCTTTCGTAGCGCTTTCAAAAAGAGTCGAGATGTTCGTGCCGGTGACGCAACCGCCGACCCCGCACTGAGGAGTTGCATGATCGATGCCCTGATGGAGATCGACTGGATGACGGTCCTTAAATCGTGGGCGCCGCTGCTATCGCTGCTTGGAGGAGGGGTGCTTGCGTTGGCGTTTGCCGCGATATCGGACGGCAGGGCGTGGAGGATGGAGCTGGCGGCCTCGTTGGCGGGATTTTTGGCGGCGATCGTCTGCTCGTGGCAGCTCTGGCCGACCGCCCAGGGCGGCGCCCTGGCGACGATTGCAGTCGACCGCCTCTCGCTCGCCGGCGTGCTCATCGTCTCCATGTCCGCGGCGTTCGCTGCAGTTGTCTCGCCGTCCTATCTGGAGGCGAGGGGCGAGGTCAGGCCCGGCTACTATTCCCTCATCTCCCTTGCGGCATTCGGAATGGCGGTGCTCGCATCCGCGGCCGACCTCGTGACGCTGCTCGTGGCGTTCGAGTCGATGTCGCTTGCGGTGTATGCGCTGGTCGGATTCATGCGCGGACGCCCGGCGTCCGTGGAGGGCGCTCTCAAATATTTCATCACCGGGGCATTCGCAGCGGCTTTCTTGTGCATGGGCATCGCATTTATCTTCGGAAGCGCCGGCACCACGGACCTTGGGCTCATAGCCGTGCGCGCTGCCGGGGCGGCAGCTGATGCGCGGCACGTCTTTTTATTCGGCCTGGCCATGGTGACGGCAGGCCTCGCATTCAAGGTCGCGGCCGCGCCGTTCCACGGCTGGGCGCCGGACGCCTACGACGGCGCACCGACGCCGGTGACCCTGCTCATGGCGACCGGCGTGAAGGCTGCGGCGTTGATTGCGTTTCTCAGGATAGCTCTCGCAATCGGCACGGCGGGCGGCCAGCTCTGGCACGACCTGCTCTGGGCGCTATCCGCGCTGACGATACTGTGGGGAAACCTGGCGGCGCTCAAGCAGCAGAACATCAAGAGGATGCTGGCGTATTCATGCATCGCGCACGCGGGCTACATGCTCATGGTCTTTCCTTCGATCGCCGCGGCCCCCGTCGCGATGGTCCGGGCTTTGCTGCTCTATCTCGTGGCCTATTCGCTCATGACCGCCGGCGCTTTCGCCGCGATAGGCGCCGTAGGGCTGGCGCGGGGCGAGCCCTCGGACCTGGGGCATTTCGCGGGGATATCCCGAAAGAGGCCCTGGCTTGCGGCCGCGCTCTCGCTCTTCCTCGTCTCGCTTGCGGGATTTCCTCCCACGCTCGGCTTCTTCGGAAAGTACTACCTCTTCCTGGCGGTGGTGAAGGCAGGGGATGTCGCGCTGGCGGGCATTGCGGTGGCGGGCAGCGTCATATCCGCATGTTATTACCTGAGGCCGGTGATGGCCATGTACTTCCACGGTGCAAAGGAGCGCGCCGTGGAGGCGGAACCGCCTTTGACCCACGCATTCTACGCGGCGGTCGTTGCAGCCTTGGCGATAGCGGCGCTGTCAGTGGCCATATTCGGCGTGTTGCCGCAGGACCTTGTGGCATTCGTGGAGGCTTCAGCCCTCTGAGACCTTCCGGCCCTCAAGCATATCCCGCATCAGCTTGATGAGATCGTCGAAGTCGAAGGGTTTTCGCAGAGTCGCGCACGGCGTCTTCGACCTCAAGGCAGCGCCGGGAATGAGGTGCTCCCACACGGTTAGAAATATGATGGGTACGTCTGCTGTCCTCGGATCGCTGCGAAGTTTGCTGAATACATCGATACCGTTCATGCCTGGCATCATTATATCGAGTAGTATGATGTCCGGAATCGCCCCCTTCTGAATGAGCGCCAGGGCGGTCTCCCCGTCAAGCGCCTCTGCTATTTCAAATCCTTCGAAAGAGAGCCGCTGCGATGCGGTCTCCACGAAATCCGCCTCGTCATCCACGATGAGAACGCGCTTCTTATCCATAGTGTTCCTCCCCGGTATTATTTTTTTCGTTCCCAGACCCCTCCTCGGAGGCGGGGATAATGAAATAGAATCGGCTACCCTTTCCGACAGCGCTTCTCAGGCCAATGGAACCGCCGTGTTGTTCGACGATCTTGCGCGATATCGCCAGTCCAAGGCCCAGCCCCTTTTCGCCCGGCCCGTACGTCCTCCCGAGCTGATGAAAGTGATCGAATATGGAGGCATGCTCCTCGGACGGTATGCCTATGCCGGTATCCGTGACCGAGACTTCAAGCTGGGAGCCGTGCCGCATTATTCCGACCTCGATGCTTCCGCCTGAAGGCGTGAAGCGTATTGCGTTGAGGATCAGGTTCGACACCACGTCGCTTATGGCCTTTCTGTCGCAATAAGCGGTGTACGGCCCCTCGCCCAATTTAGTCGTGAACGCGAGGCCCTTGGTCCGGGCCTTATCCCCAAAGAGCGAGGCCTTTTCCTGGACGATGGCCGCAACATCCGTGTTCTCGCGCTGGAGCCCCACCCTGCCGGCGTCGATAATGGCTATGTCCAGCAGGCTGTCTATTATATGACCCAGGCGCTTGGCGTTGGCCTGGCATATGCTCAGTCCGTTCATCAGCTTGTCGGGGACAGGGCCGGCTACGCCGACTATCGCGTTGGAGATGACATTGGAGATGATCGCGAGCGGAGTACGCAGCTCGTGCGACACGTTTGCGATGAGTTCGTATTTCGCCTCATCCAGGCGCCTCTGCCGCGTGATATCCCGTAGCACTATCATAAACCCCAGAAGCTCTGCCCCGCGCTCCAAGGGTATGCCCTCTACGCGAATGGTGCGCAGCGACGTTCCGCCGAGGGTTATATCCTGCATGAGCTTGGGTCGCTCCCCCGGCCTGCTGCTCTGCATCTGCGCAAACGCGTCGCCGAGCATCTTCCGAAAATCCATCGCATCAGGCACCGCGTCTTCGGGGATGCCGAGCATTCCCCTGGCCGCCGGGTTCATGAGAATGACCCGGCCGTCCGGACCGAACATGCACAGGCCGTCAGACATGGAGTTG
>JBBAAC010000099.1:0-8534 GCA_041658465.1 bacterium | reverse complement strand
ACGCCGCAGAAGATGTCGCCGAGCCCGTCGTCCACCTTGTCGTTGCAGTCATTGTCCAGCCGATCGCAGATCTCCGGCTCGGGCTTTCCTGGCGAGGCGTCGCAGACGGAGCTGAGGCCGTCCTGCGAGCAGCGCAGGTGCCCCCGGCGAGAGCACGCGCCCACGCCGACCGAGCAGACCCCTCCTACGTTGAAGCCCTCGTCGCTGAGGCCGTTGCAGTTGTTGTCTATGCCGTCGCAGCGCTCCACCGCATCAGGGTGGATGGAAGGATCCCGGTCGTTGCAGTCGCCGCTGCAGGTCGTGTAGCCGTCCCGGTCCTTGTCGAAATCCTCGTCGACCCGCCCGTCGCAATTGTCGTCGTCGCCGTTGCATATTTCGCGGCGGTCGCCCGGCATGACTGTCGGACGGCAGGACGCAGAGCCCTCGCTGCATTCCACGATGCCGCGGCCGCAGATGCCGGGCATGCCCGTCTGACAAGGTGAGTTGCAGCGCAGGCATTCACCGCGCCGCGAATCGTAGGCGTAGTTTGGGGCGCAGTGCTCCTCCGGCTGCGGGCGCGCGCCCCCATCCTCCTGCGCCGAAGCACTAGGCGCTGAAAGGAAAAGGAAAGCAGCCATCGCTATGGCTGAAAAAAAGATTTGGATCCCCCGGTAATGCCGATCCATGCGCTGTCAGAATAAACAGAGTGCGGTCACAAGGCAAGCGCCTCGTTGCCGGATCAATGGAAATAATGGAGCATCGGCCGCCCCTGCCCATGAAAAACTCAGGAGCGGCGGCAGAAAGGAATGATAGCGCAAATCCCGCGCCTCGCGGCCGGGCGGAATGCGATGACGAGCGCGGAGGCTATGATATAGCCAATGGCAAATTCTATACGAATCGCAGTGGATGTGAAGAAGAGCTGCGCGAGGAACGGTACGGCCAGGACCACTCCGTCAATCAAGCTGAATCTGAGATCCGCGATTATGACGAGCGCAAAGAGCGACTGGGCGGCAGTCAAAAGGATCTCCTCGTTCTGCCGCCCATCGAGCGGCAGGGAGAGCAGATGCCCCGACGAAAGGGAATAGACTACCGGGAGCATTCCGATCAAGAGCGTCCACTGGTTCACCTTGGAGGAGACGAGCGCGGAGAGCCCGATCGCGGGCTTCATGTTCCATGCGAAGAGGATCGCTACCAGAAATTCCGGGGCCTCCGACGCGAGCGGCGCCACCCATTGCACCAGTATGAACTTCTCCACGCCGAACTTCTCGCCCACCGCGAGGAGCCCCTCGGCAAACGGCTCCGCCGCGAAGAAGATCGCTGCGCCGGCGAGCAAAAAGAGGGCGGCGACCGCAAGCCTTCGCGCAAGGGGCTTAAGCTTGCATATCAGGGCGACGGGCCCGCTCTCGATCTCGGGTTCGACCACCTCCTCCTTCAGCGCGCGCCGCGTATACAGTATGAAGATCGCGAGGAAGACTACGGCATCGAATATGCTGATACGTCTGAAGAGCGGTATGACAAACGAGTATACGGTGGCGGCGAGGAGCGCGCGTATCTCAAGCCTGTGGGATACTGCTATCTCGATCGCGCTGCGGCGGTGTTTGAGCCAGTAAACGAACACGACCGCTGCCCAGCCGAGGCCTATCAGCAGGCGGTTCGCGCCTGTCATGTTGGCGGTTGCGTACGAGATGTACGCAGGATCCTGCCCCGCTTTCCACGCGAAGTAGACGTCTACCGCATACTCGGGGAGCACCGCGAGCAAGGCAACCAGGATGATCGCGATCGATCGCGGCAGGTCGAACTGGACGAGCTCCGCCGCCCAAGTGAGCAGATATGCGGCGCTGAATATACACAGGCCCGCCATGAGCGCCGTGTAGAGCGAAGGGGCCGGCTCCGTGACCAGGCGGATGAAGACCCACTGGGCCGCGGCAGCTACCGCCAGGATAACGATCAGATAATCGATTGCCTTTTGAGTTTTTTGATTCACGTATTCAGTGCCTGAAGTGTCGGACGCCGGTGAAGACCATGGCCATGCCGTGCTCGTCTGCCGCTGCGATGACCTCTTCGTCCCGCACCGAACCGCCGGGCTGCGCTACCGCGGTGGCCCCGGCCTCCGCAGCGGCGTCGATGCCGTCGCGGAACGGGAAGAACGCGTCCGACGCGACGACCGAGCCCGTGAGCGGGAAGCGCGACTTCATGACCGCGATCTTCGCCGAGTCAACGCGGCTCGTCTGTCCGCCGCCGATGCCTATCGTCCTGCCGCCCTCCGCGTATACGATGGCATTGGACTTGACATGCTTGCATATGCGCCACGCGAATTCAAGGGAGCGCCACTCGGCATCTGTCGGCGCGCGCTTGGTCACTACCTTCGCATCGCGCACGGATTCGCGGCTCACGTCGCGCTCCTGCACGAGGAGACCGCCGACCACTTTTCGGAGGTTGAGGCCTGAGGGCGTAAACGGCTGGCCGAGGCCCGGCACCTCGAGGAGCCGAAGGTTCTTCTTGGCGGAGAGAAGTGCTAAGGCCGCCTCGTCGAAGCGCGGGGCAGCTATCACCTCATAGAATGTCTCGGCTATCTGCTTTGCGGTCCTCTCATCCACGGGCCTGTTGAACCCGATGATCCCGCCGAAGGCGGAGACAGGATCGCATTCGAACGCCTTTGCATAAGCCTCAGCCAGCGACTCTTCCGAGACCGCGGCCCCGCATGGATTTGCATGCTTCACTATCACCGCCGCGAACCCGCTGTCGCTGAATTCCTTGACCATCTCGAGGACCGCGTCGGCATCCATGATGTTATTGAACGAGAGCTCTTTGCCCTGAAGCTGCCTGGCATTGCCGAGGCAGGGCTCTTTGGGGAGCACCGAATCCCTGTAGAAAGCGGCCTTCTGATGCGGGTTCTCGCCGTAGCGCAAGGATTGTGCGAGCTCGAACGTGAGGCCCAGCGTAGAGGGCATCTCACGCCTTTTGCCGTCGAGGTCAACTCCGCTGAGCCATGTCGTGATCGCCGCATCGTAGCGCGCCGTCGCAGCAAAGACCTTCTTCGCGAGTCCAAACCTGGTCTTGCGGGAGAGCGCGCCGTTGTTCTCGTCCATCTCTCGTATGATCGCGCCGTAATCAGCCGGGTCCACAACGGAAGCAACGTCCTCCCAGTTCTTCGCCGCAGCCCGCAGCATCGTGGGGCCGCCGATATCGATGTTCTCGATGGCATCCTCTATCGAGCAGCCCGGCTTCGCGACAGTATCCTCAAACCGGTAGAGATTCACGGCGATGAGGTCGATCGGCACGATGCCGTTCTCGGCCATCTGCCGCCTGTGCGACTCATCTCCCCTGCGGCCCAGCAAGCCGCCGTGGATCTTGGGATGAAGGGTCTTGAGCCTGCCGTCCAGTATCTCGGGCGATCCGGTGAACGCCGAGACGTCGATCACGGACACGCCGGCTGCCCTTATGGCCGCGGCAGTTCCGCCTGTAGAGAGGATCTCTACGCCCCGCTCGCTGAGCGATTTTGCAAACTCCACCACGCCTGTCTTGTCGGTCACGCTCATCAGCGCCCGGGCGATCTTGCCCATGCATACTCCTATTTCCCGATCAAGCTCGTACCGCCCATGCGGCCGAGGGTCTTTATGTCCTCGTCGATAAGCCTGAAGCCTGCGCCGACGAAGAAGTCGTTCGGGTTCTGGTTGGCGATGATGTCATCGAGTCCGCCCAAGAGGTAGAAATTCTTCGTGACCGCGAGATCGCCCAGTAGTTTGAGGTGCGGTCTCTCGCCGTACCTGCTCTGGAAGTCAAATGCGGAGAAGCGGATACCCACGGGACCCTTCTCGTAGTCGAGGCCCACACCGCCGGTGGATTCGATGATGCCGCCGCGGACGGTGAAGTCGTAGAACTTCTTCGCGAGCTGTGCCGAGATGCGTAGCTTGTTGCGCTCTACCGTGGCCGTATCCGTCAGGACCGTCGTCGTATTGTTGCCGACCGTCACGTTGGTCGTGCGCACGGTATGGGTCGGGTTGGGGTTAGGATCGGAGACAAAATCCAGGAGAAAGGCCTTGTCGGGCGCCGGCCGCAAGGCGACATGGACGTAGTTCTTGAAGTCCTCCGACTTGGTCAGGTATTCCGCGTGATATCCGATCTCGGCTTCAAGCCTCTTGAATCCGCCGAGCGTCTGGTTGAGGTTGTCGACGGTCTCGTTGAGCTTGTCGACCGTCTCTTCGTCGTTGACGAGCCTGCCCACGGTGCCCTTGCCCTCGTCTATCTTGCGCGTGATGGATGCGATGCGATCCATCGATTCCTCTACGTTGCCCCTCGCCTGAGCTACGACCTCGCGCAGCTGATCGGTCATGGCGGCCACGTTTCCGGCGATGCGGTCGATGTTTTCGGTGTTGCGCAGGGTCACATCTTTTATCGCCTTCGTGAACTGGTCCAGGTTGGCCACAATGCGGTTGATCGGCGCATTCTCGTCGTCGCCGATCATCGTGCGCAGCGAACCGGTCACGTGCTTTATGTCACCGGCAATCTGGTTGAACTGGCTGACCATGGTGTTGATGTCGCCGGTGCGTTCGGATTTGGATATCTCCTGGCCCTGGGACAGGAGCGGATTGCCGTAAGTGCCGGGCATAAGCTCGACGTACGTCTCGCCCAGGAAGCCTCGCGTGCGCAGCATCGCAATGCTGTCGTCCGGGAGCTTCACCTCGCTCGATAGCGCCATCGTCACCAGCGCCTTGCGCGACTCGAGGAGATCGATTTTCCTGACCACGCCGACCTGCACGCCCGCCAGCTCCACGGGCGCCTTGATCTTGAGGCCGGTGGCGTTGTCAAAGGCGACCTTCAGGTTGTAGCCGCCGCCGTGGACGGATGTCTTGTCGCCAACCCTTATCGTGGCCCATGCGAGCAGCGCGATCACGGCTACGGCAAAAAGTCCGACCTTCAGTTCTGCAGGCGTACGCCTCACTCAACCTCCCCCTCGCTGGCCTCGCGGACGCCGGCGTCAAGAAACTCCCTGACCGCAGGATTTGTAGAGCGCCTGAACTCGCCTGACGATCCGCGCTCGATTATGCGTCCGTCGTGGACCATTGCCACCTGATCCGCCACGCGAAGCGCGGAATTGATGTCGTGGCTTATGACGACGGATGTGATCGCGAGCTTTTGTTGCATGGACAAAATCAGGTTGTCAATGGCTACGGTCATAATCGGATCGAGGCCCGTCGTAGGCTCATCATACAGGATTATCTTGGGCTCCAGCACGATGGCCCGAGCCAGCCCCACTCGCTTCCTCATGCCGCCGGAGAGCTCCGACGGCATCTTGTTGCTGATCCCGGCAAGGCCCACGAGAGAGAGCTTATGCTCCACGATGCGCTTCAAATCAGGCAACTGCCTGCCGCGATAGCTCTCGATGAGCGGAAATGCAACGTTTTCAAAGACGCTCTGCGAATCGAAGAGCGCCGCGTTCTGAAAGAGCATGCCGAACCGCCTGCGAAAGTCGTTCAGCTCCCTGCTGCCGAGCGAGGCGATGTCCACGCCGTCCACGACGACGCGGCCGCGATCCGGCCTGAAAAGCCCTATTATGTGCCGGAGAAGCACGGTCTTGCCGCAACCTGAGGGCCCTATGATGACGGTGATCTTGCCATCGGGTATCGTGAGATCGATACCCTTGAGCACCTCGTTGCCGTTGAACGATTTATGGACACCTTTAATTTCGATCATTTGTGATTGATTATGTACTCCAGAACCCAGGTGGTCAGAAAATAATCCGTGATCAATACGGTCACCGCTGAGACTACGACCGCGCGAGTGGTGGCCTTGCCCACGCCTTTAGCGCCCGCCCTCGTGTTGTACCCCATGTAGCAGCTGATCGCTGCGATGAGGAACCCGAAAATCGCGGCCTTTATCAGCCCGCTCCAGATGTCGTCCGCATCCACGTAATAGTAGAGGCGGTTCATGAACGGCCCCTCGTTTATGCCGAGCAGATAGATCCCGACGATATACGAGCCGACCACGCCGACATAGTCGTAGAGCATCGTCAGCAGCGGCACCATGAACGTGCAGGCCAGGAGCCGAGGGACAACGAGATACTGGATCGGATTCACGGCCATGGTCTCGAGCGCGTCTATCTGCTCGGTGACGCGCATGGTGCCGAGCTCGGCCGCCATGGCCGAGCATGCCCTGGCAGTGACCATGATGGCAGCAAAGACCGGCCCTATCTCTCGAGTGAGCGAGAGCCCCACAGTTGCGCCGACCATGCTCTCCATGTTGAAGAGCGCATAGACCTTGCCGGATTGAAGCGCGAACACTGCCCCCGTGAAAAAAGCGGTAAGGGCGATGATCCACGTGGACTTCACGCCCACGAACTCCATCTGTTTCGCGAACTGGTCGAATCTGAACGGCGGCCTGAACATCCAGGCCAGCGCCTGCCAGACAAACGAGCACCAGCGCCCAAGCTCGCCAGCTATAAACATGATACGGCGGCCGAGGGGGGTGAGGACCGGCGAGACTATGGCGAGTACGCGCTCCATATATAATGAAGGAAGCTGTGAGCAACCGGGTGTCATTGCGGGCCCAAAGGGCGCGGCAATCACCTGTCAAAACTTACAACTCACTGTTTTTTCAAGAATTTCGTGAGGCCGGCTTGTAACAGCGGGCGGGGGGGTTGTCAAAGGCAATATGGCGCAATTTTTGTGATGGATATCGGGAAGTTGCGTTCACAATCATTTAGCCGCAAGCGGCAGGAGGCTCGATAGCGGTATGCCGATTACAGCCTCGGTCCAGGTCTCCTCCCCTTCAGCCTGTGACGTCAGCTCAAAGTCCCAGCCGTTGCGGCTGGCCGTCTCGTCGATGCCAGCCAGCCCGAGGCCGGTCCCTTCCGCCAGGTCAGGGCGCTCGCGCACGCCGTCCCTCTTCGCCGCTTCGGTATCGCGGATGCCCACGCCGTTGTCCCAGACAGAGATGAGAAGCCTGCCCTCCGCGGCACGCCCTTCCGATGAAATCCTGACGATGCGCTGCGCATTGGCAGGGTCGCTGTACTTGATCGCGTTGAACGCGAGCTCGAATATCGCGCGATACAGGTCACACCGATACCCTGCAGGGACTGCAAAAGGAGGCATCTTTTGCGCGGCGATCGCGATGCCCTTCGCCTTTGCCGAGTCCTCGACCGCGTGTAACACCTTACCGATCAGACTTCCCAATGTTGAACCGGCCTGACGCGAAAGCAGATGAGGAAACACCCTTTCAGGAGTCACGCCATGCTGCAGGGCCGCCAGCCATCCGTTTACTCCGTTTATCATGCCCGCAACGTCATGGCTGAACGCCCGCAGGTGAAATATGAAATCAGTCCACACGGCCTTCGCGCTATCCTCTATGAATCCGCACGTACGAAGCGCGTTGAATGCGCTGGACAGATCCCTCAGCAACTCAAGGAGCAAGTGCCATTTCCTGGCCGTCGACAACAGCTCGTTGACGATGGGCTTTGTATCCTCCGCGGGCTCGCAGGCAAACGCATCGCGGAGGCGCACGCCAAAACCGTAGAGCGTCTCCTCGGAGCTCTCGAAGAGAAAATGTTCGTATTTGTTTAAAAACGCGTGGATGAGGACGCGAGTCTTTTCTCCGAACAATGCCTCCGCAAAGGCGCTCACGCTCGCGGCGTCTTCCGGCTTTACATTGAAGGCCGCATCGAGCAGCGAATGCGCATGGGACCTCAAGTCGGGACTCCCGAGATCGGAATGAGCCGCGGCAAAGACAGCATCAACGAGCCGCTGGCCTATCTTGAGAAATTCTCCTCGCCGAAAACTTCCCAGCCCCGTCCAGAACACGAGCCCCGCACCGGACGCCCCACTTGAGCCCTCAACCGGGCCCGATTCATTTAGTCCGACCAAAATCCGACAGCCTCTGCAGAATCCGGCGAAGTCCCCCGCGATCGCCCCAGCTGTGGCGCCGTCGTCAAATGTATGGTAATAGACGGCAGCAGTGGCGAATGCGTTGATCTTCTCCAAGAACAGCGGCACAGCCGTGGCATGTCCGCCCGCTCTCATGTGCGGCGGCATCGCCTCAAAGAGCTGACCCACGAATTCGTCATCTATAGCCGGCCGCGGCTCAGGCGCCCTGCCCACTGCAGCTCGGACAAGCTCCTTCACGCACTCGATCTGATCCGCCAGTTCGGGGCTAAGGCCGATTATTTTAAAAGATGCGTTCATAAATCTATACGCCCTCTATCATTGGAGAACACGGCTCGCTTCGGCCTGAAGGGAGCGGCGTCGAACCCGTATCTCTTTCCCAACCGCTGAAAGACGACGTAGCCTTCTTTCGCATCCCTCACGTCCATGGCCTTGTAGTCAGGCCTGTTCAAGTCGCGCCCGAGCCCGCGGATCACTTCTGAATAGGTGCCGAATGTCACCTCGCCAAAGAGTTCGGAAAACGATTCGCTCGTCGTGGCGACGCCCAGGAGGAGTGCCGATATCATGTGATCTGCTATATTGTACCCGAGATATTCCTCCGCCCCAGGAAGATGCTGCGAAGTCGCACCACCACTCTTTTTCTCCGCCAAAAACCTCGCGGTCGGGTTCCTCTGCGCT
>JBBAAC010000098.1:0-8604 GCA_041658465.1 bacterium | reverse complement strand
GGGTGCTTGCGCAATGCATGCATTTGCGCTCGATACGCCGCGGCGATGACTTCGGATGCGGCATCTGTTGCAACTTGTAAAATCTCGTAGTAGGTGCGAGCCATTGTGACCTCACATTCCTTATCGCCAGGTGCGCAAAAAGGTTGTGTGAAAATTTCAACCCTAATTTTCTGGCTCCAAAATCAGGGGATTGATATATTTGTTCATTGATGAGAGGGTACAGGCATGACGGGAAGCGGGCAAGCCAAAATAGCGATACTCAACGGCCAAAAGTCCTTTATAGATTCGGTCTCCAGCGTACTTGCGGCGGCTGGATACGCCATTGCCATATCTGAGGGCGGCACCCCGGCTCTGGCACTCATCACCCGCGAGAAGCCGGACCTGATAATATTGGAGCTGCAACCCCCTGACCTCTCGGGCTATGCGCTCATGGATATCCTCAAGGCAAAGGGGCTCACGATCCCGGTCCTCGTCGCCACCTCGCCCGAGCTCATAGGCGACAACCTCTCCCACCAGGGCATCGCCGGCCTGCTGATAAAGCCGATAGACCACGAACGGATGCTGATGCATGTGGCCGCTATATTGGAGATCCAGAAGGCCTCGCGAAAGGCAGGCAGTGGCGAAACCGCCGAGACGCCGGCTGCAGTTCCAGGGGCGTTTGAGACAGCTCCCGAGCTGGTTGCGCCGCAGGCGCCGCCTGTATCAGAGGCGCCGACCGAGCCGGAACTGGAGCCGGAGCCAGAATGGCCAAGGAGCAAACCCCTTGTACTGATCGTGGATGACGAGCCCGACATGCAGACGCTCTTGTCCGATTTGCTCTCGTTCAGCGGGTTTGACGTTGCGACCGCGGGCGACGGCGTGGAGGGACTCAAGGAGGCACAGAAGAAGATGCCGGACGCGATCCTCCTGGACATAATGCTTCCCAAGCTGGACGGATTCCAGATGTGCAGGCTGCTCAAGTACAACGAAAAGTATCGCGAGATCCCGATCATCATGCTCACGGCCCGCAATCATCCCAAAGATCGCGAGCTGGCGGAGGCAGCGGGCTCGGACGGCTACATCGTAAAACCCTTTGAGACCAAGCAACTGATAGCCGAAATCAAGCGCTTGATCGGAGACTGGGAAGAGATCTCCACCTGAGCATCTTTCACGCTACCACCTTCGCCATCTGATCGAAAACAAACTGCATGAACCTGCTCTTGTCCTCGTTTGGCATGCCGCGGATCATCACCCCTGTCTCATAGCTGGTGGCAGAGATCTTGTTCTGCCACATGACCTCGCCGGAGGCCTTGAGCGGGTGGTCTTCCTCCTCGCCCAGCAGGATCTCGAGATCCAGGAGCGTGCCGTTTTCCAGCGGCCCCGGCGTCATGAGCCTCAATCCCCCCAGGCTTATGTCGCTGGAGACCGCATCTCTCGGGTCTGCGGGCTGCCCGCCTGACTGGCCTGCGACGCGGTAGCTCACGGTGAGCGCGAGGTCCAGACGAGCATATTTTCTTCTGTCAGCGCCGCTTGAGCTCATGGTTGACTCCTTTGTAGATGGGGTAAGTCATGTTAGTCGTGTCAGTCGGGCCAGTCAAGCCAGTCAGGCCAGCAAAGCAAGCAAAGTGGTAGATGTCACGATCTACCTCCCCTAACCCCTCCTTACAAAGGAGGGGAACGACGTCTCCTCCCCTTTGTAAGGGGAGGTTGGGAGGGGTAGATCATGTACCATTTCCACCTTGCTGGCTTGACTGGCTTTGCCGGCCTTTCTCGCACGTGGTTGACAATGGACGACCGATCAGGAATCAAGATAGTTGATGAAGCTTGCTATAGTCTTGGTAGAACCACAGGGCGACGCGAATATCGGGGCCGCAGCGCGCGCGATGAAGAACTTCGGGTTTACCGACCTGCGGCTCGTCGATCCCGTGCCGCACCTCACCTCTCCCGCATTCACATGGGCGGTCGATGCGCGCGACGTGCTCGATGCCGCGCGCGTGTATTCTTCGCTCGACGATGCGCTGGCTGATGTGGGCTATGCCGCAGCGTTCACACGGCGCATAGGGCGCGGGAGAAAACGCCAGATGCTCATCGCCGATGCCGCGCCGGTGATTGCCGCGCGGGCAGACGACGGGGGCGCGGCTATAGTCTTCGGCCGCGAGGACAAGGGGCTCTCCAACGCGGAGATCCGCCGCTGCGACGCGATCGTGGAGATACCAACATCGGCAAAGCTGCCGTCCATCAATCTCGCGCAATCCGTGCTGCTCGGGTGCTATGAGGTGCGGAGGGCGATCAAATGCGCAAAGTCCGAAGGAAAGTCTCTGGACGACAAACCATCACGCGCAGACGAGACCTTTGTGCCTCGCTCTGAAATTGCAACCTCGCTCGCGCTCATCGACTCGATGCTTGGAGATCTAGGCTACGAGGACGAACCAGGAAACCGGGTGCGCACAAAGATACTGGGCCAGTTCGAGAAGATCTTCGGCAGGGCAGGCCTCGCGCCGCGCGACGCGGGGATGATCGAGGGGCTCGTGGCAAGGATCAGGGCGAAGAAGCGCTTGTAAGCCTGTCATTCCCGCCCCGTATGTCATTCCCGCGAAAGCGGGAATCCCATGTAATCACCTGCCTGCCGGTAGGCAGGCTGGATTCCCGATTTCAGCCAGAGGCTGATCCGCCTCCGGCGGAAAGGCACTCGGGAATGACAATTCAGAACAGCGGGACCAGGCCGATCTATTTGACCTTTTGTAACACGCTTTCTGTCCAATCGATAAAACGCTCGGCGTCCTTGGCGATTTTTTCAGCTTCGGTTCTTGTTACAAGGGATGGTCCGTACTCAACATGACTCTTAATGGATATCACACGTGCAAGCCTTGCGATGTCTGGTTGCAATTCTTTTGATATCGACTGTTTTAGAAGTTCGACGGCATCAAGATGATTTGAGCTAGTGCATCTTACACCAGCAAGCGCTACGGTCAGGGCATCGTTGGCGCTTATTACAGCATGAACAGCGTCTATAACCAGCGCATTCCAATTTTCCAATACAAGGTTATTGCGCATACTCTGTCGCAACTCCATCGAGCGTTTCATATAATTTTCAGAATCCCTTTTATCGGCAATGGCCGTTTTAATCTTTTTTGCAGTCATAGCTCAACACCTCGCTTGGCGTTAAACCATATATTGTCTTTCCCTCAATAAAAATGTTCCTCATGAATCCTTTTTTTTCTTTTATCGATCTTCTCAGCTCGCTGACTGAAACAAATTTGGGAGATGAATGAACTCCATAGAGCGTGAGTATATCTGAATTTAGAGAGAGCAGCCTATCGAGAAGATCCGGTTTTGCCTGGGTATCTTTATACACAAAAAGCAAATCAAGATCGCTTTCAAAATTCTCTTCTCCTCTGGCAAAGCTGCCGAACATGATTATTGAAACAGGTTTTGGTTTAAGCCGATGGGCATAATATTTTCCCAGGGCCCTCTGCCATTCATCAATTTTTTCCCACAGGGGGACTAGTGCATGTGCAACGAACCAGTGGCTCTTATTGACTTTATAAAGCCTGGCCCGGCCGGCCCTTTTGGATTCGATCAGAGCAAGTTTCTCCATCATGTTTAATGAATCGAGCACGGCTTGAGGTGAGTAACCAATGGAACCTGCAACTTCTCGACCTGTCATCTCTTTCCCTGTAAAACAAAGGTATTTAATGATGCTGAGAGCGATGTTATTCCCAAGCAGTTTATTATATGAGTCGTGATATTCAGACATATGTCTACCATAACAGACATATGTCCATTTTTCAAGAGATTTCTCGATTCAATCTCCAGGGGATCCCTGGGCTCACATTCAAGCGATCGCGCTCAAAACAGCGGCACCAGGCCGATGCCGTAGTTGCCGACCAGATGGTCGATCCGGTCCATAAAGAGGAGGGAAGGCATCCCATTTTCAACAAGCCCCGTGCCCAGGAACGGGATCGCAAGGTCCGGCGGCGGCATGCGGGGCATGGTCTTTATGCACTCATATTTGAAGGTGCGGGATTCAATTACGGAAGAAGAAGAATCCTCAACATTCTCCTTTACCAGTTCCACACCCCTTATGCAGCCTGGCGTTTGATTTTCCCATTTACTCCCCATGACCTTATTTAAATTCGCGGATGAATCACCTGCCGCTATTACAAGCTGGTTAACATTGCCATCCTTATCCTTATCGGAGATTGTGCCAACCCTATTATGTGTTTTGTCAGGATATACTTTGCCAGTGTTATCAATAAAGTTATAGCCATACTTATCGATCGCACCAGTTTGTAAATCGTAATCTAGAAATATATTTTTAAACGGTATCTCCTGATGCGCAGGCAACATCATAATGACACTTTCGGAATATTCTTGAGGGATCATAAACTGAATATCATCCAATGTTATCGCTTTGTAGGGAAGACTGAGGAATTTAGAAGGCTCGCCAAAATTCTGAGTATTTTTGTCGTACGGGCTGACCTTCACATCATAGTGTGGGTTCGCTTGCGTACCTTTTGGCTGTATATACGCGTAAACATATTTCCAGAGTGGGGTCGTCGCAACTATACCCGTACTGATTTTAGTACCGCTTTGTATAATTTCATTTATTACCCGCTCCCAGCCTTCCTTATCTGAATAGGTAATAGCGAACACAGTAATGACGTCAGCGCTGACATCTTTCATCGATACTTTAAGCAGTCTCCCAGAGTCATCAAATATGGACTCTGATAAGAACTTGTTCGGACCCGTGATCTTAGTTGTGTGCGTCTCATCAGGGTTATCAAGGTATTCAAATTTATATGTACGCGTGTCGCGTATGATTGAAGTACTAGGATAATAAAGAATCCGCGTCACTTCTGTGACTGCGGGGTATTGTTCAGATTCATGGTGCAAGCCTGGGGATGGCTCCGGATCCTTCCCCTTAGTTCTTAATTGCCAGCCTGAAAATAGCCCGCCCGCTTGCGGGGTCTGCACTTCGCCAGGGGGCGAGGGGGTTGCCTCTTCCGGTGCCTGCTCCACGGTCGCCGGGGGGCTTGCTGCCGGCTGTGTGCCGCTTACGGCAGGCCCCTGCTCTGCTGCTTTTCCGCATGACTGGAGCATAAGGCACGCGATCACGGCAATTGCGGCAAAAAGGGTTTTGTACCACATGGTGCACCTCCGTTATTGGATTTCTGCCCCTGCATAAAGAGCAACAATCGCATCACTCTATTATTCCTGCAAAATATACACCAGAAAGCGCTTTCACAGAAAATATATTAAATCGCTTGGTTTCAATGACTTATGGCGGATCAAGCGCCTGACCTGTTTATCATTCTGAAAAAAATGGGCTGCGTGTCAATGTATTGACAAGCGGACGATACCACGGGATTCTTCTTGCGTGACACCACGCACCCGTCACGCCCTCTGGGGCATTGTCATAGGCGTCGCGGCCGCAGCGATCTTTGCTGTGCTCGACGTCACCGGGCTTTTGCACGCGCTTGAATACAAGACATATGATTTGCGCATGATGGCCACGCGCCATGCGGCAAAGGGGAGCGGCGAGAATGTCGCGCTGCTCTACGTGGACCAGCCTTCGCTCGACACCATGAAAGAGATGGGCATCACGTGGCCGTGGCCCCGCGAGCTCTACGCAGGCGCGCTCGAATTCGCGCGGCGCGGTGGAGCAAAGGCCGTGCTCTTTGATCTCTTCTTCTCCGAGGATTCTTCCTACGGCGTTGCGGACGATGAGGGCTTTGCCAAAGGCATTGCAGCGGGTCCGCCATCATACTTCGTCTATTTCGCGAGCAAAGACGAGGGCGAGGCAAAGGGCACGGCAGCCAGGATCCTTGAGCAGGCGCACATGCCGTTTGGCGCAAAGCCGCAGCCCTTTCTGCAGGAGGTGCGCTCACTCAAGTCTGCGCCGATCCCTGTAATTGCAGAACACGCAGCAGGATTCGGCAACGCGCAGGTGGCACCAGACGCAGATGGAATCTTCCGCAGGCTGCCGCTGGCTGTAAGGCTTGACGACTCGATCCTGCCGCTGGCAGCAGCAGAAGTAGCAGGCAATGTGGCACATTTCGGCTCCATCGACTGGAAATCGCCTACAGACCTCAAGATAGACGGCAGACGCGTGCCGCTGGATGACGACGGCAATTTGATGATCAACTACATCGGCGGCGTGGACTCATACCCCGTCTACCCGCTGGCACAGGTCCTGATCTCTAACCAGCAGATATCAGAGGGTAAAAAGCCCGACCTCGACCCTGCAGTGCTCAAGGACCGTATCATTATAATAGGTGTGGCTGCGCCGGGGCTCTACGACCTCAAGCCCACGCCGCTGGCAAAGGTCTATCCCGGCCCCGAGGTGCACGCGACCGTCATTGACTCGCTCCTGCGCCACTCGTTCATAACACCTCTGCATGCTGGTGCGCGCGTTGTCATTATCCTCCTCATGGCGCTCGGCGCTGCCCTTGGCCTCTCGCAGGTCTCGCGGCTCTCGCACATCATCGCGTGGATCGCGGGCATTGCGTGCGCATACATCGCGCTGGCGTTTTGTTCCTTCTGGAAGGGGATGTGGATTCCGCTCGCAGCGCCGATCGCAGCACTTGCGCTCTCCTCGTTTGCGGTGATCCTTAGAAACTACATGACCGAGGGCAAACGGCGCCGCGCGATCAAGCGCGCGTTCGGCCAGTACCTCTCGCCCGCGGTTGTGGGCGAGATCGCAAAGGACCCGGACAACGTGCGCATGGGCGGAGAGGAACGGGAAGTCACGGTGTTCTTCTCAGACATCGCGAACTTCACCTCGATCTCTGAGGGCATGTCGCCCACAGAGCTCGTGAGCCGGCTGTGCAGATATCTCACGGAGGTAACAGGGATCATCACCGGGCATGAGGGTACGCTCGACAAATATATCGGCGATGCAGTGATGGCATTCTGGGGCGCCCCGCTCCCTATCAAAGACCACGCAGCGCACGCGGTTCTGTCGGCGATAGAGGTGCAGAAGGCGCTCGAGGCCATGCCGGAATTTCAGACCAGGATCGGCATACATACCGGCAACGCGGTGGTGGGAAACGTGGGCTCGGACCTGCGCTTCAACTACACCGCGATCGGCGACACAGTGAACCTCGCATCCCGGCTGGAGGGCCTCAACAAGAAGTTCGGCACGCGCATAATCGTGAGCGAGGCCACATATCGTGAGGCGCAAGATGCGGTGGAGGCGAGGCTGATCGGCCGCGTGCGGGTCAAGGGCCGCTCCGAGCCGATTGCGATCTATGAGCCGCTGGCCGCAAAGGGGGGGCTTGACCCCGCTGCGCTGGACGAGCTTGCAAAATTCGGCGCTGCCATGCAGCGATTCAATTCTGCGGATTTTGGTCGCGCAAAGGCAGCGTTCGAGGAGCTCGGCGGCAAGGGCGACTCGGTCGTTGCATACTACCTGTCGGTGTGCGATAAGTACGCCTCGAATCCGCCGGAGAATTTTGACGGCGTGATAACGTTCACTGAGAAATAAAAATTGATTCCCCTCCTTTGTAAGGAGGGGAAAGGGGAGGTAGATCGTGATCTACCCCTCCCTTCCCTCCCCTTACAAAGGGGAGGGGTAAACAAAAGGAGGCTCGAATGAGTCGGAAAAAAATCATAGTGTTGTCTGCGCTGGTGGCCATATGCATGGCGGCCAGTGCAGCGCATGCTGCAAAACAACTCTCGGTGCAGGTGCGCGAAGTGCCGGTGAAGGCCCAGGCCAACTATATGTCGGCCACTGTCGGCACGCTGCCGTACGGCGCCGGCGTCGAGGTGACCGGCGAGGATGGCAACTGGTACCAGATCTCTCAGCCGCACGGCTTCATCCCCAAGAACGCCACCGGCACGGCAAAGCCCTCGGTCGACGCGGGCAAGAACTACGCGGCAAAGGGCGTATCGCACGACGAGACCGCGCTCGCCGGTAAAGGCTTCAATCCGCAGGTCGAGGGCCAGTACAAGAAGGACAACGCCCAACTCGCGGCGGCATATGCGCAGGTCGACAGGATGGAGCGGACCACGGTGTCACAGGGAGAGCTGAATCAGTTCATAGCGAGCGGGAAGTTAAATAAGTGATACTTATGTACCCCTCCCTTGTAAGGAGGGGAAAGGGGAGGTAGATCATTGTTCCATCCATGGTCTGCCCCTCCCATCCTCCCCTTACAAAGGGGAGGGGTTGTTTGTCACAGTATTTTGCAGGACTCAATAGATGACATGAAGGAGGACACAATGAAACGCATCTTCGCAATATTCGGAGCAATAGCCGCAATCGCACTCGCAGCGCAGGCGCATGCATTCGACATCGGCCAGGCGGTATCCAGCGGCATAGGCGGGGTCCAACAGATAGCGGCGGCCTCGAAAGATATAACGCCGTCCGAGGAACATTATATCGGCCGCGCAGTGGCAGCGATGATCATCGACAAGTACCCGCTGATGGGCAATGCGGCGCTCGATGAATACGTGAACAAGGTGGGTCTGGTCGTAGCCTACCATTCCGACAGGCCGGTCACATTCGGCGGCTATCACTTCGCGGTGCTTCGCAGCGACGAAGTCAACGCGTTCGCGGCGCCCGGAGGATTCATCTTCATCACGAGGGGCCTGCTCAAGTCGATCCAGAACGAGGACCAGCTC
>JBBAAC010000097.1:0-8684 GCA_041658465.1 bacterium | reverse complement strand
CTCCCCTGGCCGTCCCATTCGGTGAAATGGCCGTCAAGGGATCCCGCGCCGAGGAATCCGGTGCCCGTGTCGAAGGAGAGCTTTACGGCGCCCTTGTCGTCCGAGATCCCCCGGAGGGAATTGCCGCTGACGGAGAAGACGCCCTCTGATGTTGAGACGAAGAGCCTCTTGTCGTCTCCGTCTCCGGCAATATCGAAACAGACGCCGTCGATCGGGACCCGCCTCTGCACGCGCCCGTCCGGGATCGCGAGCGAGACGAGCGCGCCGTCGGCGCAGAAGCTTACTGCATTCCCCTGCGCGAGCCATGGCCCTAGCCCCGGCGTTTTCTTCCAGAAATATTCCTCCACGGCCTTGCCGTCGGACAAGGCGATGATCACGCTCCTGCCCGTTTGAGTGAGCAGCCATGCCCTGTCCTGGCCCATGACCTTCGCGGCGATTGCCGGGACATCGGTCGCGCCCATCGCAGTCACGGTATTGGTCTCGGTGTCTATTGACGAGAATCTCCTGTCCGCAAATGTCACGAACTCTGTTTTGCCGCTAATGTCGTGTGCGATGGGCCTCGAGGAGGGGCTCATGGCGAGCAGGCCCATTCTTTCCACGGGGATGATCGCAGCGTCGAGCCTGAAGCCACACTTCTCGAACGTAACTGCGAGTTCGCCCTGCGAGTCGAGCGGATAGAAACACTCCTGCATCATTACCCTGTGCCAGAGCTCGTTTCCCTCCTGGTCGAAGAACGAGATCCGGTCTCCAGCGACTATGAGAGAGCCGTGGCGGGAGAGCGCGGGCGCATTGAGCCCGATCTTTTTCAGATCCAGCAGGGGCCGTTCGGCCGGAGGCGGGGCATCTGCTGCGGTTCCATTGCGCGAAGCCGGCAGGGTCTGCGGCCGCCTGAGAAGCTGAACGAGATCGCTTCCGGCCACGGGAGTCCATGTGCGCGCCGTCTCGAGCAGGCCCGGAAATGCACGGGCGAACGACCTGTCGATGAGCATATATTCGATGCCGAGCGAATCGAGCGCGGAAGGATCCGCCAGCTCGTGGCAGGAATACGCGGCCCCGGTTGGTTTTCCGGGCGAATCGGTCATATACATATCGCTGGAGATGAGCTGCCCGCCATCCACATACACGGATTTGCCCTTGATCCACTGATAATCGCCGAACGAGCAGGTGACATAATCCTGCGGCCCGCCGAACGCCTCCAGGAATATGAGGTCGGTCGAAGAGCCGTACGGCGCTATGACCGCGACCTTCGCGCGGCTCACCCCGCTCTCGCGCAGCACGCGCGCGACGGCGAAGAACGGCCTCTGGTCAACGCACGGCGTGCTCCAGTCCAATATGGGATTTACGACGTTGTCGTATCTGCCCCTCGCGCAGAGCTCCTTCTGCAGAATGAACGCGTCGTGGCCGTTCATGAAGATGGCGATGGCAGCGAGCGCTGCCGCAGCGATGGGGAGCGCTCTCGCGCGCATGATGGTTGCGAGCCTCCCTGCCCCGAACTTTCCGCCGCGCGCGAATTCCAGGATCGAGAAGAGTCCGGCCGCCGCGATTATCGATTCCGCCGGAATCCACGCGATCTGGTACCTGGACGCATCATATGCGATGAACGACGCGCCTATGTCCTTGGCCTGGTCGGCCTCCATCTGAAAGTGAAACGCGAGGTCCGAGACTATGTGCAGGATGATGTAGAGAAAGAGCGGCCAGTACCTGCGATCCCTTGCAGTGCGCACGAGGCCCACGGCCAGCGGGATGCTCCACAGGCCGAGGTTCATTATATTGTTGCGCAGAAAGTAATAGAGGTAGCCCGCGAGATTTATCGCTTTGTGATACCATGCATGCGGCCCAAATGCCCACATCGCATGCCTCTCCACGAGATAGGAGAGCCCGCCGCCGGGTCCCTTCATCAGGATGATGTCTGTCACAGGGCGGTTGAGTATGATGCCCTCGGCCCTGTAGAGGAAAACGAACCACGGCATGAGCGACGCCACACTCACGAGCATCGGCCAGGCGATCCATCGGAGCCTCGCCCTTGCCGTGGTGCAGCCGGGCAGAAACGCCGTGGAGAGTAGCGCCACTCCATAGACGAGCACGCCCTCCTTGCGCGACATCGAACAGAGGGCGATCGCGAGGCCCAGGAGCGTCGCGCTCGAGATCGAGCCCTTCTCAGCGTGCCAGCGAAGCGCTGCAAAGAAGCAAACGAGGAAGAACGCATAGCCGGCATACGGCTCGCCTATCGCGGTGAACTTATAGACGACGGGATTCAGCGCGAAGATCGCGCACGCGGTCAGGGCGGCGGCGGGAGAGAGGAGCCTTCGGCCGAAGAGATAGATCGCGGCCAGCGTGGCGCAATAATACGAGACGGAGGTGATGTTGGACAGGTGCAGTATCCAGTCTACCGAATTCTGATAGAAGAAGCGCATCGCCGCCAGCGCCGTGATCACCGCGGTCGGAATGGCGTGGGAGAGCGGCACCTGGCCCTGTGGCACCCCTGCGTGCAGCATCTCCGCCAAGAACTGCTGGATCTGCGAATCTATGTTGTAGTATTCTGTGTGGAGAGAGAAGATGATCCTGAAGAGGAAGACGAGGGAAAGCAGCAGCAGCAGGGTGCGCTTTCCCGTTCCTGTATTGAAATCCATGCGCGGAATGTACCAACAATGACCGAGCGATGCAAAGAGTCCCAGGCCAGGGCCGTGAACCTCGAATACTATCTCAGGCAGTGCCCTGGCCGCACCGATTACTGGCGCAAGATGGCCGCGCCCAGGTTTCGCATGGCAACGTTTTTGAAGCTTCTGGCGGAGTTGGGCCCGGAGAGCCTTGTGGACTTGGGCTGTGGGAGCGGCGAGCTCCTGGATGAGATCAGGAAGAAAAATCCGGCCATGCATCTGTGCGGAATAGACCTGTCGCCCATGCTCATCGACGCGAACAGTATGCGCGGTCCGTCTACATCGTGGCACTCGATCGACCTGGATTGCGAGCAGGAGTTTCCGCCTGAGCTATTGCACCGGTTCGATGCGGTCATGGCGTCGGAGATCATAGAGCACCTCGATCATCCGCTGATATTTCTGCAGAACGCGCGCGCCCTGGCAAGGCCGGGCGGCAGGCTCTTCCTCTCCACGCAGAGCGGCAGGATGTGGGAGACGGAGAGGCGCGTGGGGCACAGGCGCCACTACAGCGCCGTCGAGATGCAAGCCCTGCTCATAGAGGCGGGCTGGAAGCCCTTGCGAGTATGGAACTCCGGGTTTCCGTTCCACGACCTCTCGAAGAGGTTTGCAAACGCAGATCCGGATGCCACGATGAAACGGTTCAGCGAAGAGGCTTACGGCCCGTTGGAGAATTTCACCTGTTTCCTGCTTCGGCTTGCATTCAGGCTCAATTCGAGCAAGAGCGGTGCGCAGCTATTCGCGGTCGCGGAGTTTTCCCAAGGAGATATGTAGATGCTCGGCGGCACCGAAAAAAAATTCGGATACGAGTGGGATATCTATCGCGAGATAATCCCGCTGCACGAAAAGCAGTTCAGGGAATGGATCAACCCTGTGCCGCTCTCCTTCTTCAGGGGAAAGCGCTTCATGGATGCGGGCTGCGGCATCGGCCGCAACAGCCTCTGGGCCCTCAAGTCCGGCGCCGCGTCGGGTTATTCATTCGACTACGACGAGAGGACCGTGAACGTCGCGCGGGAGAACCTGAAGGAGTTTCCGAATTGCGCGGTCGGATTCGAGTCCATCTACGACATCACGACAAGGGACGAGTTCGACGTCGTTTTCTGCATCGGCGTGATCCATCACCTTGAGCACCCGAGAAAGGCGGTGGAGAAGCTGGTGCAGGCCCTCAAGCCGGGCGGCACGCTGATCCTCTGGGTCTATGCGCGCGAGGGGAACCTACGCTATCTGAAGTTTTTTGATCCGCTGAGGGCCTATATCACCTCGCGGATCCACCCGGCGATCACGAGATACATAGCCATCGGGTTCACCGCCCTCTTAAAGGCCTATCTGCTCCTGCCGCACAGGGATGACTACCTGACAAGGCTAAAGGAACGCTCCTTCAGGCACGCGGAGGCCATGGTATTTGACCAGCTCCTGCCGCCCATCGCCCATTATTGGCGCAGGGATGAGGTTTTAGGGCTTGTTGAGGGTCTCCCGCTCAAGGTCACCCATCTTACGCACACAAACGGCGTCTCTTGGACCCTGGTTGCAGAAAAATATAGCAATTTGGTCTCTTGACCCCCCTTTTTCTTGCGTTCGCATGGGAGAATCGCTAGGTTAGTCGGAACTTTTTGCAGGTTTCAGGCCGTTTTTTTCGGGACCAGTCCCAAAGAGGCGAGGGTGGCGGAACTGGCAGACGCGCCAGACTTAGGATCTGGTGGAGAAATCCATAGGGGTTCAACTCCCCTCCCTCGCACCAAAAATCGAGCTCAAAGCTCAAAGCTCAAAGCTCAAAGCTCAAAGCTCAAAGCTCAAAGCTCAAAGCTCAAAGCTCAAAGCAACACCTTGTAGCACTACAGTTTTTCCTTTGAGCTTTCAGCTTTCACCTTTCAGCTTAGAGGGGGTTTCATGAAGAGCACGCTTGAGAAAATCAGCTCGATAAGACAGGCGCTCACAATCGAGGCGCCCGCGGAGATGGTGGATCGCGCCTTTGATTCTGCCATGGAGAAGGTCAAAAAAGAGGCCAAGGTACCTGGTTTTCGTCAGGGAAAGGTGTCGGAGCAGGTCCTGACGCAAAAATTCGGCCAGGATATAGAGGTCGAGGCGGTCAAGGAGTTGGTTCGCGTATCTTATCCCGCTGCCACGCAGGAGGCCCAGGTCAATCCGCTCTCCGACCCGGAGATCGAGCCGAAGGGCAGGATCGTTCGCGGCCAGCCGTACACGTATAAAGCGATATTTGAGATCTACCCCGAGGTGGCGGCGGCGGGATACGACAATCTTAAGCTGGAATGCGAAGGCGTGGAGATAAAGGACTCGGAGGTGGAGGCGGAACTCAATAGGCTGCAGCGGCAGATGACGCAGCTCGAGCCCGCGCCCGAGGGCGAGTTGGGTCCGGGGATGCTGGGGATGATCGATTTCAAGGGCGCCGCCGCCGGCCAGAGCTTTGAGGGCAGCGAGGCGCAGGATTACGTCGTGGACTTCGGGACCGGCGCCTTGCTCGAGCAGTTTGAGGTGGAGATCAAGGGGATGAAGGAGAAGGAGGAGCGAGACATCGCGTTCCACTATCCCACGGACTTCTTCAAGCGCGAGATCGCGGGCAAAAAGGGCGAATTCCGCGTCAAGCTCAAGGAGCTCCGTCGCAAGGTGATCCCCGAGATCAACGACGACTTCGCAAAGTCGCTCGGCGACTTCCAGGACATCTCTGCTGTGCGCAAGGACCTCAAGGAGCGCATCGCAGCGTACAAGGAGAACTTGAAGCGCTCCACGTTGCGCGAGCATGCTATCCGCCAGATCATCGCCAATAACCAGGATCTGGAGGTGCCCACTACACTGATCGATTCCGAACTCGGAAACATGCTCGAGCAGCTCCGCCAGAGGTTTGAGGCGCAGGGCCGGAAGCTTACGGACGCCAAGATCGACCCCAAGCAGTTCGTGCACGAGAACATTAAAGAGGCCACGGACCGCGCCCGCGGCTTCATGCTCGCCAGGGCGATATCGATACAGGAGAAGATCGAGGTCACTGACGCCGAGTTTGACGATCGGATCAACCATATCGCCGCCGAGTACCGCAGCGCGCCGGCCCAGATCCGCGAGCACTTTGAGAAGAATAAGATGATGGACGGGCTCAAGGCCCAGATGCTCTTCGAGAAAACCCTTGATTTTGTGGTAAGCAAGGCTAAGGTTGCAGAGGTTAAGCCAAAAAAGGGGTAATTTAATTCATTTTTCAGGTTTTTTAACAAAAATTGGGGTTATATGATCAAAAATGAGCTGGTCCCGATGGTCATTGAGCAGAGCCACCGCGGCGAGAGGGCGTACGACATCTATTCGAGGCTTCTCAAGGACCGGATCGTCTTTATCGGTTCGCCGATCACGGACGACCTCGCTAACGTCATCATAGCACAACTCCTGTTTCTCGAATCCGAGGACCCGGACAAGGACATCCACATCTATGTGAACTGCCCGGGCGGGGTTGTGACTGCGGGGCTCGCTATCTACGACACAATACAGTACGTGCGGCCCGCCGTATCGACGCTCTGCATGGGCCAGGCCGCGAGTATGGGGGCTGTGTTGCTGGCGGCGGGCGCTGCGGGAAAACGCTTCGCGCTGCCGCATGCGCGCATCATGATTCACCAGCCCATGGGTGGCTTCCAGGGCCAGGCCTCCGACATAGCGATACACGCGAAGGAGATCCTGCGCGTGCGCGAGGACATCAATGCCCTGCTCGCGCGCCACACGGGGCAGGATCTCGCGAAGATCCAGGCCGATACAGACCGGGACTTCTTCATGACGTGCAAAGAGGCAAAGGAGTACGGAGTTATCGACGAGGTGGTGACGTACCGTCCGGCAAAGATTGCAGAGGGAGAAAAGAAATAAACCGTGCGTTAGTGCGTTGGTGCGATCGTGCGATCGAACGATCGCACTAAAGAGGTGTTATGACCAAGCTCCCGATTGACGATCCGATTAACCTGTCGTGCTCCTTCTGCGGAAAGAACCAGCGCGAGGTGCGCAAGCTCATCGCCGGGCCCACGGTCTATATCTGCGATGAATGCATCGAGCTGTGCAACGACATCATCGCTGAAGAGAACGTGCGCACCCGTCACGGCGGCGAGCGGCTGGGCGTTCCCAAGCCCGTAGAGATCAAGCAGGTGCTGGACGACTACGTGATCGGCCAGGAACACGCCAAGAAGGTCCTCTCGGTCGCCGTGCACAACCACTACAAACGAATTGAATCGCGCGGCCGCAGGCAAGGCGACGATGTGGAGATACAGAAGTCCAATATCATGCTCATCGGCCCCACCGGCACAGGCAAGACTCTGCTCGCACAGACGCTGGCGCGCTTTCTCAAGGTCCCGTTTACGATCGCGGATGCCACCACGCTCACGGAGGCGGGATACGTAGGCGAGGACGTGGAGAATATCATCCTCAACCTCCTGCAGGCGGCGGATTTCGACAAGGCGCGCGCGGAGCGCGGCATCATCTACATAGACGAGATAGACAAGATCAGCCGCAAGTCCGAGAATCCCTCCATAACCCGCGACGTCTCAGGCGAGGGCGTGCAGCAGGCGCTTCTCAAGATCATAGAGGGCACGGTGGCGTCTGTCCCGCCGAAGGGCGGCCGCAAGCACCCGCAGCAGGAGTTCATCCCGGTCGATACGAGCGACATACTCTTCATCTGCGGCGGCACTTTCGTGGGCCTGGACGACACGATCGAGCGCCGCATCGGCGAGAAGAAGATGGGATTCGGCGCCGAGGTGAAGGGAAAGACCGACAAGAAGCTGGGCGAGCTCTTGCGCGAGGTCCAGGTGGAAGACCTCGTAAAGTACGGCATGATCCCGGAGTTCCTGGGCCGCGTGCCGGTGATCGCGGCGCTCGACGAGCTGGACGAGCAGGCGCTCATGCAGGTGCTCTCCCAGCCCAAGAACGCGCTTGTGAAGCAGTACCAGCGCCTGTTCGAGATGGAGAAGGTCAAGCTCGAGTTCGCGAAGGGCGCGCTGGAAGCAGTAGCCACGGAGGCGGTCCGCCGCAAGTCCGGCGCGCGAGGGCTGCGCGCCATTCTGGAATCGGTAATGCTGGAGATAATGTACGACGTGCCTTCCAGGGAGAATGTCCGCGAGGTGCACATCGACGCGGACGTGATCTTGCGCAAGAAGCCTCCGCTCATCGTGTATGATAACGAGCGCAAAGCGGACACGGCCTGATTGAAGCATGAGACATGAAGCAGGAAGTATGAAAAAGAAGGCTTTGAATTTTTCATGTCTCTTGCTTCCTGCCTCCTGCCTCCTGCTTCGAAAGGGAGAGCCTCTTTCCAAAGAAAGGTAGACAAAGATGAGTGACGACATGCATCAGGACTTCAATATGAGCGACCGAGTGCTGGTGCCGCTACTTCCGCTGCGCGACATCGTAGTATTCCCGCACATGGTCGTGCCGCTCTTCGTTGGCCGTGAGAAATCCATCGCTGCCCTTGAGGAGGCGATGAACAAGGAGAAGGATATACTCCTCTCCGCTCAGATAAACCCGAAGACCAACGACCCGAAGAACGAGGATATCTACCCGATCGGCACGCTGGCATCGATCATCCAGCTGCTTCGCCTGCCGGACGGCACCGTCAAGGTGCTGGTGGAGGGCAAGCGCCGCGCCCGTATCGCGCAGTTCGTGACAAACCCGAACTTTTTCCTCGTCGAAGCAGAAGCCTTCATCGAAGATGCCGAGGTTACCGTCGAGGTCGAAGCTCTCATGCGCAGCGTGAAGAGCACCTTCGAGCAGTACGTCAAGCTCAACAAGCGCATACCGCCCGAGATGCTGGCGTCCGTCTCCACCATAGAAGACCCGTCGAGGCTTGCGGACACCATCGTGGCGCACCTCTCGCTCAAGCTCCCCGATAAGCAAAGCATACTCGAGATCATATCCTGTTCCGGGAGGTTGGAGAAGCTGCTTTCGCTCATGCAGTCCGAGATCGAGATCCTGCAGGTGGAGCGCCGCATCCGCACGCGCGTGAAGAAGCAGATGGAGAAGACGCAGCGCGAGTACTACTTAAACGAGCAGATGCAGGCG